>NZ_JBAJEY010000002.1:0-460000 GCF_039822285.1 Thiofaba sp. EF100 | reverse complement strand
AAGCCGGCGAAATCTTTTTGGTGGGTCGTGTAGGATTCGAACCTACGACCAATTGGTTAAAAGCCAACTGCTCTACCGACTGAGCTAACGACCCAACCGAGATGCGCATTATACGGAGGCTTTTCCGCTGCGCAAGCCCCCTCATGAATTTTTTTTGACGTAGCGCGTAGGGTCAGGGAGACCGGCCGCCGCAAAGCCCGCGGCACGCAGCCTGCACGAGTCGCAGCGCCCGCAGGCACGCCCGGCTTCGTCGGCCTGGTAGCAGCTGATCGTCTGGGCATAATCCACCCCGAGCGCCGTGCCCCGAGCGATGATCTCGGCCTTGTTCATGTGCATCAGCGGAGCATGGATGGAGAACGCGCGCCCTTCGATGCCCGCCTTGGTGGCGACATTGGCCAACTGCTCGAAGGCCCGGATGAATTCCGGGCGACAGTCGGGATAGCCAGAATAGTCGACCGCGTTGACACCGACGAAGATGTCCTGCGCCCCCAGCACCTCGGCCCAGCCGAGGGCGATGGAGAGCATGATGGTGTTGCGGGCGGGTACGTAGGTCACGGGAATGCCCGTGCCCTCTTCCTCGGGAACCGGGATGGCAGGGTCGGTCAGGGCCGAGCCACCCATGCCGCCCAGATCCACCCGGACGACACGGTGTTCCTGCGCCCCCAGGCTGCTTGCCACCTTGCGCGCGGCCTCGAGTTCCGATCTGTGACGCTGGCCGTATTCCACGCTGAGGGCATAACACGCATAACCCTCGGCCCGTGCGATGGCCAGCACGGTGGCGGAATCGAGTCCACCCGAGACGAGGACCACAGCGCGGCGCACGCCATCCTTCATCGACCGCGGGCCTCCGCCCACAGGATCTTGTGCAGCTGGACCTGCAGACGCACCGGGAGGTGATCCTCGAGGATCCAGTCGGCCAGCTGCCCCGGGGCGAGGCGGCCATTCACCGCCGAGAACAGGATCTGACAGCGGGAGGGGAGGTCGTATTCCTTGAGCTTGGCCACCGACCATGCGTAGTCCGCCCGGTCGGCGATGACGAATTTGACCTCGTCACTCGCCTTGAGGTGCGGGATATTGGCGTAGAGGTTGCGCCCCTCCTCGCCGGAGGCGGGCGTCTTCAGGTCCATGATGCGACTGACTCGCGCATCGACCCCGGCAATATCGAAGGCGCCGCTGGTTTCCAGACTGACACTGTAGCCGGCATCGCACAACGCCGTGAGCAGGGTGAGGCTGCGCTTCTGCGCCAGGGGTTCACCGCCGGTCACGCAGACGTACGGGGTCTTGTGGCGCGCGACCTCGGCCAGGATGGCCTCAAGGCTCCAAGTCTCGCCGCCGGCGAAGGCATAAGCCGTGTCACAGTAGACACAGCGCAGCGGGCAGCCGGTCAGGCGCACGAACACCGTGGGCAGCCCGACCCGGCTCGATTCACCCTGGAGCGAATAGAAGATCTCGCTGATGCGCAGGGTCTCGTTGCCCTCTTCGATGATGCGCTCCACGGCCTCAGACGCCTTCCTGCTGCATACGCTTGAGGCGCTGGTCCGCAAGGTTCGCAGCCTGGGAGCCGGGGAACTGCTCTTTCACCTTGTTCAGGGTTTCGCGTGCCTTGGCGTAATTTTTCTGGTCGTAGAAGAGATAGCCGATCTTGAGGAGTGCGTCCGGCACCTTGGGATGGGCCGGCGCCCCCTTCACCACCAGTTCGAACTGCTGCATCGCCCCCTTCAGATCCCCCTGGACATAGCGGGCCTCACCGGACCAGTACTGGGCGTTCGGCACCTGGGGACTGGATGGATGGGCCTTGACGAAGGCGTCAAAGGCTTTGATCGCCTGCTCGTACTTACCCTCCTTGAGCAGGGCGAAGGCCTGATCATAGGCAGCCTGCTCATTGCCGGCAGGCGCCGGGGCCGGCGCGGCGGATGCGGGCGGAACCACTGGGGGGACTGGAGCCGCGGGCGCCTCGGCCTGGGGGGGGACGGGGGCGGGCGGCTGTTCAAGGGCGCGCAGCCTGCGATCCGTATCTGCGTAGCTGTCCTTGTTCGCCTTGCGCAGCTGTTCGATCTCGTAGCCCTGCCGCTCGACCAGGTCACGCAACTCGCGCACCTCGACCTGGAGCTGCTGCTGGCGCTGCATGAGCTCGTTGATGATGGTCTGGGATGGGGTAGCGGTGGGCGCCGCCGCCTGCGCCGCGCCATCGGCGCTGCGCGGCGCGACCGCGGGGTCGCCCCCACCCCAACTGCGCCACTCCGGTTGTGCGGCGTGCAGGGGGGCCGCCACGGCGGCGAGCATGGAGGCAAAAAGGATCGTTGGGGTGGTCTTCATGGCTCGATGCTCCCGAATCATTGACGGAACGGCCCCCAGGCCGGGTCACGCACCTTGCCCTGCTGGAAGCTCAGACGGGTGTTGGCCCGTCCTTCGACGGACACGACCTTGAGCACCGAGCGCCCGCCCTCGCTGGCCGCGTACAGCAACATACCGCCGTTAGGCGCGAAGCTCGGCGCCTCGTCCATGGGCCCCTTGGTGAGTACGCGCGAGGCACCGGTCTTGAGGTCGAGTACGGCGATGCAGAAGCCTCCGCCACACCCCTGCACGGTGGTCAGGTAACGACCGTCGGCAGAGACGGAGGGGCGGGCGTTGTAGGCGCCATCGAAGGTCAGGCGCCGGGGTGTACCGCCATCCGCGCTCACCTGGTAGGTCTGCGGACGCCCACCCCGGTCGGAGGTGAACACGAGCCCGCTGCCATCCGGCAGCCAGGTGGCCTCGGTATCGATGGCACTGCTGTTGGTCACGCGCTGGACCTGACGGGTGGCGAGATCCAGGACATAGACCTCGGGGTTGCCGTCCTTGGAAAGGGTCAGGGCCAGACGGCCGCCATCCGGCGACCAGCTCGGCGAGCCATTGATGCCAGGGAAGCTGGCCACGCGCTCACGGCGGCCGGTGTAGAGGTCCTGCACGTAGATCGCCGCACGGCGGGTTTCGAATGAGACGTAGGCGAGCCGGCGGCCATCCGGCGACCAGGCAGGGGACATGATGGGCTCGCGGGACTCGAGCACGGTCTGCGGATTGAAGCCATCACTGTCCGCCACCTCGAGCCCGTAGGTGCGATAGGGCGCCACGCCGGACTCGGTGACATAGGCAATGCGGGTGGCGAAGGCGCCTTTGATGCCGAGGATGGCCTCGTAGATGATGTCAGCCACGCGGTGCGCCCCCATGCGCAGTTCGGCCCGACTGGCCGCAACGCTCATGGCGGTGAGCTGCCCGCCCTTGCTGACGTCGAGCAGGTAGAACTCGATGGCATACCCCGCGCCGTCGGGGCGGACACGACCGACCACCACGTAGTCGCGCTTGGCCGCGCGCCAGGTGCCGAAGTTGACCTGCTGCGGGTCGATCGGCAGCTCGGGCATGGCGGTGGGGGCCAGGGTATTGAACTGACCACTGCGGGCGAGGTCGTTGCTGACGATCTGGGCGACGTCCTCAGGCGCACCGCCGCCAAAGGGCACCACGGCGATGGGGATGGTGCCGTCGGTACCCTGGGTGATGTCGATCTGCAGGGCCGCGCGCGCCGGCAGGGCAGCGAACAGGACGGCCAACAGGGCCAAAAGCTTGAGGATGGGTCGGGTCATGGCACGGACCTCGGCGGGGGTCATTCAGGTTTGAAGGTAAAGTCCAGTTCGCGCTCGAACAGGGCGGGATCGGGTGGCGGCGGCAGCGGGCTGGATTTCTCCACCGCGTTGATCACCGAGCGCTTGAAGAGTTCATCGCCGGTGCACTGCTCCACGCGCACGTCCATCACCATGCCGCCCGGCATCTGGATGACGCGTACCTTGCAGCTCATCCCCGGCATGGCGGAGGGCGGCTTGAGCCAGTTGCGCTCAACCTTGGCGCGAATCGCGGCGATGTACTGATCCTTCAGGCCCGCCAGGCGACGGACGTTCGCGGCATTGGCGGCCGCATTCTCCTCAGCAGCGAGCTGGGCGGCGAGTTCGGCCTTGCGCCGGGCCTCGGCCTCGGCCTTCTGCCGTGCGGCCGCCTCCTCCTGCGCCTTGGCCTTGAGCGCCGCTTCCGCCTCGGCCTTCGCCTTGGCCTCGAGTTCCGCCTTGCGTTTGGCCTCCTCCTGAGCCTTGGCCTGCGCCTCGGCTTTCGCCTTGGCCTCTGCTTCGATCTTGCGCTTGGCATCCTCCTGGGCCTTGGCCGCCTCGGCCTTCTTCGCGGCCTCGGCCTCAGCCAGGCGCTTCTGTTCTTGCAGCTTCGCCTCCTCGGCGGCCTTGCGCTTGGCCTCCTCGAGCGCCTTGGCCTGCGCCTCTGCCTCTTTCTGCTTGCGCAGGGCAATCTCGGCCTGCTCGCGGGCCTTGGCCTCGGCCTCCGCCGCCTTGCGCTGGGCCTCGAGCTGGCGGCGCTCCGCCTCGGCTGCCTGACGCTGCACCTCCTGCTGCCGGCGCTCGGCCTCCTCGGCCTTGCGCTGGACATCCATCTGCTTGCGCTCGATCTCGGTCAGACGCTGCCGTTCGGCCCGTTCGCGCGCCTCTTCGGCGGCCTTGAGTTTGTTCATCTCGGCCTCGATGGTGGCGGCATCCACCATGGTCGCCTGGATCGGTTCGGGCTCGCCCGAGGCGGCCGGGGTGCTTTCGGCCTCATGCGTCCAATTGAACGAGATCAGCACGATGGCCAGGATCAGAAGATGCAGCAGGATCGAGATGGCCAGGGCGCGCGGCATGCGCTTGATCGCGGCGAGCATGGATCACTTACCTTTGGCCGGCGATTCGGTCACCAGCCCGACCTTGTCGATCCCGGCGTTCTTGACCAGGGCCATGGCCTCGATGACCTTCTGATAGGGCACACTGGCATCCCCTTTGACCAACACGGGCACCTCGGGCTTGAGTTTGCGGTAGGCCGCGATGCGCGCCTGAATCAGCTCGGGCTGCATGGCGGCATTCGGATTGTCGGCAATGTTCAAATAGAACACCCCCTCCTTGTCCACGCTGACCACCACCGGCGGTTCTTTCTTGCTCGACAGGGTCTCGGAGGCGGTCTTGGGCGTCTCGACCTCGATCCCCTGCTGCAGCATCGGCGCCGTCACCATGAAGATGATGAGCAGCACCAGCATGACGTCGATGTAGGGGACGACGTTGATCTCGGCCACCGAGCGGCGGCCACGACGGCCGCGCCCCGGACTGACGGAGGCACCCATCTCAGGCCGCCGGGCGCGCGGCGCCCTGCCGGTGCAGGAGGCTCAGGAACTCCTCCTGGAAACCTTCCATGCGGTTGAACAGGCGGTCCGCGTCATTGCTGTAACGGTTGTAGGCCACCACCGCCGGAATGGCGGCGAACAGGCCCATGGCAGTGGCGATCAGGGCCTCGGCAATCCCCGGCGCGACCGCCTGCAGGGTGGTGTTGCCCGCATTCGCCAGGCCCATGAAGGAGCTCATGATCCCCCACACGGTACCGAACAGGCCGACATAGGGGCTGATGGAGCCGATGGTGGCGAGCACCGGCAGGTGCTCCTCCAGACGGTCCATCTCGCGGGTCATAGCCACCTTCATCCCGCGCTGCGCCCCCTCGAGCAGCAGGGCCGGGTCATGGCTGGCATCCTGGCGGCGCAGGCGGGCGAACTCGCGGAACCCCGCCTCGAACATGGCGGCCATGCCGGTGCGCGGGCGGTCATCGCGGGTCAGGGCGTTGTAGAACTCGGAGAGGTTCACACCGGACCAGAAGCGTTCCTCGAAGGCGTCGATCTCGGTACGGGCGCGCTTCATCTGGGCGTGCTTGTGGAAGATGATCATCCACGAGACGATGGAGGCCATCAGCAGGAGCAGCATGACGCCCTGCACCAAGGGGCTTGCGCCGGCAATCAGGCCGATGATGGACATGTCAGGCGCCGTAGTCACGACGGTAGGATCTCCAGGATACATGGGGGTAAGGGCTGGGGCCGGAAGCCGTCAGCGGTCACGCAGACGATTTCGGCCTCGCCGCGGCACAGGACGTTCCGGTCCGAGGCGCGGCGGGCCTCCTGCTCGAACACCAGGCGCGCCCGGCCCGCAAGCCTTGGACGCGCGCTGATCTCGAGCAGATCGTCCAGCCGAGCGGACTGGCGATATTCTACATGCACGCGGCGGACCACAAACACAAGACCTTTATTTTCAAGCAGTTCCTGCTGCGAGACGCCACGGGCACGCAACATTTCGGTGCGCGCGCGCTCGAAAAACTTCAGGTAGTTGGCGTAGAACACCACACCACCGGCGTCGGTGTCCTCGTAGTAGACCCGCACCGGCCAGACAAATTCACTCATCTGCGGCGAAATCCTGGAACTCGGCCTGGATGACCTCCGTGCGCGTCGGCGGCTTGAGGCCGAAGTGACGGTAGGCGAGCGGGGTGGCCATCCGCCCGCGCGGGGTGCGGAGGATGAAGCCCTGCTGGATCAGATAGGGCTCCAGCACGTCCTCGATGGTGTCGCGCGCCTCGCCAATGGCGGCGGCAAGGTTGTCGAGCCCGGCCGGCCCGCCGTCGAACTTCTCCATCAGGGTGCGTAGCAGGCGGTGGTCCTGGTGGTCGAGCCCCAGGGCATCGACCTTGAGCATGTTCAGGGCGGCATCCGCCACCTCGGCGGTGACCACCCCACCGGCCTTGACCTCGGCATAGTCGCGCACCCGGCGCAGCAGGCGGTTGGCAATGCGCGGGGTGCCGCGCGCGCGGCGGGCGATCTCGACCGCGCCCGCCTCCTCCATCGCCACGCCGAGCAGGCGCGCGGAACGGCGCACGATGGTGGAGAGGTCCTCCACCCCGTAGAACTCCAGGCGCTGGATGATGCCGAACCGATCGCGCAGCGGGTTGGTGAGCATGCCTGCGCGGGTGGTGGCACCAATCAGGGTGAAGGGCGGCAGGTCGAGCTTGATCGAGCGCGCCGCCGGCCCCTCGCCGATCATGATGTCGATCTGGTAGTCCTCCATCGCCGGGTAGAGGATCTCCTCGACCACGGGCGAGAGGCGGTGGATCTCGTCGATGAACAGCACGTCACCCTGCTCAAGGTTGGTGAGCAGGGCGGCGAGATCCCCCGGACGCTCGAGCACCGGGCCGGAGGTCTGGCGCAGGGCCACGCCCATCTCGTTGGCGATGATGTGCGCCAGGGTGGTCTTGCCGAGGCCCGGCGGGCCGAAGATCAGCAGGTGGTCGAGTGCCTCACCGCGGGCGCGGGCCGCGGGGATGAATATCTCCAACTGCTCGCGCACCGCGGGCTGGCCGATGTAGTCGGCCAGCCGCTTGGGGCGGATGGCGCGGTCGATGGCCTCCTCGCCATGCTCCGGGGTGGCCGTAACGATGCGCTCGCGGCTCATGTCACTTCACCGCCTGTTTGAGGGCCGCGCGGATGATCTCGCCGGCCGGCAGGGTGGCCGCGTCCGGCACCGCGCGCGCCATGCGGGCGGCCTCGGCGGGCTTGTAGCCCAGGGCCTCGAGGGCAGTGATGGCCTCCTCGAGCGCACCGCGTCCGGCGGGGGCCGCCCCGGGCAGGGCGGCGCCCTCCAGCTCTTCACCCAAGCGGTCGCGCATCTCGATGATCAGACGCTCGGCGGTCTTGCGCCCGATGCCGGGCAGACGGACAAGGGTGGAGACATCGTTGCGGCGCACCGCGTCGGCAAATTCCTGCGCGTTCATGCCGGAGAGGATGGCCAGGGCGAGCTTGGCCCCTACCCCCGTCACCTTCAAAAGCTCACGGAACAGCCGCCGCTCGGCCTCGCGCAGGAAGCCGTACAGCAGGAAGGCGTCCTCGCGCACCACAGTATGGATCAGAAGCACGACCTCCTGGCCCGTGGCGGGCAGATCGAAGAAGGTGGACAGCGGGGCCTCGACCTCGTAGCCGACACCGTTCACATCCACCAGCAGCCAGGGTGGCTGTTTGCTGATGAGCTGGCCCTTGAGCCGTCCGATCATGGCGTGCCTCGCTGCATCATCGGCTGCGGCGGCGGAAGCGCGACTGCGCCAGCAGGCGCATGTTCTCGCGCTGCTGCTCGCTCAAGCCCCCGCCATCGCGCGCCCCCATCAGCGAGGTGCGGCGAAAGGCATGACAGAGGGCGATGGCCGCCGCATCCGCCCCGTCGGCTGGGGGATCGTCGGTGAGCTTCAGCAGGCGCTTGACCATGTGCTGGACCTGGACCTTGTCTGCCCGCCCGGTGCCGACCACGGCCTGCTTCACCTCGGCCGGCATGTATTCGGCCACCGGCAACCCCTGGACCACCGCCGCGGCAATGGCGGCCCCGCGGGCCTGGCCGAGCTTGAGCGAGGACTCGGGACTTCTGAACATGAACACCTGTTCGATGGCGAACTCGGTCGGCTGGAAGGTTTCGATCAGGTCACTGATGCGGGTGAACACCTCGCCCAGGCGCTCCGGGAAACCGGCCTTGCCGGAGAGCCTGAGGCTCTCCAGGTGCAGGCAGGTCGGCTCCCGGCGGGTCAGCTCGATCACGGCCACGCCGGTGGTGACGGAGCCGGGATCGACGCCGAGGATGCGCAGGGAGGGGGCATGTCCCATCGTGCGTCACCCTCCCCCCGGCCCCTCTCCCGTCAAGGGCGAGAGGGATGACACGCGAGGCCAGCCCGGGAGTGCGGAAGACGGCCTCAAGCCAGCGCCCCTTCGGGCAGCTCGGCGTTGTGGTAGACGGCCTGCACGTCGTCCAGGTCCTCGAGCATGTCGATCATCTTGACCAGCTTCTCGGCGACCTCGCCCTCGACCGGGGCCTGGGTGCTCGCGCGCATGGTGATCTCGGCGTCTTCCGGGACCAGGCCCTTGGCCTTCATGCCATCGAGCACGGCCTGGAAGGACTCCGGTGAGGTCAGCACCTCGATGGAGCCATCCTCGTCCACCACCACATCGTCCGCACCGAGCTCCAGCGCCGCCTCCATGATGGCATCCTCATTGCTGCCCGGCGCGTACAGCAGCGTACCCACCTTGCTGAACAGGTAGGCCACGGAGCCGTCCGTGCCCAGATTGCCGCCGTTCTTGCTGAAGGCGTGGCGCACCTCGGCCACCGTGCGCACCTTGTTGTCGGTCATGCACTCGACGAACACGGCCACGCCGCCCGGGCCGTAACCCTCGTAGGTGATCTCCTCGTAACTCTCGCCGCCGTCCGCGCCCACACCACGCTTGGCGGCGCGCTCTATGGTGTCCTTGGTCATGTTGGCGGCCAGTGCCTTGTCCCAGGCCAGGCGCAGGCGCGGATTATCCGCCGGGTTGGCGCTCTGGCCTTGGCGTGCGGCGACGGTGATCTCGCGGATGATCTTGGTCCAGATCTTGGCGCGCTTCTTGTCCTGCCTGTCCTTGCGGTGCTTGATGTTGGCCCATTTACTGTGACCAGCCATGACAACCTCTACAAATCAATGCGTTGAAACGGCGAGAGTTTAACCTGCTTTGCAGGTGCTGCGCTCCCGCCGCAGATCAATCTTTCGTGGCGCGGGCAACGAGCCCCTGGCTGCGCGAGAACTCGAGCATGCGCTCGATCGGCAGACGGGCGCGATCGATGATGGCCGGATCGACTGTCACCTCATGCCCCTCGGGGTGCTCCAGGGCCTCCAGCAGGTTCTGCAGGCCATTCATCGCCATCCACGGGCAGTGGGCGCAAACGCTGCAACTGCCGCCACGGCCCAGGGTGGGTGCAGCGATCAGGGTCTTGCCTGGGGCGGCCTGCTGCATCTTGTAGAAGATGCCGCGATCGGTGGCGACGATCAGGGTCGGCGCGCTCGACTCACGCGCGGCCTTGATCAGCTGCGAGGTGGAACCGACATGATGGGCGAGCTCCACCACCCCCTTGGGCGACTCAGGGTGCACCAGCACCTCGGCCTCGGGATGCTGGCGCATCAGCTCACGCAGCCCCTCGGCGGAGAATTCGTCGTGCACCACGCACTCGCCCTGCCACATCAGCATATCGGCCCCGGTCTGCTCCTGGATGTAGCGCCCAAGGTGACGGTCGGGGGCCCAGAGGATCTTCTCGCCGCGCGCCATGAGGTGGCGCACGATCGGCAGGGCATTGCTGGAGGTCACCACCCAGTCGGCGCGCGCCTTGACCGCCGCCGAGGTGTTGGCATAGACCACCACGGTGCGGTCGGGATGCTGGTCGCAGAAGGCCGCGAATGCCTCCGCCGGGCAGCCGACGTCGAGCGAGCATTCGGCCTGCAGGGTTGGCATCAACACGCGCTTTTCGGGGTTCAGGATCTTGGCCGTCTCGCCCATGAAACGCACGCCGACCACAACCAAGGTCTTGGCCGGATGGCGGCTGCCGAAGTCGGCCATGTCGAGCGAATCGGACACGTGCCCGCCCGTCTCCTCGGCCAGCTTCTGCAATTCCTCATCGACGTAGAAATGCACCACCAGCACGGCATCCCGCTCTTTGAGCAGGGCCTTGATGCGCTCGCGCAAGGCCTCGCGCTCGGCGGGGCTCAACGGTGCAGGCGGGGGAGCCTGCTCGATCAGGCGCTGGATGACGGCCTCACGCAGGCGGGGGATGTCGGTGGCAAGATCGGTCATGCAGAGCCTCGCATTCGGCTTGGGCGGGTCTGGATCATGCTCCCCTCCCCCTGGAGGGGGAGGGGCTGGGGAAGAGGGGGATAACCCGTTGAAAAATCCCCCCTCTCCCTAACCCTCCCCCACCAGGGGGGAGGGAACGTGCCCGAATCCGGATGATTCGCACCGAGGGGCTCGCCCCCTCAGCCCTCGGCCGCGGGCTTGCGGATACGGATGCCGAGCTCGCGCAGCTGGCGCTCGTCCACGGCCCCCGGGGCGTCGGTCAGCGGGCAGGCGGCCGACTGGGTCTTCGGGAAGGCGATGACCTCGCGGATGGAGCCTGCGCCGCTCATCAGCATGACCAGGCGGTCGAGGCCGAAGGCCAGGCCACCGTGCGGCGGGGCGCCGTATTTGAGTGCATCGAGCAGGAAGCCGAACTTCTCCTGGGCCTCCTCCTCGCCGATGCCAAGCAGCTTGAAGACCTTGCTCTGCACCTCTTCCTGGTAGATACGCATGGAGCCGCCGCCAACCTCGACGCCGTTGAGCACGAAGTCGTAGGCGCGCGACAGGCAGGCACCGGGATGGGTCTCCAGCAAGCCAAGGTGCTCAAGCTTGGGCGAAGTGAACGGATGGTGCAGGGCGACCCAGCGGTTGTCCCTGTCGTCCCACTCGAACATCGGGAAGTCGACCACCCACAGCGGGCGCCAGCCGGCCTCGACCAGACCGAGGTCATGACCGAGTTTGACGCGCAGGTTGCCGAGCGCATCGTTGACGATCTTGGCCTTGTCGGCGCCGAAGAAGATCAGATCGCCATCCTCTGCGCCGGTGCGCTCGAGGATGCCATTGATCGCCTCATCCGGCAGGAACTTGAGGATCGGCGACTGCAGGCCGTCGCGGCCGGCGGCGCGGTCATTGACCTTGATGTAGGCCAGCCCCTTGGCGCCGAAGATGGCGACGTACTTGGTGTAGTCGTCGATCTGCGAGCGGGACAGCTCGCCACCCTTCGGCACGCGCAACGCAGCGACGCGACCCTGCGGGTCGGCGGCCGGGCCGGAGAAGACCTTGAACTCGACGCTCGCCATCAGATCGGCCACATCCACCAGCTCCAGCGGGATACGCAGGTCCGGCTTGTCGGAGGCATAGCGGCGCATCGCCTCGTGCCAGCTCATGCGCGGCAGCGGGTCGGGGAAGGCCACACCCAGCACCTCGCGGAACAGGTCGCGCATCATGCCCTCGATCAGGGTCATGAAGGCCTCCTCGTCCATGAAGCTGGTCTCGATGTCCACCTGGGTGAACTCCGGCTGGCGGTCGGCGCGCAGGTCCTCGTCGCGGAAGCACTTGGTGATCTGGTAGTAGCGATCGAAGCCCGCGACCATCAACAGCTGCTTGAACAGCTGCGGTGACTGCGGCAGGGCGAAGAACTCGCCCGGATGGGTGCGGCTCGGCACCAGGTAGTCGCGCGCGCCTTCGGGGGTGGCGCGGGTCAGCACCGGGGTTTCCATGTCGAGGAAGCCGTGCTGCTCCAGGTGCTGGCGCAGGAAATGGGAGACCTTGGCGCGCAGGCGCAGGCGCTGCTGCATCTCCGGGCGGCGCAGGTCGATGTAGCGGTAGCGCAGGCGGGTATCCTCGCCTACCGCATCATCATCGAGCTGGAACGGCAGCGGCTCGGAACGGTTGAGGATCGCAAGCTCCAGGCCCAGCACCTCGATCTTGCCGCTGACCAGGTTGGGATTCTCGGTGCCCGCCGGACGTGGGCGTACGCGGCCAGTCACGCGCAGGACGAACTCGTTGCGCACCTGCTCGGCCAGGGCAAACATCTCGGGACGGTCCGGATCGAACACCACCTGCACGATGCCCTCGCGGTCGCGCAGATCGACGAAGATGACCCCGCCGTGGTCGCGGCGGCGGTTGACCCAGCCGGTCAGGGTAACGGTCTGGCCATCGAGTTGCTCGTTGAGCAGTCCACAATAATGCGTGCGCATGGGAAGATCCGGAGCGAAAAACCCGTGATGTTAAGGCCTGGCCTCGGGGGCGGCAACCGCAGGCCCGCTGATGGCCTGGCCATGGGACCGCGCGGGGGGCACCACCATGCCGAGCGAGATGATCATGCGCATGGCATCCTCGACGCCCATGTCGAGCTCGACCACCTCATCGCTGGCCACGAAGATGACATAGCCGGAGGTCGGGTTCGGCGCGGTCGGCACATAGACCGTCAGCATCGCCTTGGCCGTCTTGTCCTGCACCTCACCGACCGGATCCCCCGCAAGGAAGGCCAGGGTCCACAACCCCTTGCTCGGATACTCCACCAGCAGCACCTTGCGGAAGGCCCGGGAATCGGTGGACAGGAAGGTGTGCATCAGCTGCTTGACCGCCGAATAGACCGAACGCACCAGCGGAATACGGTCAAGCATGCCCTCCCATAGCCCGACCAGGCGCCGGCCAAGGAAGTTGGCCGCGATCAGGCCCGTCAGGAGCAGCACGACCAGGGCAAGGATCACCCCAAGACCCGGGATATGGAAGCCGAGCCACTCATCCGGCCGGTAGGCCGGTGGCAGGAGCACCAGCGTGCGGTCCATGAACTGCACCAGGCTGATCACCACCCACCAGGTAATGACCAGCGGCACCCAGACCAAGAGACCGGCGACAAGGTAGCGGCGCAGGGGGGCTAGCGGGCCACGTGCATGGCCCGTCGGCTGTTCGGCTTCAACGGCTGAGGGGGTGGGATCGCTCATGGCATACACCGTCGCGTGGCAGGCTGTTCATCATCTTACCCCATCGGGCGTCCCCCTCCCCGGTTTCGTCTTGTCCGCCCGAGTTGGCAGAATGCCACCCTGGACCTCATAAAGGGTTCAAAGCCCCCTTATCCAACCAGGAACGCTGCTCCATGCCTCCCTCCCGTACCCTTCTGATCACCGGCTGTTCGTCCGGCATCGGCGCCAGCGCCGCCCGAGCCTTGCGCGCCCGCGGCTGGCGGGTGTTTGCCAGCGCGCGCAAGGCCGAGGACGTGGTGCGCCTCGCGGCCGAAGGGTTCGAGGCGGTCCGGCTCGACCTGGATGATTCCAGCTCCATCCAGGCCGCGGTGGCGGAGGTACTGGCGCGCACCGGCGGCACCCTGGATGCACTGTTCAACAATGGCGCCTGGGGCCTGCCCGGGGCGGTGGAGGATTTGACCCGCGACGCCCTGCGCGCCCAGTTCGAGACCGCCCTGTTCGGCTGGGTGGAGCTGACCAACCTGATCATCCCCATCATGCGCCGCCAGGGTGCGGGGCGCATCGTGCAGTGCAGCTCGGTGCTCGGCTATGCCGCCTTTCCCTACCGCGGCGCGTACAACGCCGCCAAGTTCGCCCTCGAAGGGATCACCGACACCCTGCGCATGGAACTCTCCGGCACGGGCATCCACGTGAGCCTGATCGAGCCGGGCCCGATCTCCACCCGCTTTCGCGCCAACGCCCTCACCGCCTTCCAGCGCTGGATCCGCATTGAGGGCAGCGCGCACGAGGCCCAGTACCGCCGCCAGCTCGAACGACTGACCAAGGAAGGGCCTGCCGCCCCCTTCACCCTGCCCCCCGAGGCGGTGGTGGAAAGGCTCATCCACGCCCTGGAGAGCCCCCGCCCCAAACCACGCTACCCGGTCACCGTCCCCGCGGTGGCCTTCTACTGGCTCAAGCGCATCCTGCCCATCCGCACCATGGATCGCCTGCTCATCGCCGCCTCCGGCGGAGGTAAACGCTGATGCGCGCCTGGCCGCCGCCGCACACGGTGCGGATCTCCTCCCGCGCCAAGCGCCTGCTGCTGCGCTTTCACCCCGAGAAGGGGCTGGAGATCGTCAGTCCCCGCCGGCTGAGTGCCCACCAGGTGCACGAGGTGCTCGATGCGCATCGCGCCTGGATCGAACAGCACCTGTCCAAGCTGTGCCAATGGCCGGCGGAGCGCCTACCCGAGGCCATCGACCTGCCGGCCCTGGGGCAATGCTGGAGTCTTGCTCATGTCCCTGATGCGCCCTCGGGCCGCCTGCATGCCGACGCCCAGCGCCAGCATCTGACCCTGCAGGGTACCCCGGCCCTGCTCTGGCCCCTGCTCGGGCGCTGGCTGCTGCATCAGGCCAAGCTCCATCTGCCGCCAAGACTGCTCGAGCATGCCCGCCAGCAGGGGCTGAACCCCTCCGCGGTGAGCGTGCGCTGGGCCAGAAGCCGCTGGGGGAGCTGCTCGCACCAAGGCCGCATCAGCCTCAACGCGCGGCTGCTCTGGCTCAGCCCGCAGGAGGTGGATTACGTGCTTTTGCACGAGCTCACCCACCTTGAGCACTTCGACCACAGCCCCGCCTTCTGGCAGGCCCTGGAGGAGCGATGCCTGGGCGCGCGCCAGTGGGATCGCCGCTTGCGCAAGGCCAGCGCCTGCCTGCCGGGCTGGCTGCCGCTCATTCAATGACAAGGCCCGCACAACAGGCTGTTTCAAAACTCTTTGAAACAGCCTGGATTGGCGAGCCAAGGACGGCTCGCCCGAGAATCAATCACAGCACGTGATTGATTCTCGGAGCCCGTCGCGGGCGTGTACCGCGACGAGGCGAGTTTCAAAAGGGCAGGACAGCCCTTTTGAAACAGTCTGACAAGGCGGATGAGGGATCAACCGCAGGCTTGCTGCTTCTCGAACAGGTCCAGCGCCTTCTTGACCTCAGCGATGTAGGTCATGGCCGGGCCACCGCCCATCAGGATCGCCACCTTGCACACGTCGATGATCTCGGCATGGGTCACCCCGGCGTGCAGCGCCTTGTTGACGTGGATGCCGATGCAGTAGCTGCAGCGCGCGGTGATGGCCATGCCAAGGGCGATCAACTCCTTGGTGCGCGTATCCAGCGCACCGTCGCACAGCACCTGGTTCATGAAGCCGTTGAAGGCCTGCATGACCTCCGCGGCCTCGCTCGTCATCATGGCAAAGCCCTCTTTGAAGTCGTGCATCGTCTGGCCCATGTCGCTCATGGCATTCTCCTCTGGTTGTCGGGCAGGACCGATATTGGCGGCCCACGGTGTAGAACGTGTGACGCTTTCAGCTCAGGCCGCAAACACCCCCTCCACAACCGCTGCCGGACATGCAGGGCGGGAGCGAGGGATTCTTCAGCGCCGCGCTGCCCACCAGCGCCCCACCGCTAATCAGGCGCTCGACCGGGGCATCCAGCGGTGTATCCCCCGGCTCGATCCCCGCACGGGCACACAACTCACCCCAGTTGGCGATGGACTCATTCATGCCGTGGCGCACCTCCAACACGCGCTCATTGGCCGGACAACGATAGTCGTAGCTTGGCATGGGCAACCTCCTCATCAGTGACTGCTTCACTATGCGCACCCGCTCGGCCAACATCAACAGGGCGACACAAGGCTGTCACTTCCGGCGGCGAGCATGAGGGGCATCCCCCTAGACCCCCGCCACCATGACGACCCTGCCCCATGCCGCCGGACTGCTCGAGCAGGTCTGCGCCCTGCGCGACGAGGGCCTGCAACTCGAACAGGAGTTCGCCACGACGCTGGAAGGCATCCATCCCGCCCTCCGCCCGAGCGCCCGCAACCTGCTGCACTACCTTGCCCTGCGCCGGCACGACATCCGCCCGCTGCAGCGCGAGCTTGCCATGCTCGGTCTGTCCTCGTTCGGCCTGCTTGAATCGCACGCCCTCGCCAGTCTGAACGCCGTCGCGGCACGGCTGGAAGAGATGGACGGCCGCCCTGCGAGCCCGCCCCCCGAGCCGCCCGTCGATTTCATCAGCGGCCCCCGCCACCTGCGTGAGAACGCGCGCAACCTGCTGGGCGAGGCCCGCGATGGCCGCGAGGTCAGGATCATGGTCACCCTCCCGAGCGAAGCGGCGACCACCCCTGACCTGATTCCCGCCCTGCTCGAGGCCGGCATGGAGATCGCGCGCATCAACTGCGCCCATGACGATGCCGAGACCTGGCTTGCCATGATCCAGCGGGTGCGCGCCGCCGCCCTCGCCCAAGGGCGCGAGTGCCGTATCCAGGCCGACCTCGCCGGACCCAAGTCCCGCACCGCTCTCATCCGCACGCTTGGCCGCGTACTGAAGATCCGTCCGGAACGCGACTTCCGCGGTCGCGTCACCCGCGAGGCCCTGTTGTGGATCAGCGCGGATAGCCGTCCCGCCCCTATCCCAAGAGTACCCGCCCTGCTGTTCCAGGGCAAGGGCCTGGAGCGCCTCAAGGCAGGCGACCGGCTGCAGCTGACCGACGCGCGTGGCCGGCTGCGCGTCGCCAGCGTCATCCAGGCCGGGCCGGACGGCGCCCTGCTCGCCTTCGACCACACCGCCTACATCGAGGACGGCACGATCATCAACGCCACGCGCGGCCGCCGCCATCTGCTGCGCGGCCAGCTCGGCGGTGCCCCCGCCATCCTGGAGGAGATCCGCCTCAAGGTGGGCGACCCCCTGCTCCTCACCCGCGCGGATGAGCCCGGTCGAGCCGGGGTGCGCAACGAGGCTGGCGAGATGAGCGAGCCGGCCCGCCTGCACTGCAGCCTCGAGGCGGCCTTCGAGCAGGCCCGCCCGGAACAACGCGTGTGGCTGGACGATGGACGCATCGGTGGCGTCATCGTCGCCAACGACGGCCAGATCATGCGCCTCGCCATCACCCACGCCGCCCCCGAGGGCAGCCGGCTGAGGGAGGAGAAGGGCATCAACTTTCCTGACACCGAGTTCCACACCACAGCCCTCACCGCCAAGGACCAGGCCGACCTCGAAACCCTCGCCCCGCATGTGGACATGGTCGCGCTGTCCTTCCTGCGCGCCCCTGGGGATGTCATCGGCTTGCAGAAACAGCTTGAACGCCTGGGCGCTTCCCAGCTTGGCATCGTGCTGAAGATCGAAAACCGTCAGGCCTTCGAAAACCTGCCGAGCATCCTCTTGGCCGGCCTGCGTAGCCCCCGGCTCGGGGTGATGGTCGCGCGTGGCGACCTCGCGGTGGAGATGGGTTTCGAGCGCCTCTCCGAGGTGCAGGAGGAGATCCTCTGGCTGTGCGAGGCCGCCCACGTCCCAGTCATCTGGGCCACGCAGATCCTCGAGAGCCTGGCCAAGAACGGCGCCCCCTCCCGCCCCGAGGTGACCGACGCGGCCATGAGCATCCGCGCCGAATGCGCCATGCTCAACAAAGGTCCGCACATCATCGAGGCCGTGCGCTTCCTCTCGGGCGTGCTCTCCCGCATGGAGGGGCATTACAGCAAGCGCATGGCCATGCGGCGCAGGCTGGCGATTGCGGACCACGTGCGGGGTTAGGCCTGGGCGGCGGGATGCCTGTCCGTGTACTACCCTTCAAAGGGTCTCTTCCTCATTCCGGGAGGCCCTCCATGATCAAGCACCTCGCCCGTTCCGCCCTCGTCACCTCCACCCTCCTGCTCGCCGCCTGCGGCGGCGGTGGCGGCGGCTCCAGCACCGGCACGGTCAGCATCGCAGTGCAGGACGCCCCGGTCGATGGCGCCGACGCGGTCTACATCACCTTCTCCCGCATCGACCTGCACAGCCCGGACGGCACCCAGAGCTTCGTCCTCGACAGCGATCCACTGACCGCCGGCAACCAGCCCTACACTGTCAACCTGATGAACTACCAGGGCACGAACCGGCTGCTGCTGCTCGATCGCGTCAGTGTGCCGGCCGGCAATTACCAGTGGCTGCGGCTGTATGTCGATCATGCCGAGATCGTCTTCAACGAAGGGAAAACAAACGAGGTCGTCGAGTCGCTCGATATCCCAAGCAACGAGAACAGCGGCCTGAAGCTGATCTCGGGCTTCACCGTGGCTGCAGGCGGCCTCAGCGACTTCACCGTCGAGTTCGACCTGCGCAAGTCGGTGCACCAGGATGCCAAGGGCTACAAGCTGCGCCCCACCCTACGCCTGGTCGACAACCTGCAAGCCGGCCACTTCGCAGGCACCGTGGGCAGTGCTGCGGCGGGAGACGACTGCGCGGTGTACGTCTACGCAGGTAGCGCCATCACGCCGGACGACCTCTGCTACCTCGACCAGGGCGGCGTGCTCGTCGACTGCCCCGCACCGCATGGGGTGAACCCGGTCACCACGGCCCCCGTGGTGTGCGACACTTCAACCCCACCCCTCTGCCGCTATGTCACCGCACCGCTGGTCGCAGGCAGCTATACCCTGGCCCTGACCTGCGATGCTGCCGCCGACGATCCGGCCAAAAACGACAGCATCGCCTTCCTGGAAACACATTCGGCCACGGTGAGCGTGGGCACGGGCGCAACGCCGTTGCACTTCACCTCACCCTGAGCAGGGGGCTCCCCCCTGCCGTGATGCATAGGCAAAGGCCCGCACACTGGGTGCGGGCCTTTTTGTTTTTGCCCCTCCCCCACCTTTGTTAAGGCTTTTTTCAGACTCCCTGCCTAACCTGCGCGGCAAGGGGTATTCAAAGCCCCAAGACAAGGGAGGCCGAAGACAACATGAAACGCTACAGAACCATCCTGTTGATCACCCCGTTGCTCCTTGCGGGGTGTGGGGGAGGTGGTGGAACAACGGGGAGCGATGTTTCCTCCGGGGCGCCCGAGGGTACACAAGGCACGAGGGGCGAGGTCGCTCTGCCGGCCAGCGCAGCAGGAAGGCTGCTCGCCTCCAATTGTTTCCAATGCCATGGCACGGATGGCACGGGCGGATTTGAGCGCATTGCCGGCGACGAGGCCGGTGAGATCTGGGAATTCCGCACCAAGACAGCCAGCGACGACATCATGGCCGCCCATGCCCAGGGCTATACCGATGCCCAGCTCCAGGCCCTGGTGGGCTATCTCAACCAGATCCGTTAAGCATCGAGGGGATAAACATCATGAACAGAAGAGATTTTCTGCGTTGTTGCGCTGCAGGGGCCGGACTTCTGCTCTGGCCTGGGGTGGGCAGAACAGCCGTCCTGGCCCAGACGGGCATCACCCAACGCCGCGTCGTGGTGGTCGGCGGAGGCATGGCGGGGGCCACGGCGGCCAAATATCTCCGCCTGTGGGGCGGCGCGGGGCTCGAGGTGGTCCTGGTGGAAAAAAACCCCACCTATGTCTCCAACATCATGAGCAACCTCGTGCTCTCCGGGACGCGAACCTTGAGCAGCCTGAATTACGGCTACGCCACCTTGAGCAGCAAGTATGGGGTGGTGGTCAAACAGGCCGAGGTCACAGCCGTCGATGGCCAGGCCAAGACAGTGACGCTCTCCGATGGCAGCCGCTTGAGCTATGACCGCCTGGTCCTCGCCCCAGGGATTCGCTTCGACGACGCCTATGGGCTCACGCAGGCCGATTATGCAGGCGAATTTCCCCATGCCTGGCAGGCTGGGCCGCAAACGCAGAAGCTGCGTGATCAGCTGGCAAGCATGCAGAATGGCGACACCTTCCTGATGACCATTCCGACCAAACCCTACCGCTGCCCGCCGGGCCCCTACGAGCGGGCCTGTCTTGTAGCGGATTACCTCAAATCCTCCGGGCGCGGAAACTGCAAGGTCGTCGTCCTGGATGAGAACCCCTCCATCCAGGCGGAACCGCACAATTTCAACCTGGCCTTCACCCAGACCCACGCCGGGATCATCGACTACCGCCCGGGCACCACCAACATTCAGGTCGACAAGGTCAACCGCACGATCAGTTTTACCCAAGGAGGTGCGGCACAGGTGATCAACGCCAAGGTCATCAATGTCATACCACCCCACCGGGCGGGGGTGGTGGCCGAAATGGCCGGGGTGGCCAACAGCGCCGGGGGCCGCTGGGCCGCCGTGGATGTATTGAGCTATGAATCGACTGCGGTGCCGTTCATCCATGTGATCGGCGACGCCTCGGCCACGACCCAGCCCAAAGCGGGCCATATCGCCAACCAGGAAGCCAAGGTGTGTGCCGATGCGATCGTGCGCTTACTCCAGGGACAGCAGCCTGATCCCGCCCCCGTCACCAATTCGGCCTGCTATTCCCCGATCACGGCCACGACGGCGAGCTGGCTGACTGCGGTGTATCAATACGACCGAAGCAGCAAGACCATGGTCCCTGGCGGAGCGGGTGTCGTCGAGGCGGCCAGCATCAGCAGCAAAAACTTCAACCAGATGAACACCTGGTTCACCACGCTGATGAGCGACAGCTTTGCCTGACCAAAGCAGCGGGTGCCGCTGGCGCACCCGCCATGCCCTCCTGAGGATTCGCCAATGAACATCCGGATTCCCTTCCTGCTCCTTATGCTTTCTGCCATCCCCCTCACCGTCAGTGCCGACGATGACCGGGACGGCAACCATCAGGCAAAACATGCCAAGCCCCGCTTCGACACTCCGACGACAACCTCGTCGGCGTTCCTGGATGCGAGTCCGGCCCGCTTGCTGGCCTCCAATTGCTTCCAATGCCACGGAACCCATGGCACGGGCGGCTTCGAGGATCTGCGCGGCAAAGAGGCTAAAGAGATCGTGGAGTTCCGCGCCATGGCCGCCAACAGGAACATCATGGCTGCCCATGCCCACGGCTATACTCCGCAACAGATCGACATGATTGTTGGCTACTTTGCAGCGAACCCCTGATCGGCATGCGCATCCTGCTGGTGGAAGACGACCCTTTGATCGCCGAGGCGGTGACGCGCTTTCTGACCCAGAAGGGTCATGTGCTGGATGCGGCCAACGGTGAGCGCCTGGCGCGCCAACTTCTGCGCGAGATCGCTTTTGATCTGATCGTGCTCGACTGGCGCCTGGCCGAGGGCGATGGTCTCGGCCTCTTGCGCTGGCTGCGCCGTCAACCGCCGCCGCTGCAGGGGGTCGCTGTCCTGATGCTCACCGCCATGGACGCCGTGGCCATGCGTGTGGAAGGGCTGGAAGCCGGGGCGGATGACTACCTGATCAAGCCCTTCGACCTGCACGAACTGCATGCGCGCATCCTGGCCCTGGGACGCCGCAAGACCCCCAGCTGCTCGTCCGTCATGCAATGCGGCGATTTAACCTTGGATCTGACCCACCGTACCCTCCAGGTGGCAGGCCACCCCATCGACCTGCCCAACAAGGAACGCGCCGTTCTTGAAGTGCTCATGCGCCATTGCGGCAAGACGGTGACGCGCGAGCGCCTGCACGCGCTGCTCTATGATCTGGACGGTGACATTGCCAGCAATACGCTGGAGGTCTTCATCTCCCATTTGCGCAAGCGGTTGGGGAGTGAACGCATCCAGACCTTGCGCGGCATCGGCTATCGCCTGCGCTGCCCTGAAGCTCGATGATCCACCGCGCCTCGCTCCGGACCCGCCTGATGGTCGGCCTCTTGGGCGCCATGCTCGTGGTGGCGCCCATCACCATGGTCGGCGTCTATCAGGATGCCCACCACGAGCTGGACGAGCTGTTCGATGCGCAACTTGAGCAGCAGGCGCGCATCCATCTGGCGATGGATCATCCCATCACCCACCCCCCACCTGCCCCCCTTCATCCCTACACCCGCAAGGTGGTCGTGCGACACCTCTGGCGGGGTTCCACAGGGCCGGTGGCATGGGATAGCGACCCGCAACCCTTGGCCCAGATCACCGATCAACCGGTCGGGTTCGGCACGCTGCATGACGAGGGCGGCAGCTGGCGCTACGTGGGACTTTGGGATACCGCCCACCAGCACTACGTTTTGCTGCTCCAGGAGCATGCCATCCGCGAAGAGCTGGCCTCCGACATCGCCCTGCGGGTGAGCCTGCAATCCCTCATCCTGCTCCCCTTGCTGGCGCTGTTCATTTTCGTCCTGACCACCCTATCCTTGCGCCCTTTGCGCCAGCTGATCCGGGCTCTCAACCACCCCGACCCTTTGCGCGTCAGCCTTCCCCCGTCCACAAACTTACCGGCGGAACTGGCGGTGGTGGTGGAGGCCTTCGAGCGTCTGTTGACCCGTTTCCGCAGCCTGGTGGAGCGCGAGAGGCACTTCAGTGCGATTGCCGCCCACGAGTTACGCACCCCCCTCGCAGGCTTGAGCGCCCAGCTTCAGCTGCTTAAAGAAAATCACCCGGACGCTGCCGAGGATCTGGACAAGGCCCATCAATCGACGCAGCACCTCCACCGCCTGATCGAACGCCTGCTCCTCCTTGCGCGCCTTGAGCGCCAACAAATCGTCCTGCAGAAGATCCGCCTCGACCTGCATGCCTTGCTTTTAGAGATTGCGGCACAAATTCAGGACCGCTGGCCCGAACGCGAGATTCTTTGGGACATGCCCCAGGAAGGCGATGATGACTGGTGGATCGAGGGCGACCGCCTGCTCCTCCAGGTCATGCTGTACAACCTGCTCGACAACGCTTGCAAACACGGCCCGAACGAGCTCCACATCGCCCTGCGCATGCACCATACCCCACAGCACATGACCCTGATCATCGAAGACAATGGCCCGGGCATCCCCGAGGAACGCATCCCCCCGCTCCTGCAACGCTTTGGCCGGGGCGACTCGGTCAAAGCCGGCCTGGGACTGGGTTTGGCCCTGGCGCGGGAGATTGCCTTGCTGCATGGCGGCTCTTTGCATCTGGGGCGCGCCGAGAATCTTGGCGGCTTGAGGATCACTCTCCGTCTGCCCACAGCTGCGTCCTGAGCCTGCAAAAGCAAGGCCTCGCAGGTCGCCCCACGAGGCCTTGGATTCAAAACACCGTTCAAACGGCCTGTAACGGGCACTTACCCCTTGCTCAGCACCAGCTGGTCGCCCGCCGCATCCACCCGGATGGTATCTCCCGGGCCGAACTCGCCCTTGAGGATGGCCTGGGCCAAGGCGTTTTCCAGCTTCTGCTGGATGGCGCGCTTGAGCGGACGGGCGCCGTAGACCGGGTCGAAGCCGGCCTCGCCCAAGAGATCCAGCGCAGCCTCCGAGAGCACGAGCTGCATGTCGCGGCTCTCCAGGCGCTTGCGCAGGTTGGCAGTCTGGATCTCGACGATCCTGCGGATCTGCTCGCGGCCGAGCGGATGGAACACCACCGCCTCGTCGATGCGGTTGATGAACTCCGGGCGGAAGTGGTGGCTGACGATCTCCATCACCTCGGCCTTCATCTGCTCGTAGTTCGCCTCACCCGCCAGCTCCTGGATGCGGTGGCTGCCGAGGTTCGAGGTCATGACGATCACGGTGTTGCGGAAGTCCACCGTGCGCCCCTGGCCGTCGGTCAGGCGGCCGTCGTCCAGCACCTGCAACAAGACGTTGAACACGTCCGGGTGGGCCTTCTCCACCTCGTCCATCAGCACCACGGAATAGGGCTTGCGGCGCACGGCCTCGGTCAGGTAGCCCCCTTCCTCGTAGCCGACATAGCCCGGAGGCGCCCCGATCAGCCGCGCCACGGAGTGCTTCTCCATGAACTCGGACATATCGATGCGCACCATGGCCTCCTCGGTGTCGAACAGGAAGGCAGCCAGAGCCTTGGTCAGCTCGGTCTTGCCCACCCCGGTGGGGCCGAGGAAGAGGAAGGAGCCGTTCGGCCGGTTGGGGTCGGCAAGGCCCGCGCGGGCCCGGCGGATGGCGTCGGACACGGCCTTGACCGCCTCGCGCTGGCCGACCACGCGCTTGCCGAGCTCATCCTCCATGCGCAGCAGCTTCTCGCGCTCGCCCTCGAGCATCTTGCTGACCGGGATGCCGGTCCAGCGGCTGACGATCTCGGCGATCTCCTCGTCGGTGACCTTGTTGCGCAGCAGCTTGAATTCGACCTGCTCGACCGCCTGGGCCTCGGCCAGCTTCTTCTCCAGCTCCGGGATCCGGCCGTATTGCAGCTCGGACATGCGGGCGAGGTCGTTGGCGCGGCGCGCAGCCTCGAACTCGACGCGCAGGCGGTCGAGCTCCTCCTTGATCTTGGAGGCGCCCTCAAGCGAGAGCTTCTCGCGCTTCCACTCCTCTTCCAGGGCGCCGTACTCGGCCTGCAGACGAGCAATCTCTTCCTCCAGCGCAGCCAGGCGCTTCTTGCTCGCCTCGTCGGTTTCCTTCTTGAGCGCCTCCTGCTCCATGCGCAGCTGGATCAGGCGGCGCTCCAGGCGGTCCATCTCCTCCGGCTTGGAGTCGATCTCCATGCGGATGCGGCTGGCGGCCTCGTCGACCAGGTCGATGGCCTTGTCCGGCAGCTGGCGGCTGGTGATGTAGCGGTGCGAGAGGGTGGCCGCGGCGACGATCGCCGGATCGGTGATCTCCACCCCGTGATGCACCTCGTAGCGCTCCTTCAGGCCACGCAGGATGGCGATGGTGTCCTCCACCGAGGGCTCGTCCACCAGCACCTGCTGGAAACGGCGCTCCAGTGCGGCGTCCTTTTCGATGTACTGGCGGTACTCGTCCAGGGTGGTGGCGCCGATGCAGTGCAACTCGCCGCGCGCCAGCGCCGGCTTGAGCATGTTGCCCGCATCCATCGCCCCCTCGGCCTTGCCCGCGCCGACCATGGTGTGGATCTCGTCGATGAACAGGATGATGCTCCCCTCGGCCTTGGCCACGTCGTTCAGCACCGCCTTGAGGCGCTCCTCGAACTCGCCGCGGAACTTGGCCCCGGCGAGCAGGGCGCCCATGTCGAGCGAGAGCAGGCGCTTGTTCTTCAGCCCCTCCGGCACCTCGCCATTGACGATGCGCTGGGCCAGGCCCTCGACGATGGCGGTCTTGCCCACGCCCGGCTCGCCAATCAGCACCGGGTTGTTCTTGGTGCGGCGCTGGAGGATCTGGATGCAGCGGCGGATCTCCTCGTCGCGGCCGATGACCGGGTCGAGCTTGCCGCTCTCCGCCCGCGCGGTCAGGTCGAGGGTGTATTTCTCCAGCGCCTGGCGGGCATCCTCGGCGTTCGGGTCATTGACCTTCTGCCCGCCGCGCAGCTTGTCGATGGCCTGTTCGATCATGCCGCGGGTGGCGCCGGCCTTGCGCAGCAGCTCGCCCGTTGCCCCCTTGTCGTCCACCGCGGCGAGCAGGAACAACTCGCTGGAGATGTAGGCGTCCTTGCGCTGCTGGGCCAACTTGTCGGTCACGTTGAGCAGGCGACCGAGATCATTGGAGACATGCACCTCGCCCGCCGCGCCGCTGACGGTCGGCAGGCGATCCAGCGCCTCGTTGATCTGCGAGCGCAACTGGTTGACGTTGACCTCGGCGAATTGCAGCAGGGCGCGCACCGATCCGCCCTCCTGGTCGAGCAGAGCGGCGAGCAGGTGGATGGGCTCGATCATCTGATGGTCGCGGCCGATGGCGATTGACTGGGCATCGGCCAGGGCCTGCTGGAACTTGGCGGTGAGTTTGTCCATGCGCATGAGCGACACTCCTGAAGGGTCGAAATGAATTGAGCCTTACTGTTGGGGCGGGACAAGGCCTTTCAAGGGCACGAAGAGGGGCTTTCCGCTATAGTCAGCCTAGCGCAAACCAAGGGAGGCGACGATGGAATTCAAAACAGTCGGGGCAGGACGCGGAGCAGGCTGGTATGCCGACGCGTGGGCCATCTTCAAGGGGCAGATCGGCATGTGGCTGCTGCTGGTGCTCATCTACCTGGGCTTGGCCATCGTGCTCGGCTTCATCCCCATCATCGGCCAGCTGACCTTCGCGCTGATCTCCCCATCACTCGCGGGCGGCCTGTACCTGGCCGCCCGCGAGGCGGAGGCCGGCCGGCCGCTGGATGTGAAGATGCTGTTCCAGCCGCTCACCGACGAGCGTTCGCGCGGACCGATGCTGACCCTCGGGGCGATCAGCATCGCCTTCAGTCTGCTGCTGGTGCTGACCCTGGCGGCGGTCATGGGCGGCTCGGCAGGCACCTCGGCCCTGCTCGGCCAGGACCCTGCGACCATGCACGCGCAGATGATGGGCGCAGGCCTTGCCGGCCTGCTCACCGTGCTGCTGCTGTCGCTGGTTTTCCTGATGGCGATGCTGTACGCCGCGCCCTTGGTGCTGTTCGCGGGCATGCCGCCGCTGCAGTCGCTCAAGCTGAGTCTGAGGGCCTGCCTGGGCAACTGGCTGCCGCTCCTGATCTTCGGCCTGATCCTCATCCCGCTGGCGTTCCTCGCCTCCCTGCCACTGATGCTCGGCTGGCTGTTCCTCATGCCGATCATCATGATCGCGATCTATGCCAGCTATCGGGACATCTTCGGTGGCGTGCAGGCGACCCCGGCACAACAACCGCCCGGAACCGCCACCTTCTGAGGGCGACTCAGCCGAGACTGCAGGGCGACTGGCCGTCGCTTATGCCCCACAGCCCCTTGCCGCAGGCCTTGGCCTGATACATGGCCTGATCGGCCAGGCGCATCAAGCCGCCTTCCTCGCAGACATGCTCGGGACAGGCCGCGATACCAATCGATGCCCCAAGGTGAGCCGGCTGCCCTGCCAGCCACAGCGGCTGACGGATGGCGGCCAGGACTTTGTCCGCCAAGCTCCTGGCCATGGGAATGGCGCTGGGCTCGCCCCCCTGCACCAGGATGGCGAACTCATCACCCCCCAGCCGCGCGACCACATCATCGAGACGCCGCGTATCGCGCAAGCGTGAGGCAATGATGCGCAAGGCCTCGTCCCCAGCAGCATGCCCAAACTGGTCGTTGATCGGCTTGAAGCCATCCAGGTCGATGTGCAGCACGGCGAAGCTGCCCCCATAGCGCCACTGACGCGCCACAGCCTCCTCCAGCCGGCGATCGAAGGCGCGCCGGTTGAGCAGCTCGGTGAGCGGATCGTGCATCGCCAGATGGCCGATGGCGCGCTGCTTGGCCAGCAGCAGATGAACCAGCGCGGTAATCAGCACGGTCAAGACGATGCCAATCCAGAAGGCCTCGGTCTGCTCCCCCGTGCGGTGGGTCCAGCCGGCCACGGGCCGGGCGCCAAGCACCCAGGTCGCGCCCGGAAGACGCACATCCAGGGCCAGATGCCCGCCCTCGAACAGCTGGGGATCCCCCCACAGGAAAATCTCATCCTCGCCACGCGCATTCAGGGCCTTGAGGGCAAAGACGTAGGGGCTGGACTCCCCCTCCAGCCCCGCGGTCCTGAGCAGGGCGCCGAAATCGATCACGCTGCTGACGATGCCCCAGTAGGCGCCATCCTGGGGGCCGCCACGCCGGAAAACCGGGATGCGGTTGAGGATGCCTATCCCGCCCTGCACCACTTCAAGCGGTCCGGCGACCACCGGCTGGCGGGTTTCGATCGCGCGGCGTACGGCCGGCCATTGATCGGGGCGGTCCGGGTAGTGAAGCCCCAGGGCGAGCTCGTTGCCCACCAGGGGGTAGACCATGCGGATGGTGTTGTCCGGTGCAAGGACGATGTTGCGAATGTAGGGGTTGATGCCGATCAGGTCACGCGCAAGCAGGGCAAAGCGCTCCTCGCTGATGCCTCCCTCCACGGCGATCTGACTGGCCAGGCCATGGGTGAGATAGAGCGAGGCATTCAAGGCCCCCTCCAGCCGCGCGCGATGCAGGGCCAAGGCCTGCATCGCTTCGGACCGCTGCTGGGCCAGCTCACGGTCAGCCTGCAAATGACCGGCCTCATGGGCGAAAAAGAGTCCGCCGAGCGCGATCAGGACGACCCACAGGCCGTGACGGAGGGTGGTAGGCATGCCCGTTGGATGAAGGCTTCGTTAGGCCTAGCATGCACCCGGCAGGCGGGGATGTCACCACCCCCTCGGAGCCCGTCGCGGGCGTGTACCGCGACGAGGCGAGTTTCAAAAGGGCAGGACAGCCCTTTTGAAACAATCTGGAGGGTGGGGTGATCAACCCTTGCGGCGGAACAGGTCGGCGCTGCGGCTGACCAGACGGTCGAGGAACAGCACGCCATCGAGGTGGTCCAGCTCGTGCTGGGCGATGCGCGCCTCATAGCCCTCCATCTCGAACTCGCACGGCTTGCCCTCGAGGTCGAAGGCCGCAAGGCGGATCTTCTCCGCGCGGATGACGTTGCCGGTGTAGTCCGGCACCGACAGGCAGCCCTCACGACCCACGGCAAACCCGTCCCAGGCGGTGATCTCGGGGTTCACCAGCACCAGCCGGCCATGATTGGGCACCGGCCGTCGGGCGCGGGTGGCATCGACGATGCAGACGCGCTTGAGCAGCCCCACCTGCGGCGCGGCGATGCCGACCGCCCCGGGGCCCACGGCGCAGGTGTCGAGCAGGTCCTCGACGAAGTCCCGCAGCTCGGCATCGAAGGTTTCGACCGGCTCGCAGGGGGTCTTGAGGCGCTCGTCAGGGTAGAGAACGATGTCACGGACGGCCATCTCAACCCCTGACGATGTCGACTGGGCTCAAGGTGACGCGGATGTCCTTGGGCAGGCCCGCCAGGGCGCTCTCCAGCGCCTCATAGCCCTGCTGGGCCACCCCCTCGATGGTCATGATGTAGATGGGCTGCTCGCGGCTGCCGGCCACGTCGGAACGCAGGTCGAGGATGTTGAGCCCGGCCCGCGCCAGGGCGCCGGTCACCTCGGCGACGATGCCGGCACGGTCGGCGCCGTGCACGGTGATCCGCACATCGGGATCGACATGCCGGTGCAGCCCGGCACCGACCTCATCCACGTGCACGCGCAGCTTGAACTCGTTGCGCACGGACTCCAGCAGGCCCTTGAGATCCGCGACATTCTCCGGCAGGCGCACCATCAGCATGATGGTGAACACCCCCCCAAGGCGCATCATCGAGGCCTCGCCCAGCTCCGCCCCGGCGCCATACAGCACGCGGGACACCTCGGCGACGATGCCGGCACGGTCGGGGCCGACCAGGGTCAGCAGTTTCCAGCCGTTCTGCGTGTTCTCAGTCATCGTCCATCTTTCCCATCAGAAACCGTTAAACACCCGGATCATACACAAACGGGTTGCATGTTCATGAATCACGCCAGATCAGGCTGGCCATGCGTCCAGTGACACCGTCGCGCCGGTAGGAGTAGAAACGCGCAGGGTCGCTCACCGTGCACAGCCCCCCGCCTGTGACGGCGTGCACCCCACGCGCCGCCAGCCGCTGACGTGCGAGCAGGAAGAGGTCGGCGAGCCAGTGGCCGGGATGCGTCGGCACGAAGGCTGCCGCCGCCTCGGGCGCATGGGCGAGGAAGGCCGCCCGCACCTCCTCCCCCACCTCGAAGGCCGAAGGTCCGATGGCGGGGCCGAGCCAGGCCCGGATCGCGCCGGGCGGGGCAGCGAAGCGGTCCAGCACGGCCTCCAGCACCCCCGCCGCCAGCCCCCGCCAGCCGGCATGGGCCACGCCGATCTCGCGCCCATCACTGCTTGCGAAAAACACCGGCAGGCAGTCGGCGGTGAGCACGGCCAGCACCACACCGGGCCGGTCGGCGAAGGCTGCGTCGAAGCAGCCCCCGGTCATCGTGGCATCGCACACCGCCGTGCCATGGACCTGGTCCAGCCAGAGGGGTTCCGCCGGAAGGCTCAGCGCCTCGCGCAGCAGGCGGCGGTTCTCCCCCACCGCGCAGGGGTCGTCGCCGACGTGGGTGGCGAGGTTGAAGGTGTCGAAAGGCGCCTGGCTGACCCCGCCGACGCGGGTGGTGACCACCGCGCGCACCCCGGGCAGCACGGCCCAGTCGGGGATGATGAGGGGGAGGGTCATCCGCGCACCTCGCTCAACAGCCTGCGCATGATGCGGTTCGCCTGCTCGGCGTAGCCGCCCCCGAACAGGTTGAAGTGATTGAGCACGTGGTAGAGGTTGTAGAGCTGGCGACGCACCCCGTAGCCCGGATCGAGTGGCCAGATCGCCTCGTAGGCATGGCGGAAGCGCAGCGGGAAACCGCCGAACAGCTCGGTCATGGCGATGTCCGCCTCGCGGTCGCCGTAGTACACGGCCGGGTCGAAGACCACCGGCTCGCCCGCGCCGGCGTCACCGTCCGACACGTAACCGTAATTACCCCCCCATAGGTCGCCGTGCAGCAGGCTGGGCACGGGGCGGTAGTCGGTGAAGAAGGCTGGCAGCCAGGTCATCAGCGCCTCGCCGAGATCCAGCAGGTCGCAGCCCGCCCCGCTGCGTGCAGCCATCTCCAGCTGCGGTTCCAGCCGGCAATGGATCCAGAAGCCGGGCCAGTCGCCCGAGGGGGTATTGTGCTGGACGCTGGTGCCGATGAAGTTGTCCCGCGCCAGGCCGTACTGCCCGGCGGCATGGCTGTGCAGGGCCGCCAACCCCTCACCCAGCCGGTCCGGGCGATCGGGGCCTTCCAGGTTCAGGTACTCCAGGACCAGGAAAGACTGCCCACCAGCCTCGCCGTAAACGATGGGCTCGGGCACGCGCAGGGCGCGGGCGGAGGCCAGCTCGCGCAGGCCCTCCGCCTCGGCCGCGAACATCGGCAGGCGGCCGGCAGCATTGAGCTTGACGAAGTAACGCCGCGCCCCTTCCTCCAGCACGATCCCCTCGCTGATGCAGCCGCCGCCCCGGCTGAACGAATGGCGCGGCCGGAAGGGCTGGCCGGTCGCCTCGCCGATCCGCTCGCCGATCTGCTCGTACAGGTGGACGCCGACCATCCCTGGTCGGCCCCCTGCGGGTTCGCCTGACGGCGACCCCCGATGTGTTCCCGACAAATCGGTCATGATTCCCCTCCGACAAATGCCCTTGCGCAGGCGCAGGGGCCTCAGGCGCCCTGGTCCGGGCAGGGCATGGTCGCCAACTGGGCCCGCACCCACGCCTCGACCTCGGCGTTCACCTCGCTCGCCCCCCTTCCCTCGGTTTCGATCACCGGGCCGATACGGAAGGTGATGGTCATCGGGCGCTTGATGAAACCCTTGCGCGGCCAGGCGCAACCGGCGTTGTGTGCGATCGGCACCACCCGCGCCCCGTTCTGGGTGGCGAGCATGGCCCCACCCGGCTTGAACTTCTCGATGCGGCCCGGCGCGGTGCGCGTCCCCTCCGGGAAAATGACGACCCAACGTCCCTCAGCAATGCGCTCGCGCCCCTGGGACAGGATCTGCTTGAGCGCATCGCGCCCGGCCGCGCGGTCGATGGCAATCGGGCGGGCCAGCGCCAGCCCCCAGCCGAAGACCGGTACACGCAGCAGTTCGCGCTTGAGCACGAAGACCGGTCCGCGCACCACCAGCGGCAGGAACAGGGTCTCCCAGGTGGACTGATGGTTGGCGATGATCACGCCCCCCCCCTCCGGCACTGTGCCCTCGACCGTCCAGCGCACACCACAGGTGAGACGCAGCCAGTGCACCGCCATCCAGTTCCAGCCACGCAGGATGAGGAAACGCTGGTGCATGGGCAGGAACTGCACCACCGGCAGGATCGGCAGGTAGATCAGCAGGCTGACCCAGAAACCGACGGCAAACAGGGCGGAACGGAGGGCGAGGGTGATGGTGGACACGGCAGGCCGGCAGGGTGAGACCAGGATGCGGGAAGCATGGCACCTTGAGCCCCGACTTGCCAAGGAACCGGGCGGCCAGGCTTGACGGCGTTCATGGCGCGGGTGAATGCTGTCGGCATGTCTTGCTGGCCGCCTCACATCGTGTCTCACCGACGCCTCCCTGCCCTCCTGCTCGCCTGCCTCCTGCCCATGCTGCTGGCCGGCTGCAGCGCGCACGAGGCCGAAACGACGACCCTCGACTTCTGGGCTATGGGCAGCGAGGGCGAGCGGGTGCAGGCCCTGCTGCCGGAGTTCGAGCGCCGCCACCCCGGCATCCGCGTGCGGGTGCAGCAGATCCCCTGGAGCGCGGCGCACGAGAAGCTGCTCACCGCCCACGTCGGCGGCACCCTGCCGGACGTCTTCCAGCTCGGCAACACCTGGCTGCCGGAGCTCCATGCCCTCAAGGCCCTCGCCCCGCTGGACGGCACCCTGCCGGCCGAGGCGGAGGCCGACATCTTCCCCGGCGTGCTCGCCGCCAACCGGATCGACGGGCGGCTGTGGGGGCTGCCCTGGTACGTGGACACCCGCCTGTTGTACTACCGCGCCGACCTACTGGCACAGGCCGGCTTCGACCATCCGCCGCGCACCTGGAGTGAATGGCTCACCGCCCTGCACGGGGTGAAGGCGATCACCGGGCGCCCGCCCCTGCTCTTACCCTTCACCGAATGGCAGACGCTCATCGCCCTGGGCCTGCAACAACAGGCCGACCTGCTGCGCGAGGCGGGGCGCTACGGCGACTTCCGAGCTCCCGCCTTCCGCGCGGCCTTCGCCTTTTACCTGCGCCTGTTCCGCGAGGGCCTGGCCGAGGTGGCAGGTGAGGCCGCGGCCGGGAATGTGTACCAGGCCTTCGCCCGCGGCCGCATCGCCTTTCTGGTGAGCGGGCCGTGGAACCTCGGTGAGTTCGAGCGCCGCCTGCCCGACGCGCTGCAAGGCGCCTGGGCCACCGCACCACTGCCGGTGCCGGACGGCACGCCCTACCCTGGGGCATCCATCGCCGGCGGGGCGAGCCTGGCCCTGCGTGCGGACAGCCGGCACCCGGAGGCGGCACGGGCGCTCATCGCCTTCCTCCTCGAACCCGAGCAGCAGCTTGCCTTCTACCGCGAGACGGGGGATCTGCCGGTGCGCACCCGTGCCTGGACGCAGGGCGGGCTGCACACGGCCCCGCGGGTGGAGGCCTTCTGGCAGCAGCTTGCCCATGTGCGCGGCGTTCCGGCCATCCCGGAGTGGGAGCGCATCGCGAGCCTGGTCATGCGCCAGGCGGAACGCGCCGCGCGGGGGCTTACGAGCGAGGAGGAGGCGTTGCGCACCCTCGATGCCGAAACCGATCGACTCCTGGAAAAACGCCGCTGGTTGCTGGAGCATCGTCAACCATGACGACAGGACATGATCAGTGTCAAGTTCCTCGAGATCATAAGGATTTAATGACAGAGGAGGCTCTATTTGGATCTCGAGTGGGTAGCAGCTTCCTATCCCAAGTTTACGGCCCACAAGGGGTCCGGTTGAAGTGGTTGTACGCCATGCAGGCCAAGCTGTTCGAAGCTGCCTTGGGTGTCACTGAGCCCTGGCACGTGGTGGGCATCTCTGGGGAACACCCAGTCCACGACACACTCACCAAACGTTATCGGCACCTCAATTTCTTCGCGGATTCACCGCTCAAGAAGGTGCGCAAACCCAAAGGCCTGCGTGCCGCACCGATGACTCTTTGGGCAGTGGACACTGTGGGTGCTCGATGGTGTGCGGCGCTACATCCTCTCGCTCTTCGATCCAGTCTCCCGCATTGGCTTTGCGGTGGTCTTGCTGGGCAGGACCACCCAGGCGACTGCCCCGGCCCTGGCGGCGCCTCTCGGAGCCCCAGCAGCCGATGAGCGCCCCTCGTGTGCTTTATGTCCTCTCCGACAACGGCCCGGAGTTCAAGAAGCACTTCCATGCCCCATATCCTGACACGCTTTTGGATCTACCCGCCTCGACCTTCGATGAACGCCGATGGCGAGCGCTTCAACCGCACCGTGCAGGAGCCGTTCGAGGACGAGCACGAGGACCTGCTGTTCACCACCATCCACGCCTTCAACCTAAAACTTGCCGAGTGGTGCGTCGCTTACAACACCGTCATGCTCCACCCCGGCCAGGGCCTCCTCGCTCCAGTACCATGGCTCCTCCAAGACCATCCTGAGTGCCAAAAGTACTGGACCAGTACAATACTGGCCCATTACATCGTCGAGCATTACAATTGGCCTCTCGAAAAACTGGGCTTCTGGCCACCTGGGGAGCCCCATCGGGAAGCCTCGCCAAAGCGGTTCGTTTGATGAAAAATATTCTGTCTCCAGACAAACAATGCTGGTGCAAGCATGAATAAAAATATAATCAAAGATTTCTGGCTGCTGCTGGCGACCAGTTTTTTTCTTCTGTTGCTCGTCAGCGCATTATTTCTTTTGGGATCTACAGGAATTATCGGAGGAATTAAAAGCCTTCTTGGCTCGAATGGCGCTGATTTTTCAATTAACCACCTTTCAGGCATATCAGACTACCTTGGTTTGTTGGTGGGGGTTCCAGTATCGATAGCGGCATCGTTTGTTGCCATCGTGCTTGCCAAAGTTGCTCTAGATATAAGCAAAAGGGAAGAGCGGCGTGATGCATACTTGTTTTTAGAAGAAAAATCGGATCAACTAACCCAGCCTTTTATTGATTTGGCCGTGATGTTAAATAAAATTACACACACTGGCTACTCTGTTGACAGAGAAGCGTCTTTATTAATGGAAACCAGGAAGTATATCTTGGAGTCTATCAGAGACGCCAAGATGGAAGGAAATCACAGCGAGATCAAAGAACACGAGATCCAGCTTGACAAGATTGAGAAAAAAATCCACGCCTTATGCGAAGGTTTTTTTTCGGAGACTTGCAAAAAACTAGTCGACATTATGGAGAGCTTCCAAAGAAGCCCCGCAGCTCTTTCAGTAATAGAAAACATCGCCAACACCCTCGGAAGAAGCAAGCTTACCCTCTCGGATTTCTATGGGTCGATTTACAAGTCGACGGGAAAGCGATACAGCCAGAATGAAGCCCTTGAAAAGCTGACGAGGTGCTTGAGCGACGCACCACTCATAGAGGGACTAAAAGAGTCCATGCTGGAATTAAACGGAAAAGTAAACCTAAAACCAAATCGTTACCATTCTGACCACAAATACGTTGGAGTCTTGCTTTTTGGGCGCATGCTATCGGAGCTTACGGTTGTTCGAGATGTAAGAAAAGAAGACTTCAACTGGAAAGCGGAGAAGAACAGGAGAAAATACCTTACCGAGGGCGAAGAGCACCCATATTATGACCAAATTTCTGATCCTCGCTATCTAGAGGATGAATGGAATTCATCTGCTTACGTTGGTCACGTAGAGGAATACTGGTCAGTGGGGTTGTGGGGATTGTCAGTGCTTTTTGAGTCCATTCCAACAATTGATGACATCCGAAGCATCCTCATCGAGACTTACGGCGATAATAATGCGGATATTGGCCATCATCGTGAGTGCCTTGTTCAAAACGAACATATTCGCAATATGCGATTCCACCTTCATCCAAGAGCAATGCTTACAGATGGATCGACAGCCGTCTTTCATTGGATTTCAGAAAAAGTCAAAGACGACGATTTTGTGATTTTTGACCGAGACATGGTTATTCATGGGGATGGTTATTGAGTAAGAATTCACAGAAGAAGGGCGCCTCGAACAACCCCGATCTTGCTTCTGAGGGGCACGATGCTGCCTTCCAGTCCTTGATTTACGCCACCCTATGAACTGTCGCAGCACTATCAAGGCCGACCTGTTTGCTGCCGAACTTCGCAAGGAGAAGATTGACCGCCCGGGCGATCCCTTGGTGGACATGGAGAAGTACATCGACTTCGCGACTTTGGGGGCTGAGGTGGATCGTGTTGCGCCGCGTGCTGTGAGTGCGCAAGTATGTGCTGGGGATTCGCTGCGGAGTTCCTTGCACTCCGCCCGCTCGTGACGGTTTTTCGAGGTGCCCTTAGGGTGGCGACTTGCTCGCGGACATGGTACAGAAGATGTGTACATACGATAGCCCTTGAGGGAAGAGGGCTGGGGAGAGGGAGAGGGTGAACATGCACCACCCCAAGGCTTCCACATCAGAGGCGCCTGCAACGCCCGCGCCCCTCGCCCCTGCCCCGCTCCCCCGGGGGGAGAGGGGCAGGCTTTTGCCGCCCGCCTTCTGGTTCCTCGCCCCCGCGCTGGGGCTGATCGCGGTGTTCTTCGCCCTGCCCATCCTGGCCGCGCTGCTGCTCTCCTTCACCGATTTCGACATCTACGCCATCGGCGATCCCAGCGCCCTGCGCTGGGTGGGCCTGGCGAACTACCGCCAGCTGCTCGACCACCCGCTGTTCTGGACCGCGCTCGCCAACACGCTCTACTTCGTCCTGCTCGGCGGGCCGCTGTCGGTGGCCCTGAGCCTGGCCGCGGCACTCCTTGTGAATGCCAGGCTGACCTGCTGTAAAACGCTGTTCCGCACCGTGTATTTTCTCCCGGTGGTGAGCACCCTGGTCGCGGTGGCGGTGGTCTGGCGCGCGCTCTACCATCCGGAGGCCGGCCTTTTGAACCAGCTCCTCGGCTTCTTCGGCATCGACCCGATTGACTGGCTGGGCGATCCGACCTGGGCCATGCCCGCCATCATCCTGATGGCGGCGTGGAAGAATTTCGGTTTCAACATGATCATCTTCATTGCCGGGCTGCAGGCCATCCCGGAGCGGCTGTACGAGGCGGCGCGGCTCGATGGGGCGAGTCCCTGGGCCCAGTTTGTCCACATCACCCTGCCGCTGCTGGCCCCGACCTTCCTGTTCGTGGCCCTGATGACCATGATCGGCTACCTGCAGCTGTTTGCCGAACCGTATGTGATGACCCAGGGGGGCCCGGCCAACGCGACGCTCTCGGTGGTGCTGTTGATGTACCAGGAGGGCTTCCGCTGGTGGAACATGGGCTTTGCCGCCGCCATCGCCTTCGTCCTGTTCGCCATCATCCTGATGGGCACGCTCCTGCAGCTGCGCCTGCAGCGGAGGGCGATGTGAAACGCCTGCTGCTCCACCTGCTGCTCATCGCCCTGGCCCTGCTCACCCTCTCCCCCTTTGCGTGGATGCTGGCGGCCTCCTTCATGCCTACCGGAGAGGCCAGCGCCATTCCGCCGCGCCTGTGGCCCAGCAGCCCAACGCTGGAGCATTACCGCGACCTGTTCACCCGGCTGGACATGGGCCGCTATGCGCTCAACAGTGCCCTGATCGCCCTCCTGGCCACCAGCATCGCCACCCTGCTCAACGCCATGGCGGGCTATGCCTTTGCCAAGCTGCGCTTCGCCGGGCGGGAGCGGCTGTTCCGCCTGCTCCTCGCCGCCATGGTCATCCCGGCCCAGGTGGCCATGCTGCCGTTGTTTCTCATGCTCAAGCAGATGGGCCTGATCAACACCTACGCCGGGGTACTGGTGCCCATGCTCGCCAGCATCTTCGGCATCTTCCTGGTGCGCCAGTACGCGCAGAACATCCCGGAGGCCATGCTGGACGCCGCACGGCTGGACGGCGCCGGGGAGTTCCGCCTGTTCTGGTCGGTGGTGCTGCCGCAGCTGAGGCCCATCCTCGCCACCCTGGCCCTGTTCACCTTCATGGGCAGCTGGAACGACTTCATGTGGCCCCTGATCGTGCTCTCCGATGCCGAGCTGCACACCCTGCCGGTGGCGCTGGCCAACCTCGCTGGCGAGCATGTGCAGGACACCGAGCTGATGATGGCGGCCTCCACCCTGACCGTGCTGCCGGTGCTGATCGTGTTTGTGCTCCTGCAGCGGCAGTACATCGCAGGCCTTGCCCAGGGCAGCCTGAAAGGCTGAGGCCCTGACCGGCCCCATGGACGACCCGACGCAGGCCATGGACCGATCCCTGCACTGCACCGCCCGGTTACTCCTGGCCCTTGGCCTGATGGGAGCGCCCATGCAGCCTGTGTTTGCGCAATCCCCCGACCAGCCCGCCCTGACCCAGACCCTGCTGGAGCAGGCCGCCAGCCTGCCGCGCGGCAGCTTTCCCCGCGCCTTTCATGGCGAGCAGGCCTACTGGACGGTGATCGGCGCACCGGACAGCCCCCACGCCGCCCTGCTGAGCGAGGACGGCCTGCTGGAGCCCTGGCCCGGCGGCCCGTCGATCGAACCCTTCCTCCACCTCGATGGACGGCGGATCGGTTGGGCGGACGTGCGTACCACGCAGCAGCTCCTCGAAGGCGATCTCCCCCTGCCGAGCGTGACCTGGCGCATCGACGAGATGCGGCTCGACATCGACGCCGTGGCGGGCGAGGTCGGCGGCTGCCCCCTGCTGCTGGCACGCTACCGCCTGCGCAACCTGGGGACGGAACCCCACGCCGCCACCCTGGAACTGGCCCTGCGTCCGCTGCAGGTCTATCCCCCCTGGCTGCGGCTGGCGGTGAACGGTGGGGCCGCTCCCATCCACCGCCTCGTCCACACAGAGGACGCCCTCCTGATCAACGACGAGCGGCGCATCCTCGCCCTCACCCCGCCGGGGGGCTTCAGCCCGGATGCGGGGCCAGGGGTGGCCGGCGCCTGGCGCTGGCCCCTTGTCCTCGCCCCGGGCGAGGTGCGCGAGACGATCCTGGCCTTCCCCTTCGAGGGGGCCCCGGCACCTGCCGCCCTGCGCGCGGCCCCCGCCGCGCTGTTCGAGCGCCTGCGCCTTGAACAGCGCATGCTCTGGCGCGAACAGACCGGGCGCGTGATGCTGCACCTGCCGACCGCGGAGGGCGAGGACCTCGCCGCCGCCTTGCGCACCAGTCTCGCCTACCTGCTGATCCACTCGCCCCGCCCGCTGATCCGCCCCGGCTCGCGCGGCTATGCCCGGGCCTGGATCCGCGACGGCGCGCTGATGGCCCATGCCCTGCTGCAACTCGGCCATGCGGAGCGGGCCCGCGACTTCGTGCGCTGGTACACAGGATTCCAGCAGGAGGAGGGCGGCATCCCCTGCTGCATCGACGCCCTTGGTCCCGACCCCACGGTCGAGCACGACAGCCATGGCGAGTTCATCTTTCTGCTGGCCGAGACCGTGCGCCATACCGAGGACCTCGCCCTCGCCCGCGCGCTGTGGCCGGCCGCACAGCGCGCCGCCGGGCACCTCCTGGCCCTGCGCGCCGAGCGCCTGGGCCCGGCCTTCGAGGCCCCGGAGCGACGCCGCTTCCGCGGCCTGCTGCCTGATTCCGCCAGCCACGAAGGCTATTTGCAGAACCCGGTGCACTCCTACTGGGACGACTTCTTTGCCCTGCGCGGCCTGAAGGATGCCGCCTGGCTGGCGGAGCGCCTGGGCGATGACGCCGCCGCCGAACGCTACCGGCGCGCGCACGCGGCCATGCGCGAGGACGTGGTGGCCTCCATCCGCCAGACCATGCAGGACAAGGGCCTGACCACCCTCCCCGCCTCGGCGGACCTGGGCGACTTCGACCCGACCTCCACCGCCATCGTCCTCAGCCCCACCCAGGAGGACGGCCTGCTGCCGCAGGAGGCCCTGCGCCTGACCTTCGATGCGTACCTTGCCATGGTGCGCGAGCGCGCCGCGGGCTCCCCCCGTTGGCCCGGCTACACCCCCTACGAGTGGCGCAACGTCGAGGCCCTGGCCCGGATCGGGCGGCGCGAGGAGGCCTGGACGTTGCTACGGCTGCTGCTGGCCGACCGCCGCCCCCGCGGCTGGAACGCCTGGCCGGAGGTGGTCTGGGCCGATCCGCGCCGGCCGGACTACATCGGCGACATGCCGCATGGCTGGGTGGCCGGCGAGTTCATCCGCGCCGTGCTGAGCCTGATCGCCCACGTCCGCGAGGCCGACCAGGCGCTGGTCATCGGTGCCGGCCTGCCCGCCGCCTGGCTCGACGCCCCCGAGGGTCTGCGCGTCCATGAACTGTCCACCCCCTTCGGTCGGCTCGACCTGGACATCGACCACCCCGAGGCCGGGACCCTGCGCCTCCGCCTCGGCGGTACGCTACGCACGCCGGCCGGCGGGGTGGTGCTGGAGTTGCCCGCCCTGGCCGACCGGGTGTTCAGCGTGGACGGCCAGCCATTCCGGCCGGCGGGCCCAGCGATTAAGCTAAGCGCTGTTCCGGCCGTGGTGCTCATCCGGCACGCGCCCCCATCCCCGTCCGTCCCGAGGTCCCCATGATGTCTGCCCCCCACACCCTAGCCAGCGACACCTACCGCCTGCTGTTGACGCCCTCGGGCGCGGGCGAGGCACGGCGCGGCGAGCTGCAGCTCAACCGCTGGCATGGCGATACGCTCGAGGATGACCTCGGCTTCTTCATCTACCTGCGCGATGCGGAGAGTGGGGCCTTCTGGTCGATCGGCCGCCAGCCGGTGCCGGATGGGGAGGGCGTGGAGGCCGGCCATGCCTTTGCGGACGGCTTCGCCTGCTTTGCCAAGCGCAGCCACGGCCTCGAGGCGCGCATGACCGTGTGGGTGGACGGCGACCGCGAACTGCGTCGGGTCAGCCTGAAGAACCTCGGGGATCGCGCGCGCCGGATCGAGCTGACCTCCTACCTCGAACCGGTAATCCACCATCCCGCGGCCGATGCCGGCCACCCGGCCTTCGCCAAGCTGTTCGTGCAGACCGAGGCGGTCATGGCGCACGGGGCGCTCTTGGCCCGCCGCCGCCCGCGCGGCGCGGATGAGCGCTTCCCCTGGCTGGTGCATGGCCTGCTTGGGGCGCAGGCCACCGAGTTCGAGACCGACCGCATGCGCTTTATCGGCCGCGGCCGGACGCTGGCTGCACCGCAGGCGATGCTGGCTCAAGCCCTCTCGGGCACCGCAGGCAATGTCCTCGACCCCTGCCTGGCCCTGCGCACCGTGCTTGAGCTCGCCCCGGGGCAGGAGGGCCAGGCCCTGTTCGTGCTCGGCGTGGCGGATACGCGCGAGGCCGCGCTCGCCCTCCTCGAAGCCCCCGTGGGCGCCAGCCTGCTCGCCGATGTGGCGCTGAACCGCACCCCCGTCTTGCCTTCTCTGGCCCGCCCGGCCTCCCAGGAGGGCGCCTGCACCTTGCCCCCGCACCACAGCGCCGAGCTGTTGCAGTTCGAAAACGGCTACGGTGGCTTCAACGCCGACGGCTCCGAGTACGTCATCCGCCTGCCGCGTGAGGCTGATGGCACTCTCAAACGCCCCCCGCTGCCCTGGTCCAATGTACTCGCCAACGCCCACAACGCCGGCTGCATCGTCAGCGAGAGCGGCGCCATCCACAGTTTCGCCCAGAACAGCCGCGAGCACCGCCTGACCCCCTGGTTCAACGACCCGGTCATCGACCCGCACGGGGAGGCCTTCTACCTGCGCGACGAAGACGCCGGGCTGTACTGGTCGCCTACCCCCGGCCCGGTGCCCGGCGCGGGGGATTACGAGGTGCGCCACGGCCTCGGTTACACCCGCTTTGCTCACACCAGCCAGGAGCTGGAGCAGCACACCACCGTGTTCGTGCCCCTGCATGAGACCTGCCGGATCGTCAGCATCAAGCTTCGTAACCTCTCCGACCGCACGCGCCAGCTGTCGGTGTTCAACTACCACCGGCTGGTGCTCGGCGTGGACCCGAAGGGTACCGCCCAGCACCTCGAAACCGCCTGGGATCTCGACGCGCACGCCCTGATCGCCCGCAACCCGAGCGCCGGGGCCTTCGCCGAAGGCGTGGCCTATGCCGCGCTGCTCGCCCCCGCCGATGCCGTGCACTACAGCGCCGACCGCAGTCACGTCATCGGCCAGGGCCGCAGCCCCGCCCGCCCGCTGGCCGTGGAAACCGCGCTGACCCTCGATGGACGCACCGGCAAGGGGCTGGACTGCGCCGCCCTGCAGGCCTGCCTCACCCTGGCGCCGGGCGATGAACGCACCCTGACCTTCGTCCTTGGCGAGACGCGCGATGCCGCAGGGCTCTCGGGGCTTTTGCGCCGGCTGCGCCAGCCCGGAGCCATCGAGCAGCTTCTGGCCGAGGTCCAGGCCTTCTGGAAGGACTTCACCGCCAAGGCCCGCGTCCACACCGGCAAGCCGGAGGTGGACATCCTGGTCAATCACTGGCTGCCCTACCAGACCCTGGTCTGCCGGATCTGGGCTCGCACGGCCTACTACCAGTCCGGCGGGGCGTTTGGCTTCCGCGACCAGTTGCAGGACGCGCTCAACCTGATCCGTCACGATGCCGGGATCACCCGCCGCCAGATCCTGCTCAACGCCGCCAACCAGTTCGTCGAGGGCGATGTGCTGCACTGGTGGCACCCCTTCCCGGATGGCACCAGCCGCGGCATCCGCACCCGCTTCTCGGATGATCTGCTCTGGCTGCCCTACGCCACCGCCAAATACATCCAGCACACCGGGGAGAGGGCCATCCTCGACGAGCCGGCACGGTATCTGACCGGCCCGCTTTTGGAGGAAGGGGAGGATGAACGCTTCATGGTGCCGGAGGACTCAGGCACGCAGGGTGATGTGTACGAGCACTGCTGCCGCGCCCTCGACCGTTCGCTCAAGGTCGGCGTCCACGGGCTGCCCCTGATGGGCACCGGCGACTGGAACGACGGCATGAACCGCGTCGGACGGCTCGGCAAGGGCGAGAGCGTGTGGGTGGGCATGTTCCTCTACGCCATCCTCGGCGACTTCATCCCCCTGTGCGAGGCGCGCCGCGACCTGGCCCGGGCGGAAAAATACCGCGCCCATCGCGCCAAACTGCTGGAGGCGCTGAACACGGAAGGCTGGGATGGCGAATGGTACCGCCGCGCCTGGTACGACAACGGCGCCGTGCTCGGCTCCAAAGCCTCCGATGAGTGCCAGATCGACACCCTCGCCCAGGCCTGGGCCATCCTCAGCGGCGTAGCTTTTGCCCCCCTCTCCCTTGAGGGGAGCTCTCGACGGCCGAACCCCGAAGGGGCTTCCGGCAGGGAGGCCGGAAGGGACGGAGAGGAGGGATCAAGGGATGGGGGTGAGGGTGACACACCGCGCTTCGAACGAGTCATTCGCGCCATGGAACAGCACCTCATCGACCGCGAGGTCGGCATCATCCGCCTGCTCACCCCCGCCTTCGACAAGACGCCGCACGACCCCGGCTACATCAAGGGCTACGTCGCCGGCGTACGCGAGAACGGCGGGCAGTACACCCACGCCGCCCTGTGGGCGGTGATGGCCTTTGCCCAGGCCGGCCACCCGGACAAGGCGCTGGACCTGCTGACGATGCTCAGCCCCATCCGCCACACGGCCACCCCCACGGGAGCCGAGCGTTACATGACCGAACCCTACGTGATCGCCGCCGACGTGTACGGCGTGGCCCCGCACAACGGCCGCGGCGGCTGGACCTGGTACACCGGCTCGGCGGGCTGGATGCTCACCGCCGCGGTCATGCTTGGCCATGCCTAAGCGGACCAAGCCCACGCCTATGACTTGGCCCCTTCGTCCGTCGTACTCCCCTCCCCCCTCAGGGGGGAGGGGCTGGGGGAGAGGGGAAGACCACAGCAGCTCTCGAACCTGAACATGCCCAGTCTCCCCACGACCCTCCCGCCCTCGACCACTGCGCCCACCTGGATGCACTGGCTGGCCTTCGCTCTGGCGGTGGCCGCGGTGTTCTTTGCAGTGAAGCAGCACCTGCTGCCCGCCCTGCTCGCGGGCCTGCTCATGCACCAGCTGGTGCATGCCATTGCCAAACGGCTGATCAGCCCCACCTTCTCCTCGCATCTTGCGCGGGTGGTGGCCATCCTGCTCGTCTCCGCCGTCGTGCTGACCCTGCTCACTCTGGGGGCCCTCGCCCTGCTCAAACTCATGCATGGCACGGGCCAGGAAGGCGTGGAGGGGCTGATGAAGCAAATGGCCCGCATCCTCGACGACACCAAGGCGGCCCTGCCCGCCTGGGCCGAACCATGGCTGCCGCCGGATACGGAGGCGCTCAAACAGCATGCCGTCGATTGGCTACGCAGCCATGCCGCCGAGGTGGGCTCCGCCGGCGGCGCCCTGGGTTATGGCCTGGTGCACATCCTCATCGGTCTCATCATCGGCGCAATGATCTCCCTCCACACCGAAGCCACGGACCCTCAAGCCTTGCGCCCACTGGCACGGGCGCTCTTGCAGGAAGTCAGCGCCTTCAGCCTCGCCTTTCGCCGCATCATCACCGCCCAGGCCTGGATCACCACGGTCAATACCACCCTCACCGGCCTCTACCTGCTGGTCGCCCTGCCCCTGGCAGGTGTTCACCTGCCACTGGTCAAGACCATGGTGCTGGTCACCTTCGTCATGGGCTTCATTCCCATCGTCGGCAACCTGGTCAGCAACACCGTCATCACCATCATCAGCCTCTCTCACTCGGTGATGGTGGCCGCCAGCTCGCTGGCCTTCCTCGTGATCGTGCACAAGGTCGAATACTTCCTCAACGCCCGCATCGTCGGTGGCCACATCCGCGCCCGAGCCTGGGAGATCCTCATCGCCATGCTGGCCATGGAGCGCATCGCAGGCATCCCAGGGCTGGTGATAAGCCCGATCCTGTATGCCTACATCAAGGATGGGCTGAAGAAGCGGGGTTGGGTTTGAGCTCGGCGCGCCCCCATCAGGGGGCGGTGACCAGCCGGTAGATCGCCCCTTGGCTGCTGAAATGCAGCACGTACAGCTCGCCATCCATCCCCTCGGCAAAGGATGAGATATTCAGACCGCTGTTCATCAGCAACCGGGGCAAGCCCTTGCCCTGGCAGAGGGCCCAGATGCGGCCGCTGCAGAAGTCGCCGTAGAGGTAGGCCCCCTGGAGGGCGGGAATGGCCTTGCCGCGGTAAACATAGCCGCCGGTGACGGAGCAGCCCTCACCGTGGCCGTACTCTGCGACCGGATCGATCAGCCCCTTGGTGCGGCAGCGCTCGGTGCCGTAACAGTGCGCCCCCTCACGGATGGCCCAGCCGTAGTTGCCGCCGCGGACGATCTTGTCGATCTCCTCCCACGCGTCCTGCCCCACGTCGCCCGCCCACAGCTCGCCGCTGACGCGGTCGAAACTCCAGCGCCAGGGGTTGCGCAGGCCCCAGGCGTAGATCTCCGGCCGCCCGCCGCCCTCTGCACTGGCCTCGGCGAAGGGGTTGTCGGGCGGGATGGCATAGGGCGCCCCCTTGTCCACGTCGATGCGCAGCATGGCACCGAGCAAGGTGCCGACGTTCTGGCCGTGGCCCCGTGGGTCGCTCGCCGCGCCGCCGTCGCCTAGACCGATGTAGAGGAAGCCGTCCGGACCGAAGGCGATCTGCCCACCGTTGTGGTTGGCGTAGGGCTGCTGGACCTCGAGCAGGACGGTCTCGGTGCCTGCATCCAGCGTCCGTCCGCCGTCGCGGCTGAGGAAGCGCGAGACGCGCGACACGAGTGGCGTACCGTGAGTGGTGTAGGAGAGGAAGACCTGTCCGTTGTGGGCGAAATCCGGATGGAAGGCCATGCCAAGCAGGCCCGACTCGCTGTAGCGGGCCTGCACGCGCGGGCGGATGTCCGCGAACACCTCGCTTGCCGCCGCATCGGGGCGGTTGTCGATCCGCAGTACCCGGCCTGCCTTCTCCACCACGTACCAGTGGCCGGCATCACCTGGCGCCTGCAGCATGGCCAGAGGCTCGTCGAGGGGGATGGCCGCGAACACCCTTTCGAGCCTGACAGACGACACTGCCCCACCTTCCGCACAGCCGGCAGGCACCTGGCCCGAGAGCCCCTTCGCACGCCCCTCCGGGTCCGCGCTACAGGCCACCATGGCCGCGCAGGCCAGGCAGCACACGAGGGGCCGCAGGATGACGGAAGCGTTCATGGAGGACTCTCCCTGCCTGGAGGGGCTTCCCTCCTTGTTGTAGCCCATCCCGCCCGCAGCGGCAGGCGGGGATCTCCTCCGTGCACAACCTCGACCCGCTGCAGGTGGCCCTGCGCCTCCACCCTGAACTCCACCGGCAGGAACTGTGCGATGAGCCACATGACCGTGCGCGCATGCAGGCTGATCTCCCGCACCGTGAAGCTGGAATCCCCCCACGCCTGCGCCGCGTAGATGAGAAGCTGGTCGACGGCATGGATGTCCAGCACGGCGCCGGCCGCAAGCTCCGCCCGCAAGGCGCGGCCCGCCTCCTCTCCCAGCCTCTCGGCCGTCACGCCGCGCTCGGCTACCACCGCCGCCCCGAGCAGGCTGTGCTCGGTCTCGGCCACGAGTACCATCGCACCTCCAGTGCCGCAGGCCTCGACCTCAGACAGGACCTGGATGTCGATCTCGACGGGACCGAATCCGGCCAGGCTGGCGCGCGCCGCCCCGGCCATGCGCTCGGGGATGTGCCGTGGCAACCGGGACACGTGGGCCACGCCCCGGAGGGACCGCAGCGCACCGGGCGATGCCGCGACCAGGGGGCTCAACGGTCCGCAGGGCATGAGCGTCAGGCTGACCTCACCCCCGCCCCTGGGGTAGTAACCGTGCCGGACCGAGTCGATGCTCACCCTGGCTCCCATGCGCGCAAGCCAGGGCAGGAAGACCTGACGCAGGTAGTCCACCGGCGGCGCCATCCTCACGTCGGTGCCGCCGCTGACGACGAGCCTGCAGGGGCCGTCGGCATGCAAGACGACGGGCAGCAGGGCCTGCAGGACCAACACGATGCTGCCCGCAGTGCCCACCTCGAAACGGTAGTCGCCGCCGCGGATCCGTCCCGGCTGGAAGCAGACCTCCGCCGCCCCGAGCTCCGCACCCTCCAGCGCCCCACCGCATACCTCGGCCACGGCCCGCATGGCGGTGAGGTGCTGGGCCATGAGACCGGGCCGGGGGCGGCGGGCGCGGATGTTCCTGAGGATGATCGGCCGCCCGGTGATCGCCGCCAGGGCCATGGCATAACGGCTTAGCTGCCCGCCACCCTCGCCGAAACTGCCATCGATCTCGAGCGGGCTCATCCAAGCATCTCCTTCAGTTCCAAGGCATTGCGTACCGCATGGGCTGCCTCGTCATTGTCGAAGTAGACATAGGCCGCCCTGGCCTCCTGGCGCCCGAGCCACTCGGCCCAATCAGCCAATGTCCGCCGGTCGTAACGCCCACAGTAGGGCGCGCCGGGGCCATGCAGACGCAGGTAGACGAAGTCGGCGGTGGTCACGCGCGGACTCTGGAAGCCGCCGATGTCGTGCACGCAGAAAGCGGCGTTGAACTCAGCCAGCAGCGCGAGGACATCCCGCGTGTACCAGCTCGGGTCACGCAGCTCGAAGGCCGCATGCAGCCCTGCCGGCAAAGCCATGAGGAAGGTCCGCAGACGCCCGGGATCGGCATGCCAACGGGGAGGCAGCTGGAACAGCAGCGGTCCGAGCCTCTCCCCCAGCCCTTCGATGGCCGCCAGCAGGGGTGGCAGGGTCTGCTCCGGGGCCTTCAGCTTCTTGAAGTGGGTGATGAAACGGCTGGCCTTCACGGCGAAGACGAAGCCCTCGGGCGTGGCGTCCCGCCAGGCGGTGAAGTTCTCCCGTGTGGGCAGGCGGTAGAAGCTGCGGTTGATCTCCACGCTGCCGAAATGTCTGGCGTAGAAGGCGAGCCACGCGGGCTCTCGCAGGTCGAGCGGATAGAACGGCCCCTGCCAGTGCGGGTAGGCCCAGCCAGACGTGCCGATATGCAGCTGCACCTGATCCTCCCGTGCCGATGGGGCGTTGCCACAACGATCCGAGTATAGGCAGGGGCGAGGCACGAGCGTCCGCGCGTGGTCTACCCTCGGTGGGGATCATCGGGGAGTGGGCATGACGACGAGCGCGACGGGGCCGATGCGCATGCGCGAAAGTAAAAAGGCCTGCATTTCTGCAGGCCCTTCGTGTGGGTGGTGCCGCAAGGCGGAATCGAACCGTCGACCTACTGATTACGAATCAGTTGCTCTACCAACTGAGCTATTGCGGCACTGGCCCGGGATTCTAGCGCACGTGGCGCGCTGGCCTCAATGCAACTCGCCGGGACGAGGGGCATCGAGGGCGTAGGGGGCGGGATCGAAGGAGGGTATCTCGCCTTCGACCAGTTGGACCAGAAGCTCGGTGGAGGCTGGCCCCATGACCAGGCCGTTGCGGAAGTGGCCGGTATGCAGGAACAGTCCCTCGGCTGCAGGATGCGGGCCGATGTAGGGGATGCCAGCCGGCACGCCCGGCCGGAGACCTGCCCAGTGGTGCTCGATCGGTGCCTCGCGCAGCTCCGGAAGCAGTTCGAGCGCGAAGCGGTGCAATGACTCCCGCGCCTCGGGGGTGGCCCGCTTCTCGAAGCCGGCCTGCTCGACCGTACTGCCGACCACGATCCGGCCGTCGCGGCGGGGGATGAGGTAGCGACCGCCGCGCATCACGATGCGCGCAAGGCGACTGCCCGGCGCGTTCAGCACCAGCATCTGACCGCGCACCGGCTGGACCTGCGGCGGACGGGGAAGCAACCCGGAGAGGTCACCGCTCCAGGCCCCGGCAGCAAGGACGACGGCATCGGCCGGCATGGTCCTCCCCGCGGCCCGCACCCCCTGCACGCGCCCGCCGGTCAGCTCCAGCCGCTCCACCGGGGCGCCCTCGACCAGACGGATGCCGCTCAGCTCCACCGCCGCGCGCAGGGCACGCACCAGGCGCGGGTTGCGGACCTGCGCCACCTGCGGCATCCACCAGCCGGGCTCGGTGACACCGGCCAGCCCCGGTTGGATGGCCGCGATTTCATCCCTCCCCACCCGCTCGACCGGCGTGCCGGTGCGGCGTGACCAAACCAGCGCCTCATCACCCTCGGCGCCGTCAAGCATGAGCAGGCCACTTTGCACATGCTCGGGATCCATGCCCGTCGTCTCGATCAGGGAGGCGACCAGGTCAGGATAGAGCGCCTGCGAGCGTCGGGCGAGCGCATTGACGGGATCGGCATAACGCCATGGGTAGAGTGGCGAGAGGATGCCACCGCCGGCCCACGAGGACTCGCGGCCTGCCTGCTGTCGGTCGATGAGGGTCACGGCATAGCCGCGCTGACGCAGAGCGAGGGCCGTCAGCATGCCGATGGCGCCCGCCCCAACGATGATGAAGTCGCTCATGCGTGGGCGGTCATGGGCCAGGGATCAGGAAACTGGAGCGGGTGATGGGAATCGAACCCACGCTTGAGGCTTGGGAAGCCGCCGTTCTACCATTGAACTACACCCGCCTGGGCGCTCGATTCTAGCCCGCTTGCCCTTCCGAATCAAAGCCGCATGACCCTCACCGAACTCCGTTACATCGTCGCCGTGGCCCGCGAGCGGCATTTCAGCCGGGCGGCCGAGAGCTGTTTCGTCAGCCAGCCCACCCTCAGCGTGGGCGTGCGCAAGCTGGAGGAGGCGCTTGGCGTGCAGATCTTCGAGCGCGGACCGAAGAGCGAGGTGAGGCTGACCACCGCGGGCGAGCGCATCGTCGCCCAGGCGCAGCGGGTGCTGGAGGAGGTGGAACGGCTCAAGCAGGTGGCCAGACATAGCCAGGACCCGCTCAACGGCCCGTTGCGCCTCGGCCTGATCTACACCATTGGCCCCTACCTTTTGCCCCACCTCATCCCCGCGCTGCATGTCCGTGCTCCGCAGATGCCGCTCCTGATCGAAGAGGGCTTCACGTCTGAGCTGGCGGAACGCCTGCGCTTTGGTGAACTGGACGTGATCGTCGTCTCCCTCCCCTTTTCCGAACCCGGGGTGGTCACTCAGGCGGTGTACGATGAACCGTTTGTGGTGGCCATGCCGCCGGAACACCCATGGAGGGAGATGGCCATCCTGCCGCCGGAGCGGCTGGCGGAAGGGGAGCTTTTGATGCTCGGCCAGGGCCACTGCTTCCGTGACCAGGTCTTGCAGATGTGTCCGGACTGCAACCGCAGCGCGGCGATCGGCGGCCTGCAACGCACCCTGGAGGGCAGTTCGCTGGAGACGATCCGCCACATGGTGGCGTCGGGCCTGGGGGTAACGGTGCTGCCATGCTCGTCGGCACAGAACGACATGGAGGGGGGACGGCTGGTGTATCGCGCATTCCGCGAGCCCGTCCCGATGCGGCGGGTGGTGCTGGCCTGGCGCAAGAGCTTTCCCCGTCCGGAGGCGGTCGAGGCGCTGCGTCAGACCATTCTCGAGGCCAAGGTCCCCTGCCTGCGCATGCTGCCGGACCAGCCGATCATGCCAGGCAGGGAGTAAGGCCCAAGCTCAGGCGGCGATCACGTCCACTTCTTCCGCCTGCAGGCCCTTGCGGCCCTGGGCAATGACGAACTTCACCCGCTGGCCCTCGTACAGCACACGATGGCCCTCGCCCAGGATGGAGCGGTAGTGGACGAAGATTTCCGGACCCGCGTCACGCAGGATGAAGCCATAGCCCTTGCTGGCATCGAACCACTTCACCGTGCCCATCTCCTCCTTGCCGATATCCGCCGAAGACTGCACGCCGAGCGAGGAGCGGGGTGCGCGGCGCGTGGCGAGCAGCTCGCTCCACACCCCGCCGGCCAGGGCGGTGAGCAGGGTAGCGATCAGGAACACCACGAAGACCAGGAGGTAGTCGACCGCGCCAACCGACTCGACCGGGAGCATGGCGAAGACCGCAAGCGGGGCGAGGGCTGACAGGACAACGCTGGTAACAAGGGAGCGGACAGGAAATTTTCGATTCATGGGTAGCGTGCTTGGGCTGAATTAAGGTAAGGCTCGATGCTCGGGATGGCGCGCCAGGCCCCCGGGAGGACAGCCGATGCATCGCTCGACGGCGACTGCTGCCCACACCCGAGCGGTCATGCCCACAGGCATGGCCGCGGGAGGGCGCGAACCCGCCATTGTGGCATAAGGGATGGGGTCGGGTGAATGCTCCCCCACCGGCCCGTCAGCGTTGAAGCCGACCGAGGGTGGGTGGCAACATGGCGACCAGCCTTCAGACCAGGAGCCTCTCCAATGTCCCTCGACCACTCGTGGATCAGTGAAATCGTCCCGCACATGGGCGCGGCCTTCAGCCTCAAGGTCACGCGCAAGCTGGACGAGGTGCAGAGCCCATTCCAGAAGATTGCCGTGTACGAAACCGAGCACTGGGGCAACCTGCTGGTGATCGACGACGCCTTCATGCTCACCAGCCTGGAGAACTTCGTCTACCACGAGATGATGAGCCACCCTGCCCTGTTCACCCACCCCGACCCGAAGGAGGTGGTGATCATCGGCGGTGGCGACTGCGGCACCCTGCGCGAGGTGCTCAAGCACCCCGGGGTGGCGCGGGTGACGCAGATCGACATCGACGAGCAGGTCACCCGCATGGCGGAGAAGTGGTTCCCCGAGCTGTGCGACGCCAACGGCGACCCACGCGCCGACCTGCGTTTCGACGATGGCATCAAGTTCATGCGCGAGGCCCCGACGGCCTCGGTGGACATCATCATCGTCGATTCCACCGATCCGGTAGGCCCGGGCGAGGGCCTGTTCGGCCGGGCCTTCATTGCCGACTGCTACCGCGTGCTCAAACCGAACGGGATCATGGTGGGCCAGAGCGAGTCGCCCTTCTACCACATGGACATTCTGCAGAATTACCACCGCGCGATGATCCAGGCCGGCTTCCTTGAGCGCCGCAGCCTGCTGTTCCCGCAGCCGGTCTATCCCGGCGGCTCGATCACCTGCACCCTGGCGAGCAAGGGCCTGCCGCTCGATGCCTTCCGCCGCGCCGATGCCGAGGCCAAAGCCTTCCCAACCCGCTACTACAACGCCGGCGTGCACCAGGGCGCCCTGACCCCGCCCGAGTTCGTGCGTGAGGCCCTGGCGAACCTTTGAGCATCCATTCGGTCGATAGAGCCTGTATAATCAATCGCTTGCCATTTCTCGCCCCACGGGCGACGTCACACCGGTTGCAACCATGCTCTATCCCGAAACCTTCGAGGTCATCGTCATCGGCGGCGGCCACGCCGGCACCGAGGCCGCGCTGGCCGCGGCGCGCGCGGGCGCCAAGACCCTGCTGTTGACCCACAACATCGAGACCGTGGGCGCGATGAGCTGCAACCCGGCCATCGGCGGGATTGGCAAGGGGCACCTGGTCAAGGAGATCGACGCCCTGGACGGGGCCATGGCCCGTGCCGCCGACCGGGGTGGCATCCAGTTCCGCATCCTCAATGCCCGCAAGGGCCCGGCGGTGCGCGCCACCCGCGCGCAGGCCGACCGCAACCTCTACCGCCTGGCCATCCGCCAGACGGTGGAGAACCAGCCCAACCTCGTGGTCTTCCAGCAGGCGGCGGATGATCTGATCGTCGAGGGCGAGCAGGTCACCGGGGTCATCACCCAGACCGGCATCCGCTTCATGGCGCGCGCGGTGGTGCTCACCGCCGGCACCTTCCTTGGCGGCAAGGTGCACATCGGCATGGACAACTACGCCGCCGGGCGCATGGGCGACCCGCCGTCCATCGCCCTCGCCCAGCGCCTGCGCGAGCTGCACCCGCGCGTCGGCCGCCTGAAGACCGGCACCCCGGCACGCATCGACATCCGCTCGCTGGATCTGTCGGTGATGGAGGAACAGCAGGGCGATGACCCGGCCCCGGTGTTCTCCTTCCTCGGCTCGCGCGCCGAGCACCCGCGTCAGGTGAGCTGCTACATCACCTACACCAGCGAGCGCACCCACGAGATCATCCGCGCCAACCTCGACCGCTCGCCCATGTACGCCGGGGTGATCGAGGGCGTCGGCCCGCGCTACTGCCCCTCGATCGAGGACAAGGTGGTCCGCTTCGCCGACAAGGAGCGCCATCAGGTGTTCGTCGAGCCGGAGAGCCTGACCTCGATGGAGATCTACCCCAACGGCGTCTCCACCTCCCTGCCCTTCGACGTGCAGCTTGAGATGTACCGTTCGATCAAGGGCTTCGAGCGCTGCCACATCACCCGCCCGGCCTACGCCATCGAGTACGACTACTTCGACCCGCGCGACCTCAAGCCCACGCTGGAAACGAAGGTGCTCGATGGCCTGTTCTTCGCCGGCCAGATCAATGGCACCACCGGCTACGAGGAGGCCGGCGCGCAAGGGCTGGTCGCCGGCCTCAATGCCGCACGCCAGGCCCATGGCCTGGAGCCCTGGGCGCCGCGGCGCGAGGAGAGCTACATCGGGGTGATGATCGATGATCTGATCACCCTCGGCACCAACGAGCCTTACCGCATGTTCACCAGCCGCGCGGAGTACCGCCTGCTGCTGCGCGAGGACAACGCCGACCTGCGCCTGACCGAGCTTGGGCGGCGGCTCGGCATCGTCGGCGAGGAGCGCTGGCGCGCCTTTAACGAGAAGGTCGAGGCCATCGAGCACGAGCGCCAGCGGTTGCGCGAGATCATGGTCACGCCCGCAAGCCCGGCCGGCCAGGCGTTGCGGGCGCAAGGCGTGGTGCTCTCGCGCGAGGCCACGGCGCTGGATCTGCTCAAGCGCCCCGAGCTGGACTATGCGAAGCTGTCGACCCTGCCCGGCATTGGGCCTGGGGTGACACGCGAGGACGTGGCCGAGCAGATCGAGGTGCAGGTCAAATACGCCGGTTACCTCGACCGCCAGCAGGAGGAGATCGAACGCGCCCGCCGCAACGAGGAGACCGTGCTGCCGGAGGACCTCGATCTCGACACCATCAGCGGCCTGTCCAACGAGATCAAGCAGAAGCTCAAGGCCCACCGCCCGGCCACGCTGGGCCAGGCCTCGCGCATCCCCGGCATCACCCCGGCCGCCATCTCCCTGCTCCTGATCCATCTGAAAAAGCGGCAGCTGGCCGCCAAGAGCGCATGAACGTCAAACCCGACTCCACCGTCACCTGCCCCGCCTGCGGGCATGGGTGGACGGAAACCATGCCCCTTGATGCCTGCCAGTGGTACCTGCCCTGCCCGGCCTGCGAAACCCTGCTCCGCCCCAAGCCGGGCGACTGTTGCGTGTTCTGCTCCTACGGCGACACCCCCTGCCCGCCGATCCAGCTCGAACAGCCGTGCTGCACGGGAGGCTGCTGTGTCCACGGTTGATCGGAAAACCCTCGCCGTGCGCCTGGCCAACGGCATCGCCGCCATGGGGCTCGTCATCCCGGACGAGGCGCAGGCCCGCCTGCTCGACTACCTGGAGCTGATGATCAAGTGGAACCGGGCCTACAACCTCACCGCCATCCGCGACCCACTGGAGATGGTGGACAAGCATCTACTCGACTCGCTGAGCCTATTGCCCCATCTCGACGACGCCCCGCTGCTGGATGTGGGCGCCGGGGCCGGGCTGCCGGGGCTGGTGGTCGCCATCGCCTGCCCGCTGGACAACCAGCCCCCTCCCCCCTCGGGGGGGAGGGCCGGGGAGAGGGGGAGGGACGGCCTAGCAGAGCGCACCCTCTCCCCCAGCCCCTCCCCCTCAAGGGGGAGGGGAGCCCCCTGTGCTTCCCTTCATGTGACGCTCGTCGATGCCGTGGCCAAAAAGGTGCGCTTCATGGAGCACGCCATCCGCAGCCTGAGGCTCACCAACGCCCGCGCCCTGCACGCCCGCATCGAGTCGCTGACCGGCCACTACCCCCAGATCACCAGCCGCGCCTTTGCCTCGCTGACCGACTTTGTGAACCTCACCCGCCACCTGCTCGCCCCGGGGGGACGCTGGCTGGCGATGAAGGGCCAGATACCGCATGATGAACTATCAAAGCTGCCCGCCTGGGCCGAAGTGGTCGAGACGCCCCGTCTTGCCGCCCCTGCCGTCCTCGGCGAGCGCCATCTGATCATCCTGCGTGACAAGGAAACCTCGTGAGCGCGATCATCCTCGCCGTCGCCAACCAGAAGGGTGGGGTGGGCAAAACCACCACCGCCGTCAACCTCGCCGCCGGCATGGCGCTGGGTGACAAGCGCGTGCTGCTGATCGATTTCGACCCGCAGGGCAACACCACCACCGCCAGCGGGCTGGACAAGCACACGATCGCACCGACCGCGGCCGAGTTGCTGCTGGGCGAAGCGGAGATCCGTGCCTGCATCCACGCCACCGAAGGGGGCGACTTCGACATCCTGCCCGCCAACGGCGATCTGACCGCCGCCGAGGTACGCCTGGTGAGCAGGATCGGCCGGGAGATGGTCCTGCGCAACGCCCTGCAGCCGGTCTTGGACCGCTACGACGTGGTCATCATCGACTGCCCGCCGGCGCTCAACATCCTCACCGTCAACGCGCTGGTCGCGGCCCACGGGGTGGTGGTGCCCATGCAGTGCGAATACTTCGCCCTCGAAGGGCTCTCCGCCCTGATGGACACCCTCGAGCAGGTGCGCGCCGCGGTGAACCCCAACATCGCCATCTTCGGCGTGCTGCGCACCATGTTTGATGGGCGCAACCGCCTGGCGCAGGAGGTCTCGCAACAGCTGGAGGCCCACTTCGGACCTCGGCTCTTTCAGACCATCATCCCGCGCAACGTACGCCTGGCCGAGGCCCCGAGCCACGGCCTGTCCGGTCTCGCCTATGACCCCTCCTCCACCGGCGCGCAGGCCTATGTGCAACTGGCCCAGGAGGTCATGGACCGATTGAAGGAGCTTGCCGCATGAACGCCGCCGCCAAGCGGGGCCTCGGACGGGGCCTGGAATCCCTGCTCTCATCGAGCGACAACAAGCCGCGCGAGGGCGAGCTGCGCACCCTGCCGATCTCCGCGATCCGCCCCAACCCCTGGCAGCCGCGCCAGGTGTTCGAGCCGGAGCAGCTCGAGCAGTTGGCCGCCTCGATCAAGACCCAGGGCCTGCTGCAGCCGGTGGTCGTCCGCCCCTCGGGCGACGGCTATGAACTGATCGCGGGCGAGCGCCGCTGGCGCGCGGCCGGGCTCGCTGGCCTCACCCACATCCCGGCGGTGGTGCGCCAGGTGGACGACCGCACCACCGCCGCCCTCGCCCTGGTCGAGAACCTGCAGCGCGAGGACCTCAATGCCCTGGAAAAGGCCCAGGGCATCAAGCGCCTGATCGAGGAGTTCGGCCTCACCCACCAGCAGGCCGGCGAGGCGGTGGGGCACTCCCGCACCCACGTGAGCAACCTGCTGCGCCTGCTCGAGCTCGCCCCGGCGGTGCAGGGCCTGGTCGAGACCGGCCAGCTCGACATGGGTCATGCCCGTGCCCTGCTGCCCCTGCCTGCCGCCAAGCAGGAGGAGCTGGCTGAACAGATCGTCGCGCGCCAGCTTTCCGTGCGCGAGGTCGAGGCCCTGGTCGCCCGCTTCACCCACCCCGCCCCCGCCCAACCGGCAGCCAAGCCCCGCGATGCCGACCTGGAGGCCCTGGAGCGGCGGCTGGCCGAACGCCTGGGCACCCCGGTCACCATCCGCCACGGCCAGCGCGGCAAGGGCCAGATCGTCCTCAAGTACGGCTCGCTGGATGAGCTGGACGCCCTGCTCTCAAGGCTGGTGCCTGGGCACGAGGGCGCATAACCCATACCCCCGCCGCGATGAGCCGGGCCTCATCGGCCCGGGGCGGGCCTCCTACCGTTCTCCCTCCACCCAGGCGCAGCTGCCGCCGCCCTCGCGCGCCGCTAGTCCCACGCGCCAGCCCTGCGCGCGCGCGAGTTGGCGGGCAATGGCGAGCCCGAGGCCACTCCCCCCGGTCGCGGCATTGCGCGAAGGTTCCAGCCGCACGAAGGGGGCGAAGATCGCCTCGCGCATGTCTTCCGGCACCCCGGGGCCGCGGTCGAGCACCTCCACCCGCCAGCGATCCTGGGTGCAGCTCAGCTGCACCTCCACCGATTCACCCCCGTAGCGCACGGCATTGTCGAGCAGATTGCCGAGGATGCGGCGCAGCGCTTGGGGGGCGATGCGGGCCGGGCAGTGCGCGGGCCCCGCCAGAGGGACGGTTCTCCCCTGACGCCGGTAGCCCTCCACCAGCTCGCCTAGCAGCCCCGCAAGATCGGCGTCCTCCAGCGGCAGGGGCTCCCCGCGTGCCACGGCCAGGGCCTGGCCGATCAGGCGATCCATGGCCTCCACGTCGCGGATCATGGCCTCCCGCCGCTCGTCCGCGGCCGCGGGCAGCATCTCCAGTGCCAGACGCAGGCGGGCGAGCGGGGTGCGCAGATCGTGGGAGATACCCGCCAGCAGGGTGGCGCGCTCCTGCTCCATGCGCCGCTGGGCCTGCTGCATGGTCACAAGGCGCGCACCGAGCTCACGCACCTCACGGATATCGCAATCCTCCACCTCCAGCTGTCCGGCCTCGCCCCGCTCCCAACGCGCCGCCATGGCGGTCATGGCCTCCAGTGGGCGGGTCAGGCGGCGGGTTAGCCATAAGGCCATCAGTGCGGCGAGCACGGTGGAGAGCAACAGCACCAGCGCCAGGGCGGCCACCTGCCCGCCCAGAAGTCGGGGCGCAGCGAAGCGGGCCACGAACGGTCGCCCCTCGATCATGAAGGCGACGGTGAGCTGCCCCAACGCCCCCTGCCCGCCCACCGTCACCGGACTGCCGGTGCGCTCCGCCAAGGCGTGCTGCAGGGCACTCGGGTAGGGCATCCAGGCCGGGGTGAGTCCCTCCGGCCAGACGGCGGCCTCGAGGATCAGGCCATGCCGCTCGCGCAGCTCCCACTCGAAATCCGGCCGGGTAGGCGGCGGCAGCTCCAGCCAGGTCTGGGCGGAGAGGACGAGCAGGGCCGCCTTGTCACGCGCGGCATGCTCGGTCAGCGGGAACATGACCCAGACAGCCAGCAGGGCCATAGCCAGCACCAGCTGGACCGCCAACACCGCCCCGAGCGCACGGCGCAGGTGCCAGGCCAGTGGCCGGATGCTCATGGGGTCTCGCGCCCCTCCGGCACGAACACGTAGCCCTCGCCGCGGATGGTGAGCAGGTGGCGGGGATGGGCAGGATCGGACTCGATCTTGCGCCTCAGCCTCGCCACCCGCACATCAATGCTGCGGTCGAAGGGACTGCGCTCGTAACCCTTGAGCCGCTCGAGCAGGGCATCCCGCGAGAGCAGCCGGCGGGGTTGTTCGAGAAAGATCCGCAGCAGCTGGAATTCGCCCTCGGTCAGCTCGACGGGCCGCCCCGCCACGCTCACCGCATGGGTGTCGAGATCGAGGCGGAAGGGGCCCTGCTCCAACAGCCGGGCAGGGGCCACCGGCGCCGCGTGGCTGACGGTGTTGGGCTCGCGGCGGCGCAGCACCGCGCGGATGCGCGCCAAAAGCTCACGCGGGTTGAAGGGCTTGGGCAGGTAGTCGTCCGCCCCCACCTCCAGTCCCACGATGCGGTCGATGTCCTCGCCACGCGCGGAGAGCATGATGATGGGGATGCCCAGCCCCCCAAGCCTGCGGGCGATGGAGAGCCCATCCTCCCCCGGCAGCATGACATCGAGCAGGAGCAGATCGGGCGGGGGGTTCTCGTGCAGGGCGCGGTCCAGGGCCGGGCCATCGGCAAAGGCGACGACGGCAAAACCCTGCTCGCGCAGATACTGCACCAGCAGGTCGCGCAGGGCCGCATCGTCATCCACCAGCCAGAGCGTGGGCATCATCTTTCCCGCATCTGTTACATTCTGAAACGCACGGTTGCACAGGAGCCATCCTGGCGCAAGACACCCCGTGCATCCTTTGCCCCATGCCAACCCCCGAACCCACGCCGCGCCGATGACCAAGCCCCTCCTGCTCCTGCTCACCCTGTTCTCCGGCCCACTGCTGGCCGAGGAGGGACGCCTGGAGACCCCAGGCGATGAGCCGCGCCCCGGGCTGGTCGAGGACGACGCCCGCCGACTCGCCCCGGGGTGGGATCGGTCCCCCGAGCCGGGCCCGGACGAGGGCCGGCGCGGCGGCTATGGCCGCGGCTTCGAGCAGCGCTACGGCGCGGGCTTCGGCAGCGACTACGGCCCGGCCGGTCGCGGCTTCGGCGGGGGCGGCATGGGCGGCGGCCATGGCCGCCGATGAACCGTACATTCCACACGATGAGGTGTCCATCATGCACAGCAAAAACCTTCTCCTCGCTTCGACCTGCGCCCTCACCCTGTTCGGCGCCACCTTCGTTCAGGCCGAAGAGCCGGTGCTGAACCAGGATCGGCTGCAGCAACAGATCCGTGAACACGCGGCCACCCAGGCCCGCCAGACTGATCCCGTCATGCAGCAGAACATGCTCCAGCAGCGCGAAACGCAGCGCGAGGAGCGTGAGGCACGCCGCGCCGAGCACCGCCAGAGCGGCGGTATGGGTGGGGGGGCAGGCGGTATGGGCGGCGGCATGGGCGGTGGACGCGGCGGTCGTTGATCGCCAGCCCTACGCCTTCGTTCACCCAGGAGAACCCCCATGGATACCCCTTCTTTTGCCCGCACGCTGTCCGCCTTGGCCCTGGCCGGGCTGTGCGCCACCACCCTCAGCGCCTGCGGCGGCGCCAGCGCAGCAGGAACCACGAGCACCTCCAGCCCACCAAGCACCACGGTCACCGCCGCCGCCTGCCCGCAGGTGGTGACGCCACTCTCCCAGGCCGAGATCGACGAGGCCCTGTTCATGCGCGAGGAGGAAAAGCTCGCCCGTGACGTGTACGACGAACTCGCCGCCTACTGGCTCGCCCGTGCCGGCCAGGTGCCGGTGGTCACGATCATGAGCAACATCCGCACCTCCGAGCAGCAGCACATGGACAGCATGAAGGCCGTGCTCGACTGCTACGGCCTGCCGGACCCGGTGGATGCCGCCGAGACCCACGGGGTGTTCGTCAACCCGGAGCTTGCCAGCCTCTACACCACCCTGACCACCCAGGGGCAGGCGAGCGAGCTTGCGGCCCTCAAGGTCGGCGCCCTGATCGAGGAGGTGGACATCCAGGACCTGGTGGACTCTATCGCCCTCAGTCAGCAGACCTACACCGACACGGTCTATGCCAACCTGATGTGCGGTTCGCGCAACCATCTGCGCTCGTTTGCCGGACAAATCATCAAGCAGACCGGCAGCTACACCGCGCAGGTGATCGACCAGGCCACGGTGGATGCCATCCTCCAAAGCCCGATGGAACAGTGCGGGCAGACCGCGTCGAATGGCGGATCGGGTCAAGGCTACCGGGGCGGACGCTGACTTGACGCCGGGCCGGGGGCGGGGCACCCTCCTTCCAACACAGGTACATCCTGCCCCCCTCCCCCTCGAGGGGGCTCTCGACGGCCGCACCCCGCAGGGGCTTCCGGCAAGGATGACGGAAGGGCCGGAGAGGAGGGACCAAGGGCTGGGGGAGAGGGTGATCAGACGTTGCCCCCCTCTCCCTAACCCTCCCCCGCCAGGGGGGAGGGAACGTGCCCTTTTCTGAATCATTCCGCCACGCGTTAAGGGCCCCTACCCCACCATGCTCCGCATTGACCTGCCCGGCCAACCGCCCCTCGAACTCCAGCACCTGGTGCTCGACTTCAACGGCACCCTCGCCCTGCGCGGGGCGGTGGTGGCCGGGGCGGCCGAGCGCCTGCATGCCTTGAGCGCGGTGCTGACCCTGCACTGCGTGACCGGGGACACCTTTGGCACCGCCCGTGTCGCCCTGGAAGGGCTGCCGGTGAACCTGCACGTGCTGCCCGCCACCGGGCAGTCCATCGCCAAGCGGGATTACGTCGCCGGCCTTGACGGCGGGGTATGCGCCATCGGCAATGGCTGGAACGACCGGCTGATGCTGGAAAAGGCCAACCTGGGCCTGGCCGTGCTGATGAACGAGGGCGCGGCGGGCGCGACGCTCATGGCCGCGCGCGCCATCTTCCCTTCCATCCTCGATGCCCTGGATGCCCTGCTCGTGCCCGGGCGGATGGTGGCCGTACTGAGGGACTAATCTCCCTTGGCGGCCAGATAGGCGCGCCAGCCACCGAAGGCGGTGATGTCCTCCGCCCCTTCGATGCCGCGTGGTTCGCAGATGAAGCCACTCACCTCCCGCCCGCCTTCGAGGGTCACCCGGCCGATGCCGAGCGGCGCCGGGATCCCCGCCACGAAGCTGCCGAAATGCTCGGCGGGCACCGCCCAGACCTCCACCTCGATCGCCGCGCCCCCCTCCTCGACCCGGATCAGCCCCGGCCGGAACGGCGGTCCGCCGGCCAGCGCGTAGCAGCGGTAATCGGGCGAGGTACGGGTGCGCTCGACCAGCCAGGCCCCGCGCTGGGTGAGCTGCCCATTCAGGGGCAGCCCTTCCAGATGGGCCCCGGCCACCGCCACCTCGATGATCCCCTCGCGCGGTTCCGGGACGTCCACCGCGGGCAGCGGCAACCCCGTCGCCCCCATCGTGCCACCGAGGGCGGTGTGGAAACGCGCTGCAAGCGCAAGCAGGGCGCGGTCACGGAAGGCCGGCGCGAACAGGGTGATGCCGAAGGGCAATCCGGCGGGGGTGAACCCGGCTGGCACCGCCACGGCAGCAAAGTCCAGCAGGTTCATGAAGTTGGTGTAATAGCCGAGCTCGCTGTTGCGCCGGATCGGCTCGGCCTGCAGCGCCTCGATGGTGTAGATGCGTCCGGCGGTGGGGGTCAGCACCAGGTCCACCGAGGCCATGACCGCCTCCGCCGCGCGGCGCAGTTCGGCCAGGCGGTAGAAGCCGTTGAAGGTCTGCGCCGCATCGAAATCGCGCCCCTGGCCGATGATGGTGCGGATCACCGGCAGCACGTCCTCCGCGCGGGTGTCGAAAAAGTCACGGATGGCGGCATAGCGTTCGGCCACCCACGGCCCCTCGTAGAGCAGGCGCGCGGCCTCGAGGAACGGCGCGAAGTCGATGGTCATCGCACGGCCGCCCAAGCTTTCCAGACGCTCGATGGACTCGGCGAACAGCTCCGCCCCGGCATCATCCCCGAAGAAGGCCTTCTGGTCCGCGCGCGGCACGCCAAAGCGGAAGCGGGGTGGGAAGGGGGCCTCCGGGCGACCCGCACGGGCCTGCGCATCGCGCGGGTCGTAGTCCGCCGCCACGGCCAAGACGGCCTCGGCATCGGCGGCGTGGAGGGCGAAGATGGAGACGCAGTCCAGGGTGCGACAGGCGGGGACCACGCCGCGCGTGGAGAGCAGACCACGCGTCGGCTTGAGGCCGACGAGGTTGTTGAAGGCAGCGGGCACCCGTCCGGAGCCCGCGGTGTCGGTGCCGAGCGCAAAGCTGACCTGGCCGAGTGCCACCGCCACCGCCGAACCGGAGCTGGAGCCCCCGGCGATGTAGTCCGGGTCGAAGGCATTGCGGCAGGCGCCATAGGGCGAGCGCGTGCCATTGAGGCCCGTGGCGAACTGGTCGAGGTTGGTCTTGCCGAGCGGGATGGCCCCCGCGTCGATCAGGCGCTGCACCACGTGCGCCGACTGTTCCGGCCGGTAGGCAAAGGCCGGGCAGGCCGCGGTGGTCGGCACCCCGGCGAGGTCGATATTGTCCTTGATGGCGAACGGGATGCCGTACAGGGGAAGCCCGGCCGGGTCCCGGTCCTCCAGTGCCCGGGCGTAAGCCAGTACTGTCTCGCGCGGCAGGCGCTCGATCCAGATGTGGTGGGTATCCTCGCCCTCAAGGCGGGCGAGCACCTCCTCCAGCAGGGTGACGGGTGTGAGCTCGCCGGCCAGATAGGCCCGGCGCAGGCTGGTGATGTCGAGGCTGCGCGCCATGTCACACCTCCTCCAGCAGGATCAGCAGGTCCTGCCCGGCGGTGACCGGGGTGGCCTCGCGGCAGAACAGCCTGAACACCTGGCCATCGCAGGGGGCCTCGATGGCGATCTCCATCTTCATCGACTCGACCACCACCAGCACATCGCCCGCCCTGACCCTGTCGCCCTCCGCGACCTGCACCTTCCACACGTTGCCGGACACCGGCGAGCCCACCGCGCGGCTGTGCTCCGGCAGGTCCAGTTCGCTGTCCGCCGCCGCGCCCGCCACCATGGCGTCGCTCGCGTATTCGGCCTGCCCGAGGGCCTTCCAGCGCTCCCGCTCGGCCTCGAAGGCGGCCTGCTGACGCTGCTTGAAGGCCGCGATGCTGTCCGCGTGGGTGGTCAGGAAGGCCTGGTAGTCGCGCAGGCTGAAGCTCGTCTCCTCGATCCGCAGCCTGAAGCGACCGCGCGGGAAGTCCTCGCGCATCTTCAGCAGCTCGTCTTCCGTCACCGGGTAAAAGCGGATCTGGTCGAAGAAGCGCAGCAGCCAGGGCTTGCCCTCCCGGAAGTCGGCGGTCTGCTTGTAGCGGTTCCACATCTGCACCGTGCGGCCGACGAACTGGTAGCCGCCCGGGCCCTCCATGCCGTACACGCAGAGGTAGGCGCCGCCGATGCCGACCGCGTTTTCCGGCGTCCAGGTGCGGGCCGGGTTGTACTTGGTGGTCACCAGGCGGTGACGCGGATCGACCGGGGTGGCAACCGGCGCGCCCAGATAGACATCGCCCAGGCCCAGCACCATGTAGCTGGCCTCGAACACCACCCGCATGACCTCGTCGATCGTGTCGAGGCCGTTGATGCGGCGGATGAACTCGATGTTGCTCGGGCACCAGGGGGCGTCCGGGCGCACCGACTGCATGTATTTCTCGATCGCAAGACGGGTCTGGCTGTCGTCCCAGGCCAGGGGCAGGTGGACGATGCGCGAAGGCACGACCAGGTCGCCAATCTCCGGCAACGCCTCCTCGGCACGCAGCAGGGCGGCGAGCAGCGCGTCGAGCGGCAGGGCGCGCGGATCGTAGTGGATCTGGAGGGAGCGGATGCCCGGGGTGAGGTCGATGATCGCGCCCGCGAACAGGGTGGCACGCCGGGCCTGCACCCATTCCATCAGGGCATGGGCGCGCATCCGCAGGGCGAGGTCGAGCTTGAGCTCACCGTATTCGACCAGCAGATAGGCATCGCCTGCACGGCGGTACACCACCTCCACCCGCCCAGGACCGCCAGGCAAGCGGTGCACCACGGCCTCCAGCGCATCCCCCGTGGGGTTGTCGGCGACGGGCGCCATGAGCGGCGCATCCAGACCGGCGATGGCCGCATCCAGAGCCCGGGCACGCCGGGCGGCCTCGGCCTGGGTCAGGCGATGGAAGCGCACCGTATCGCCCGGACGCAGCTGGCCGAGTTTCCACAGCTCGGCCTGCACCACCACCGCCGGACAGACGAAGCCGCCCAGGCTGGGACCATCCGGCCCGAGGATGACCGGCATGTCGCCGGTGAAGTCGATGGCCCCGATGGCGTAGGCATTGTCGTGAATGTTGGAGGGGTGCAGACCGGCCTCCCCGCCATCCGTCCGCGCCCACTCGGGCTTCGGCCCGATCAGGCGCACGCCGGTGCGGCTGGAGTTGTAATGCACCTCCCAGTCGGTGGCGAAGAAGGTGGCGATATCCCCGTCGGTAAAGAAGTCCGGCGCGCCGTGCGGGCCGTACAGCACGCCAATGTCCCAGTGCTTGCCGAATACCGGCCGCAGGGCCTTGGCCAGCGCCCGCCCACAGACCGACGCGTCCCTGGGTGGGCGGATGTGCAGCACGTCGCCCACGCGCAAGGTCCGTCCGGCATGGCCGCCGAACTGGCCGAGGGTGAAGGTGGAGTGGCTGCCCAGGTAGTCCGGCACGTCGAAACCGCCCTGCACGCACAGGTAGGCACGGGCGCCCCCCTCCTTGATCGCGCCCAGGCGCAGCACAGCCCCGGCTGGGATGCGCTGGGCGGTCCAGGGCTCCAGGGGCTCTCCATCCAGGGTGGCGGGCATGACCGCCCCGGTGAGGGCGATGATGGCCTCGGTGTTGAAACGCAGCGTCGGCCCGGCCATGGTCAGCTCGAGCGCGGCCATGCCCTCCGCGTTGCCGACCAGGCGGTTGCCCAGGCGCAGTGACAGCGCATCCATCGGCCCCGAGGGCGGCACGCCGATGTCCCAGTAGCCCAGCCTCCCCGGCCAGTCCTGGATGCTGGACTGCACGCCCGGCTCCAGCACGTCGATGGTGCTTGGACGGTAGTGGAAGCCGTTCAGGTAGCGCGTGGTCTGGCGGCCTTCGCTGAACACGGCATCACGCACGATCTGGCGCAGGTAATCGAGATTGGTCTCGATGCCCGCCACGTGCGTGGCCTTCAGCGCCGCCTGCAGACGGGCGATGGCGTCCTGCCGGTCCTCCCCCTTGACGATCACCTTGGCGACCAGCGGATCGTAGAAGGCGGGCACCTCGCTGCCGCGTTCGACCCAGGTATCCACCCGAACGTCGGGGGGGAAGTCGGCAGCGGTCAGCAACCCGGCGGAGGGCTGGAAGTTCTTGGCCGGGTCCTCCGCATACAGGCGCACCTGGATCGAGGCGCCACGCGGCTTGGGTACCCCCGCCTTCAGCGGACTGTCGCCCGCCGCGACGCGGATCATCCATTCGACGAGGTCCACCCCAGTGACCGCCTCGGTCACGCCATGCTCGACCTGCAGGCGGGTGTTCACCTCCAGGAAGTAGAACTCGCCGCTCTGGGTGTCGTAGACGAACTCGACCGTGCCCGCCGAGGTGTAACCGACCGCCTCGCCCAGGCGCACGGCGGTGGCGAGCAGACGCGCCCGCTGCGCATCGGTCAGGCCCGGTGCGGGGGTCTCTTCGATCACTTTCTGGTTGCGGCGCTGGACCGAGCAGTCGCGCTCGCCGAGCGCGACCACCCGCCCCTGGCCGTCGCCGAACAGCTGCACCTCGATGTGGCGCGCGTGCTCGACGTACTTTTCGAGGTAGATGCCACTCTCCTTGAAGTTGGCGCGCGCCAGCCGCTCGACCGACTGGAAGGCCTCAGCCAGCTCGTCCGCGCTCCAGCACAGGCGCATGCCGATCCCGCCGCCGCCGGCGGTGCTCTTGAGCATGACAGGGTAACCGATGCGGGCGGCCTCGGCCTGCGCGTGTCCGGCATCGCGCAGCAGGCCGGAGCCCGGCAGGAGCGGCACCTGGTTGGCCAGCGCCAGCTCGCGCGCGGTGTGCTTGAGGCCGAAGGCGCGCATCTGCGCGGGGCTGGGGCCGATGAAGACGATCCCGGCGGCGGCGCAGGCCTCGGCGAACTCCGGGTTTTCCGACAAAAAACCGTAGCCGGGGTGGATGGCCTGCGCGCCGGTCTGGCGCGCCACCTCCAGGATACGCTCGGCGCGCAGGTAGCTCTCGGCTGCCGGCGCGGGGCCGATGCACACCGCCTCATCGGCCAGATCGACATGCAGCGCGCCGGCATCGGCCTCCGAATACACCGCCACCGAGGCGATGCCCATCGTCTTGAGGGTACGGATCACCCGGCAGGCGATCTCGCCCCGGTTGGCGATCAAAACCTTGTTGAACATCGTTGGGGTCCTCGACTCCTTCCCATGCCGCACCGGACTCTGCTGGCCTCGTTCGCGGGGGATGCCGGGTCGTCCCGGCGGGTTCGGATGGCAACGCGGGCCGTCCCGCGCGCGGGCCTGATCACACCGGATCCCACACCAGCAGGCGGATCGGGGTCGGGTTGTAGGCGTTGCAGGGGTTGTTGAGCTGCGGGCAGTTGGAGATCAGCACCACCACGTCCATCTCGGCGCGCATCTCGACGTACTTGCCGGGCGCGGAGATGCCGTCCTCGAAGCTGAGCCGGCCCTCGGGGGTCACGGGCACGTTCATGAAGAAGTTGATGTTGCTGGTGATGTCACGCTTGCTCATCCCCAGGTGGTGGGCACAGCCACAGGCGTTCAGGGCGTGCATGAAGTTGTCGCGGCAACTATGCATCGGACGCTTGTCGAGTGCGTAACGCACGGTGTTGCTCTCCGCCGCGCAGGCGCCGCCGAGCGTGTCGTGGCGGCCGCAGGTGTCGGCGGTGATGGTCAGCATCACATTGCCTTCCGAGGAGATCAGGCGTGAGCCGGTGGTCAGGTACAGCCTTCCCTGACGGCGGATGGTGTCGGTCGCGCTGTAGCGCTCCTCGGCATCATGTGCGTTGTAGAACAGGGTATCCACCGCCTGGTTGCCCTCCAGGTCGACGATGCGGAAGGTCTGCCCCTTCCTGACCGTGCCCATCCAGGCCTCGCCCGCCGGGCAGATTTCATCCAGCACCGCATCGCGCGGGTCGAGCGGACTTTCGATCAGCATGTTCATGGTCGCCCCCTCACTCGGCGAAATAGCGTTCGGTGTTGATGAAGGCGCGCGCGTTTTCCGGCCGGAAGGTGCGGCAATAGTCATCCGCCGCGGCCAGCCCCGCGCGGTAGGCGGTCAGCAGGACCGGCCCCGGGGCGTATTCAGGCTTGGGGTCGAGCGGGTGCGGCGCGGCGGAGAGCACCACCAGCACATTCATGTCGAAACGCAGGTCCACCGTGGCGCCGGGGTAGGAGTGACCCGTGGCGAAGGACAGCTCGCCCTCCTCCCCCACGATCACGCGGCTGAAGAAGTTGACCCCGGGGACCAGGTCGCGCTTGCCCAGCCCCCACTTGCCGAGCTCGATCAGGAGCCCGTCGCGGCCGTTGCGGTACATGGCATTGCGCGCCACGCCGAACGGGCGCTCGCCGTACTTCTCACGGATCAGGGCGGCGTCGGACACCCCGCAGAAGGCATCGTGCCCCCCGACATCGTCGGCCACGATGGAGGCAAGCACGCGCCCCATGTCGGACATCAGCACATGCCCTCGGGTGAGCAGGGCGGTGTGCTGGGCCTTGAGCGTGTCCGCCATGTTGTAGCGCTCGAGGCGCTCGTCGAAGTTGTAGAACAGGGCCGAGAGATTGGCGCCGCCCTGAAGATCGGTCAGGCGCAGGGCCGTGCCGCGTCGCATGAGACCGGACCAGTGGTTGCCGCCGGGGACCAGCTCTTCCCACAGGATGGACTCAGGACGGGACATGTCCGCATGGGAGGTCATGGACAGTACTCCGTAATGAATGCAGGGGTTGTGTGTGCGCAGGCCAAGTCCCCGAACACCCGGCGCACACGTTCATCCTTGCACGTGGCGTGCCAGACACCGGGGGAGCGCCCCCGGCACGGCCTCCGACGAGTCCCTTCAACCGGAGCGCACCCCCGTGCGCACAACTTTGGTGCACTGCGCACCCAAATCGCCCCGCCTGGCCGCAGTCTGCCCCGTGCCCAAAGCCGTACTCCCCTGCCATGGTGCGGATTGCCTGTCCTGGCACGGCACTTGCGTTGTCTTAATCGGGCGCCTCTAGGGTTCCGGCTCCTTGCACGGGAGTGCTGGTCCGAGAGAGGCGGTCCGCCCTGGGGCGGATACACGGCGGGACAAAAGCCCGGGAGGTCACCCACGAGGAGTGAGCATGGAGCTTGCTATCCCCGAGGCGACTTCGTGTCCACTCCTCAAACAGCGCGATTTCAAACGCACGACACTGAGGAGCGGACCGATGCACAGATCTCTTCTTTCCAGGGTTCTCAAGCCGCTGGTCATGGCCACGGCACTCACGACTGGCCTTGCCATGAGCAGCCCCGCCGCCCTTGCCGCCGAAAAGAGCGAGTTCAAGATCGGCTGGAGCATCTATGTGGGCTGGATGCCGTGGGACTACATGTCCAAGAGCGGCATCATGAAAAAGTGGGCCGACAAGTACGGCATCAAGGTCGACGTCGTCCAGATCAACGACTACATCGAGTCCATCAACCAGTTCACCGCCGGCCAGTTCGACGGCTGCACCATGACCAACATGGATGCACTGACCATTCCCGCCGCCAGCGGGGTGGACAGCACCGCCCTGATCATCGGCGATTTCTCCAATGGCAACGACGGCATCGTGCTCAAGGGCACGGGCAAGAAGCTCGCTGACATCAAGGGCCAGAAGGTCAACCTGGTCGAGCTGTCCGTGTCCCACTACCTGCTCGCGCGGGCGCTGGAGACGGTCAAGCTCAAGGAAAAGGACATCAAGGTGGTCAACACCTCGGATGCCGACATCATCGCCGCCTACGGCACCCCGAACGTAACGGCGGTGGTGACCTGGAACCCACAACTCTCCGCGATCAAGGCGATGCCGGGCGCCTCCCTGGTGTTCGACTCCAGCCAGATCCCGGGCGAGATCCTCGACCTGCTGGTGGTCAACACGAAGACGCTGCAGGACAACCCCAAGCTGGGCAAGGCCCTGGTGGGCGCGTGGTACGAGACCATGGCCGTCATGTCCCGCGATGACGCGGCAGGCAAGGCCGCACGCGGGGCGATGGCCAATGCCTCCGGCACCGACCTCGCCGGCTTCGATGCTCAGCTCAAGACCACCCGGATGTTCTACACCCCGGGCGAGGCGGTCACTTTCAGCAAGAGCGCTGATCTGGTGAAGACCATGGATCTCGTGCGCACCTTCTCCTTCAGCCACGGCCTGCTTGGCCAGGGCGCGAAGAGCGCGGACGCGGTCGGCATGGCCTTCCCGGGCGGCAAGACCCTGGGCGATGCGAAGAACGTCAAGCTGCGCTTCGATGCCGACTACATGAACATGGCCGCTGAAGGAAAGCTCTGACATGCGCCTGCTCAATCGGACCCCGAGCCTGGGGCGCGCCATCCTGCTGGGCGCGCTGCCTTTCCTGGCGGTGATCGTCCTCTATCTGGTCGCCTCCGACCTGCGTCTAGAGGCGAACCCGAACGACAAGCTCCTGCCATCCCTCGCAAGCTTCGCCGAGGCGATCCAGGGCTTTGCCCTGGAGCCGGACAAGCGCACCGGGGAGTACCAGCTCTGGGCCGATACCACCGCCAGCCTCACCCGCCTGGGTCTTGGGCTGGCCTTGAGCGCGCTGATCGGACTGGTGTTCGGCATCCTGACCGGGCTGATCCCCTACGCCCGCGCCACGCTCTCCCCCTTCATCGCCGCGCTCTCCCTCATCCCCCCCCTCGCCCTGCTGCCGGTGCTGTTCATCGTGTTTGGCCTCGGCGAGGTGGCCAAAGTGGTGCTGATCGTGATCGGCATTGCCCCCTTCATCATGCGCGACGTCGCGCTGCGGGTGGCCGAGCTGCCGCACGAGCTTTTGATCAAGGCCCAGACCCTCGGCGGCTCGACCTGGCAGATCGCCCTGCGGGTAATCCTGCCGCAGATGCTGCCGCGCCTGATCGACGCCTTGCGCCTCGCCCTGGGCGCCGCCTGGCTGTTCCTGATCGCGGCCGAGGCCATCGCCGCCGAGGACGGCCTCGGCTATCGCATCTTCCTGGTACGCCGCTATCTGGCGATGGACGTGATCCTGCCCTACGTGGCCTGGATCACCTTGCTGGCCTTCCTGATGGACCAGCTGCTGCGCCAGGCCTCGCGCCGCCTGTTCCCCTGGTACCACGTCGGGAGCGCCCGCACATGACCACCCTCTCGATCAAGCACCTGTGGAAGGAATACGGCGACCAGGTTGTGCTCGAGAACGTCAACCTGGAGGTGAAGGATCATGAGTTCATCACCATCGTCGGCGCCTCGGGCTGCGGCAAGACCACCTTCCTGCGCATGCTGCTCGGCATCGAGCAGCCCTCGCGCGGCACCTTCCTGATCGACGGCCAGCCGTTGCCCGCCGAGCCGGGGCCGGACCGCGGCATCGTGTTCCAGCGCTACTCGGTCTTCCCGCACCTGACCGTGCTCGAGAACGTGCTCCTCGGCCTGGAACTTGCGCAAGCGCCCCTCCTGGGACGCTTATTCGGCGCAAGGCGCAGGGCCGCCGCCGCAGAGGCGGAGGCGGTGCTGGAGGAGGTTGGGCTGTATGGCGCGCGCCACAAGTATCCGAGCGCCCTGTCCGGCGGCATGCAGCAGCGCCTGTCCATCGCCCAGGCGGTGATCAAGCGGCCCAAGGTGCTGCTGCTGGACGAGCCGTTCGGAGCGCTGGACCCGGGCATCAGCGCCGACATGCACCAGCTCATCCTGCGCCTGTGGGACGAGCACAAGATGAACATCTTCATGATCACCCACGACATCAAGGAAGGTTTCGAGCTGGGCACCCGCCTGCTGGTGTTCGACAAGGTGCGTCTCGACCCCCAGGCGCCGGGGGCCTACGGCGCCACCATCACCTACGACATCCCGCTCGGGGTGACCCACAAGAAGCTGTACACGGAGCTGGTCGAGACCACCAGCCGCACGGAGCGCTTCCATGACGAACTCGTACCCCCTGCCTGACGGCGCCCCCGTCCGCTGGGCGGAGCTGCGCTGGGAAGATATTGCCGCCTTGCCCCCCGCAGGCATCGACATGGCGATCCTTCCGGTCGGCGCCACCGAGCAGCACGGCCCCCACCTGCCGGTCGGCGTGGACACCCTCTCCGCCGTCGCAGTGGCCGAAGGCGCATCCACCCTGACCGGCATCCCGGTGCTGCCCGCCCTCTCCTATGGGTGTTCTCTCGGTCATTCCACCCAGTGGGCCGGCACCCTCTCCCTGCGCCCGGAAACGCTGTCCCGGATGGTCCTCGAGATTGCCGAGTGGGTGCATGCCGCTGGCTTCCGCCGCCTGCTGCTGCTCAACGGCCACGTGACCAACTGGGCACCGCTGCGCTGCGCACTGGAGAACATCCGTCACGACATCCCAACGATGCGCATCTCCCTGCGCTCGCTGTGGGACATCTCCACCGAGGTCCGCCGGCAGTACCACCAGGATGCGGAAAACTTCCACGCCAACTGCGCCGAGACCTCGCTGATGCTGGCGCTCCATCCGGAGCTGGTGCGGATGGACAAGGCCGTTGACGAACCCGACCGCTCGGCCGGCTGCTTCTTCAGCTACCGGGTCGACCAGGAATGCCTGCACGGCGTGGTCGGCCAGCCAAGCCGGGCCAGCGCTACCGAAGGCCGCGAGCTGCTAGAGCGCTGCGTCAGGTCGCTTGCCGCCCAGCTCGAAAAGGCCCTGCACGAGACCACGCCCCTCGAGATGTGGCACGACGCCCTGATTTAACCCCACCCCCGACCAGGAACCTCCACCATGGCCAAACACCCCCGCTCACCTGAAATCCAGGCCCTCCACAGCGCCCTCGAGAACGAAGGCGTGAAATATGCCCTCGCCAGCTTCGTCGACATCCACGGCGTGTCCAAGGCCAAGGCGGTGCCGCTCGCCCACATCGACCAGATGCTGCGCGGCTCCGAGCTGTACACCGGCGCGGCGCTGGACGGCGTGCCGCAGGCGATCAGCGACGAGGAGGTCTCCGCCCGCCCCGACCCGTCCTCCGCCACCGTGCTGCCGTGGAATCCCGAGGTCGTCTGGTTCGCCAGCGACCTCTACCATCAGGGCCAGCCCTTCGAGGCCTGTGCACGCGGCATCCTCAAGCGCCAGCTGGCAAAGGCGGCCGAGATGGGGTTCACCTTCAACCTCGGCGTGGAGACCGAGTTCTTCATCCTGCGCGAAGGCGAAGACGGCCGCCCCGTGCCAGCCAGCCCGCGCGACACCCTGGCCAAGCCCTGCTACGACGTGGAGGGCCTGCTCGACAGCTACCCGCTGGTGGACGAGCTTGTGCAGGCCATGAACAAACTCGGCTGGGACGTCTACTCCTTCGACCACGAGGATGCGAACGGCCAGTTCGAGACCGACTTCATGTATGCCAACGCGCTGACCACCGCCGACCGCGTCACCTTCTTCCGCATGATGGTGCGCGAGCTGGCCAAGAAGCACGGCTTCTTCGCCAGCTTCATGCCCAAACCCTTCGCCAACCGCACCGGATCCGGCGCGCACTACAACATGTCGCTGGCCGACCACGAGACCGGCGCCAACCTGTTCGAGGACGACCATGATCCGCGCGGCTGCGGCCTGTCGGCGCTCGGTTACCAGTTCACCGCCGGCATCCTGCGCCACGCCAGGGCCATCGCCGCCGTGATCGCCCCGACCGTCAACAGCTACAAACGACTGGTGCGCAAGGGCAGCATGTCCGGCTTCACCTGGGCACCGGTCTACGTCTGCTACGGCAACAACAACCGCACCAACATGATGCGCATCCCGCTCGGCGGCGGCCGGGTCGAATGTCGCGCGGCGGACATCTCCGGCAACTTCTACCTGGGCGCGGCGATGATGCTGGCTGCCGGGCTGGAAGGCATCCGCGAGGGGCTCGACCCCGGCGCACCGAACACCGAGAACATGTACCAGCTGCCGACCGCCGAGCTGAAGGCGCGCGGGATCGAGCTGCTGCCGCGCAACCTCGAGGAGGCCGTGGATGCCTTCGAAGCCGACCCGCTGTCCGAGGAGGTGATGGGGCCGCTGATGTTCCGCACCTATGCCGACTTCAAGCGCCAGGAATGGCTGGACTACCACAGCCACGTGTCCGACTGGGAGCGGAATCGCTACCTGCGCCTGTTCTGAGCAGGGCGAACGACAGGGACCTGAGGACGGGGCCACGAGCCCCGTTCTTTATTTCTTCGCTCAGCCTGCCACCGGCCGCTTCCCCTCGCGCCAACCCTCCAGCAGGGCCGCGCCAAGGATGAGCGCGCCGCCGGCCAGCTCCAGAGGGCTCATCCGCTCCCCGCCGAGCAGCATGGCGGACACCACCGCCACCACCAGTTCGAGGATGATGAGGATGGCCGCGCGTCCGGCCTCCATATGGGTCACCCCCCACTGCGTGCCAAGGGTGGCGAGCAGCACCCAGCCAAAGCCGAACAGCAGCACCCCGCCCCAGATCGCCGCGGGAGCCGCGGGCCAGTCCTGAACGCCGGCCTCCAGCCCTGCGGCGGCCATGGCCGCGCAGCCCAGGAACATGGCCGCAAGCTTGCTTCCCATCGGCAGCTGAGGCCGCGCGCGGAATACGATGTTGTTGCCGGCGAAGGCCAGGCCGCAGCTGATGGCCAGCAGGTCCAGCCAGGACACCTCACCCTGCAGGACCGCCGGTCCACCGAGGATCAGCAGCGCCCCGGTCAGGGCCAACACCACCCCGAGCAGGCGCGGCCGATCGATCACCTCGCCCAGGAACAGACGCCCGCCCAGCACGCCCCACACCGGGACGAGGTAGAACAGCACCATCACCCGCACCACCTCACCGAGGGCCATCCCTGTGGTGAAGGCGAAATTGGCGTAACCGCCGAGCAGGGCGATGCCCAGCAGGGTCAGCCCCTGACCGCGCCAGGCCGCTCGCTGCCGCCACAGGAGGGGCAGGAAGAGGAGGGCCAGGCCGCCATAGGCGACCAGGTTGAGCGACACGCCGTGCACGTCATACGCGGCGAAGTGCTTGAGCGGTATCCAGCTCAGCCCCCACAGGATGGCGGCCAGGAGCAGGGCGATGAGCGGGGCGCTCGTCGGCAAGGTCATACATCCGTCCTGTGCTGTGCTCGTTGAGGGCAATCATGCATGGGGCCGCCAGCGCATCCGCTGGCCCGTGCCCCGGTCGCAAAGGAGGCAATCCCCCAGCGCCGCCTTCGGCATGCTGATGTGGTAGCGATCGGCCAGCGAGGTCCCGACCAGGGCGGCCTCGCTCGAACGGAGGATGGTCCATGCGCCGCCCTCCTCCCCGCGCAGCCCGTAGCTGATCTCCCGGTGGAGCGATAGGCCCTCGTGGCGGAACAGGGCCCACATGAAATAGCGCCCGAGCATGACCCAGATCCCCCGGCCCGCCCCCTCGCCTTCCCAGACCAGGGCAAGGCTGTCCCCTCCGTGGGCCACGCGTTGCCACACCTCGCGGTAGGGCTGGTACACGCCGAACTCCTCCAGCAGGTCGCCCTCCCCGTGCATGGTGCCCACGTCCGGCCAGGGGGATGGCGGCGAGAGGTCCAGCCAGCGCTGCCAGGTCAGGACATCACCGTCCACCGTCAGCCTCCCGGCAAACCCTTCGCACGGGGCCTGCCGCCCCAGGGGCACGCGCAGGTCGACGTAGAGGGTTGGGGTCTGCAGCCAAAAGACCTCGGTCGAAGTGTCGCGCACCGCAGGGGTTTCAAGCAGCCGACGGTGCCAGAGGCCGACGAAGCGCTGAGGAACGCGCGGCGTCATGCGTACGGCTCCGGGAACGGCCGGCACGCACGGAAGAAGGCCATGTCGTGGTTGGGCCAGAGCTGCGCGCCCGCCTCGCGCGCCAAGGACTTGAGCTTGCGGATGCTCGCAAGGGCCAGGTCCTCGCGCTCCTGCCAGCACAGTCCGGGCGCCACCTCGTCCTCGATGTTCTCACGCAGGTCGGCGGCATCACCCGCCAGCAGGATGGGCGGCCCCTTGGGCAGCTCGACCAGCAGCGACATGTGGCCGGCGGTGTGGCCGGGCGACTCGATCGCGCGCACGCCCGGCAGCAGGTCGTACTCGCCCTGCGCGACGCGCCAACGGTAGTCGCCAGCGAAGTCCTCGGCGAAATAGGCCCCATCCGCGCCGGCGCGGGCAGCCTCCAGCTCGCGGGCATGCACATGGATCTCGCTGTGGCAGAACTCGCACAGCCCGCCGGCGTGGTCGAAGTGCAGATGGCCGACGAGCACCAGGTCGACATCCAGCGGCGTCAGGCCAAGGCGCGCCAGCCGGTTCGGCAGGCGCTGCTCCTCGGTCATTACCGGCGGGCCGAAGGGAAAGTCCAGCCCCTCGTAATGCCGCGCCCGCTGCACCGGATCAGCAATCTTGGCGTAGTCGCAGCCCACGTCGTAGAGGATGCGGCCGTTTGCGGTCTCGATCAGATAGGCGAGGATCGGCGCCTCAATCATGACGCCCTGGCCCCGCCCACGGGTCGACAGGCTCTTGTCGTAACGGTGGGTGCCGGTCAGCAATGGCCAGAAACGGTGCACCTGGGTCATGGTGCACCCCTCTGGCGCATGCAAGGGGTGAGATGGGGCATGGCTCGCTACTCCATGAAGGGTGGCCTCTCCTTCAAGCAAGAGCCGCGCCATGCGCCGCAGGCATTCAACCCGGAGGCCCCTTGGGCGATGCGGAGTCAGCCGAAGCCGTAGCGCGCCAGGTCGCGGTAGCCGATCGCCTCGGCCAGATGCTCGGCGCGGATCGACTCGCTGCCGGCCAGGTCGGCAATGGTGCGCGCCACGCGCAGCACCTTGTCGCGCCCGCGCACGGAGAGGCCGAGCCGCTCCATCGCCTGCTCCAGCAACTCGGCCTCCTTGACGCCGAGCCGGGCATGGCAAGCCAGCTCCGCTGCCCCCAGACGCGCATTCGGCCGGCCCGAGCGGGCCCGCTGCACCGCGCGGGCCTGCTCCACCCGCTGGCGCACCACCGCGCTCGGCTCGCCGTCCGGCGGAGTGTCCAGTCGCAGGTGTTCCCGCGCCACAGGGGGGACTTCGAGCTGGAGGTCGATGCGGTCGAGCAGCGGGCCGGACAGGCGCGCCCGGTAGCGGCGCCCGGCCTCCGGGTCGGAATCATCGCCCTTGGGGCTCGGGTTCATGGCCGCGATCAGTTGGAAGGCGGCCGGGAATTCGACCTGGCGCGCGGCGCGGGAGATGACGATGCGCCCGGTCTCCATGGGCTCGCGCAGCACCTCCAGCGCGCGCCGGTCGAACTCGGGCAGCTCGTCCAGGAACAGCACGCCGTGATGGGCGAGGGAGATCTCGCCCGGGCGCGGGCTCGAGCCGCCGCCGATCAGGGCGATGCCGGAGGCGGTGTGGTGCGGGGCGCGGAAGGGGCGCACGCCCCAGCGCGCCTCATCGAAGCCCTGGCTGCTGACCGACCAGATGGCGGCGCTCTCCAGGGCCTCCTCCTCCCCCATGGCGGGAAGGATGCCCGCCAGCCGGTGCGCCAGCATGCTCTTGCCCGCCCCGGGCGGACCGATCATCAGCAGGTTATGCCCGCCGGCGGCGGCGATCTCCAGCGCACGCCTGGCGCGGTGCTGACCACGCACGTCGCGCAGGTCGGGCACGGCCGGCACGCCGCCCCCTGAGCCCGGCGACGCCGGGCTCAGGGGCTCGGCCCCGAGCAGGTGGGCCACCACCTCGCGCAGATGCCCCGCACCGAAGATCTGCCCCCCCGACACCCGCGCAGCCTCGGCGACATTCCCATGCGGCAGGATCAGCGCGCGCCCGGCATCCCGCGCACGCATGGCCGCCGGGAGCACGCCGGGCACCGGGCGCAGTGCACCGCTGAGGGCCAGCTCCCCCAGGAATTCGTAGGGCGCGAAGCGATCCGGCGCGAGCTGCCCCGTGGCGGCCAGCAGACCGAGGGCCATGGCCAGGTCGAAGCGGCCGCCCTCCTTGGGCAGGTCGGCGGGCGCGAGGTTGACGGTGATGCGGCGCGGCGGCATTTCGTAGCCGCAGGTCAAGAGGGCGGCGCGCACCCGCTCGCGGCTTTCGCGCACCGCAGCCTCCGGCAGGCCGACCAGGGCGAAGCTGGGCAGTCCGTTGGCGACATGGGTCTCCACGCTGACCAGCGGGGCCTCGATACCGACCTGGGCACGGGCGTAGGTGATGGCCAAAGACATGGTGCCCCTCCTGGGCTCTTTTTGGGAAACGATGCAACCTTGATTGTGGCTCGTTCCCTCCCCCCTGGTGGGGGAGGGGAGAATCTCGTGCTCATCGTTTTCCCTAGCTTACTCCCGGTCGGCCCCGTGGGCCGCGGCCTCCAGCGCGGCCACGCGGTGCTCGAGCGCCTCGAGCCTGGCGCGGGTGCGCTCCAGCACGGCCTTCTGCACCTCGAATTCCTCGCGCGTGACCAGATCCATTTTCTCCAGCATCTGCTGCAATCCGAGGCGCGCGGTCTTTTCGAGGTCGGCGCGCAGCTCGGTCAGGCCGGCAGGCAGGGCCTCGCCCAGGCGGCGGGCGAAATCATCCAGTTGTTTAGGGTCGAGCATGGGGGCACCTCATTGTCTGACCGGACCAAGTCTAGCAGGGTGTTGAAAAAGGGCTTCCTGCCCTTTTTCAACTCGCCTCGTCGCGGCGCATGTCCGCGACGGGCTGCGAAGATCAATCACTTAACGTGATTGATCTTCGTGCAAGCCTTCCATGGCTTGCCTTAGCAGGCCGTTGAAACCCTTTTTTTCAACGGCCTGCTAGCCCAGGAGTCCGCTCGTGAACGCCTCTTAACTGGGCACCGCTGCGCACCATATTGGTGCACCACGCCTCCGCGCCCTTGGCAAGGGCCCAGACCATTCAACAAGACATTGATTTTCAAGCCAATATCAAATTGGCACTGCTCCTGCTAGAGACTTCCTGCGATCCTGCAACAACCGCCCCATACCAAGAGGATGCTTCCATGCACGTTTCCATGAAAAAAGTCACTGCCGGTGTTCTGATGACCCTGGGCCTCGCCGCCGCCCACGCCCCCGCCATGGCCGAGGAGGCCAAGTCCCCTTACACCCTGAGCGCCAACATCGGCCTGACCAGCGATTACCTCTTCCGCGGCATTTCGCAAACCCAGCACAAGCCGGCCATCCAGGGCGGTTTCGATTTCGCCCATGAAAGCGGCTTCTACGTGGGCACCTGGGGCTCCAACGTCGAATGGGTGAGTGCACTCGGCCTGAAAGAAAGCAACAGCATGGAGATTGACCTGTACGGTGGCTTTAAGGGCTCCATCACCAAGGATCTTGGCTTCGATGTAGGCGTAATCACCTATTACTATCCCGGTGATCGCACGGAGACGGCCCAGGCCGCCGGCCCGACGCCCGACACCACCGAGGTCTATGCCGGCCTCAGCTACGGGATCCTCACCGCCAAAGTCAACTACGTGGTGTCCGACCACTTCGTAGGCTGGGGCTCAGAAACCGACCTCTTCGCCAAGACCCGCGGCAGCTACTACGCCGACCTCTCCGCCACCTACGACCTGGGCGACGGCTGGGGCGTGATCGGCCATGTCGGCTACCAGAGCGTCAAGGACAACGACCTGGCGTCCTACACCGACTGGAAGGTGGGCGTGACCAAGGATGTCGGCTTTGGCGTCGTGACCCTGGCCTACTCGGACACCAATGCCGACAAGGCTGCCTACACTTGGGCAGGCAAGGATGTCGCGGACGGCCGCGTCTATCTGTCCTTCCTCAAGTCGTTCTGATCGGAGGGACGAGATGAAACTCATCACCGCCATCATCAAACCCTTCAAGCTCGACGAGGTTCGCGAGAGCCTCGCCGAGGTGGGGGTCCAGGGCCTGACCGTGTCCGAAGTGAAAGGCTTCGGCCGCCAGAAGGGTCACACCGAACTGTACCGCGGCGCGGAATACGTCGTGGACTTCCTGCCCAAGATCAAGCTGGACATGGTCGTGGACGATCCGCTGGTCGACACGGTGATCGAGGCCATCACCCGCGCGGCCAAGACCGGCAAGATCGGCGACGGCAAGATCTTCGTCTCCCCCATCGAGCAGGCCATCCGCATCCGTACCGGCGAGACCGGCCCTAGCGCACTGTAAGGAGGGCGCACGATGAATCCGATGCTTCTCAAATCGATGCTCATGCTCGGTACCCTCGCCACCGGGTCGCTGGCCCTGGCCGAAGAGGCCGCCCCCGCGGTCGAGGTGGTCACCGAGACGGTGACGGCCGCCGCCGAGGCGGCCCCCACCTTGGACTCCGGCGCCACCGCGTGGATGCTGACCTCCACCGTGCTGGTGCTGATGATGACCATCCCTGGCGTGGCGCTGTTTTATGGCGGCATGGTGCGCAAGAAGAACGTGCTCGGCACGCTGATGCAGAGCTTCGCCATCACCGGCCTCGTCGGTGTGCTGTGGATGCTGTTCGGCTACTCGCTGGCCTTCGACACCACCGGCATGGAGGAGGGGGTCACCAATCTCAACTCCTTCATCGGCACCCTGAACAAGGCCTTCCTCGCCGGGATCGGGAAGGACAGCCTGACCGGGGTCATCCCCGAATCCGTGTTCGTCGTCTTCCAGATGACCTTCGCCATCATCACCGCCGCGCTGATCACCGGTGCCGTGGCCGAGCGGATGAAGTTTTCCAGCCTCTTGGTGTTCATCACCGCCTGGCTGTTCCTGGTCTACGTGCCAATCGCCCACATGGTGTGGAGCGGCGTGGGCGGCTTCTTCTGGGACATGGGCGTGCTCGACTTCGCGGGCGGTACCGTGGTGCACATCAATGCCGGCGTGGCGGGACTGGTCGCCGCCATCATGCTGGGCAAGCGCCTGGGCTACGGCAAGGAGCCGATGGCACCGCACAACCTGGTGCTGACCCTGATCGGCGGTGCCCTGCTGTGGGTGGGCTGGTTCGGCTTCAACGCCGGCTCCGCCGTCGCCGCCGATGGCCGTGCCGGCATGGCGATGCTCGCCACCATGGTCGCCACCTCGGGTGCCGCGCTCGCCTGGATGTTTGCCGAGTGGCTGGCCAAGGGCAAGCCGAGCCTTTTGGGCATCGTCTCCGGCGCGGTGGCGGGCCTTGTGGCCGTCACCCCGGCCGCCGGCTTCGTCGGCCCGGTCGGCGCCCTGATCATCGGCCTGATCGGTGGGGTAGCGGCCTTCTGGGGAGCCACGAGCCTCAAGCGCATGCTCGGCTATGACGATTCGCTGGATGCCTTCGGCGTGCATGGCGTGGCCGGCATCGTCGGCGCCATCCTGACCGGCTTCTTCGCCGTCGAGTCCATCGGCGGCGTGGCCGGCGGCATGGGCCAGGTCATGACCCAGATTGTGGGTGTCGCCATCACCGTCGTCTACGTCGCGGTACTGACCTTCGTCATCCTCAAGGTGATCGACATGGTCATGGGCCTGCGCGTCAGCGAGGAGCAGGAACGCGAAGGCCTCGACACCGCCCTGCACGGCGAGCGCGTCGAGTAACCTCCCTACCCCACGGGCTCGAAAGCCCCGCAATGATGCAGGCGCCCCATTTGTGGGCGCCTTTTTTGTGCGCGCTATATTCTCAAGGCGTCCCCTTCGCGAATTCATTTCGCAACATGCCGATCTGAAAAAGCCCGGGAAGGCTTTTTCCGATCCTCCTTTGGGTGGCGCGCTTATTGCTTAAGCAGCCCCCTCGTTGTTTTTGTTCATGAGGTTGCCCATGACACCCACCGGTATGGACGTCTTTTTCCTGCTGATCGGCGCCGCGATGGTGCTGGCCATGCACGCAGGCTTCGCCTTCCTCGAGGTCGGCACCGTGCGGGAGAAAAACCAGGTCAACGCACTGATGAAGATCATGGGCGATTTCGCCGTGGCGACCCTCGCCTATTTCTTCATCGGCTACCCGCTGGCCTACGGCGTGGACTTCTGGCAGAGCGCGCAGGCGCTGTCCGCCGAGCACGGCTATGGCCTGGTCAAGTTCTTCTTCCTCTTGACCTTCGCCGCCGCCATCCCCGCCATTGTTTCCGGCGGCATTGCCGAGCGCGCACGCTTCTACCCTCAGCTTGGGGCGACCTTCATCCTCGTCGCCCTGTTCTATCCGCTGTTCGAAGGCATGATGTGGAATGGCGCGTACGGTGTGCAGGAGTGGCTTGCGGCGAGCTTCGGCGCCAAGTTCCATGACTTCGCAGGCTCGGTGGTGGTGCATGCCTTCGGTGGCTGGGTGGCGCTCGCCGCCGTGTTGCTGCTCGGTCCGCGCATGGGACGCTATGGTAAGAAGGGCGGCATGACTGCCCATCCGCCGTCGAGCATCCCCTTCCTTGCGCTCGGGGCCTGGACCCTGACCGTGGGGTGGTTCGGCTTCAACGTGATGTCCGCGCAGACCGTGGAGGCCGTCTCCGGCCTGGTCGCGCTCAACTCGCTGATGGCCATGGTGGGTGGCATCCTCGCGGCCTTGGTCGCGGGCAAGAACGACCCCGGCTTCGTCCACAACGGTCCGCTCGCGGGCCTGGTGGCCGTCTGCGCGGGCTCCGACCTGATGCACCCCCTCGGCGCACTGATGACCGGCGCCATCGCAGGCGGCCTGTTCGTGGCCCTGTTCACCATCACCCAGAACCGCTGGAAGATCGACGACGTGCTCGGCGTATGGCCACTGCATGGCCTGTGCGGGGCCTGGGGCGGCATCGCCGCCGGCATCTTCGGCCTGGAGGCGCTGGGCGGCACAGGCGGCGTCAGCCTGATGAGCCAGCTCATCGGGACCTTGCTCGGCATCGCCCTCGCCCTGCTCGGCGGCCTTGCGGTCTATGGCACGCTGAAGAAGATGGTCGGCCTGCGGCTGGACCAGGAACAGGAATACGAGGGGGCAGATCTTGCCATCCACAAGATCAGCGCCACCCCCCCGACCAACCGCTGACCGCCCTGCCGAAAACGACAACGCCCCGCATCGTGCGGGGCGTTGTGTTTCAGACGCAGGCCGGGGTCAGCGAACCAGTCCGGCCTCCACCTCGTCGCGCTTGGCGCGCCCCATGAGCTGCTCGACCAACGCCAGGGCGAAGTCCATGGCCGTTCCGGGACCACGCGAGGTGATGATGCGGTCATCCAGCTCGATCGCGGCGGAGCTGTCCGTCATGCCGGCCAGCTCCTCGGCGTTCAGGGCGCCGGGATAATGGGTCGCCCGACGCCCATGCAGCAGGCCGACATGGGCCAGCACCTTGGGCGCGGCACAGATCGCCCCGACCAGCCGCCCCTCGGCATGGGTGCGCTGCAGGATGTGCAGCACCCGCGGGTCGTCGCGCAGGTTGTCCGCCCCCGGCAGGCCGCCGGGCAGCACCACCAGGTCGAAGTCCTCATGCAGCACCTGGTCGAGGCTCGTATCCGGCACGAGGACCGTGCCACGCGCCGCCCGTACCGGCCCCGGCTGCAGCCCGGCGGTCAGCACCTCGATCCCGGCGCGGCGCAGGATGTTGGTGATGGAGATGGCCTCCAGCTCCTCGAAGCCGGGGGCGAGGGGTACCAGGACGCGTGGCATGGCGACCTCCTTAGCGGGTGCCGAGAATGACCATGCCCTTGAGCATGTTCAGGGCCTCAAACAGGGCGAAGTCGCTCTGCGCCAGCGGCTTGCCGTCCTCGCCGTTGACCACGTCGGCGGGCTTCGCCGCGCCGTTGCCCGGCCGGTTGCCGTTGTCGAGATGGCGGGAAAGATCGGCCTCCTTGAGGCGATGATCATCCATCTCGACCTTGTCGACCGTGATCTGCGGCAGGAGGATATCCGGGACGATGCCCTCGGCCTGGATCGAGCGGCCGGACGGGGTGTAATAACGGGAGGTGGTGAGCTTCACCGCGCCACCGTTGGCCAGCTCCTGGATGCTCTGCACCGAGCCTTTGCCGAAGGTCTTGCTGCCCATGATGATCGCGCGCTTGTGGTCCTGCAGGGCCCCGGCAACGATCTCGGAGGCCGAGGCCGAACCGCCGTTGACCAGTACCACCATTGGCGCGCCATTGAGCAGGTCGCCCGGATGCGCGCTGTAGCGCAGCTTGGCGTCCTTCACCCGACCATCGGTGTACACCACCAGGCCGTCATCCAGGAAGGCATCGGCCACGCTCACCGAGGCCTGCAGCACGCCGCCCGGGTTGTTGCGCAGGTCCAGCACCAGCCCCTTGAGCTTGCCACCCGCCTGCTTCTGCAGATCCTCGAGCACCTGACGCAGCTGCTCACCGGTCTGCGACTGGAACTGGGTGATGCGCACATAAGCGTAGCCTGGCTCAAGCATGCGGCTCTTGACGCTCTTGACCCGGATCACGGCGCGCTCGAGGGTGAGCTCCAGCGGCTTTTCCAGGCCCTTGCGCACCACCGTCAGCTTGATCTTGGTGCCCGGCTCGCCGCGCATCAGCTTGACCGCATCGTTCAGGCTCATCCCCTGCACCGGCTTGTCGTCCAGGCGGATGATCAAATCGCCCGCCTGCAGGCCGGCACGCTGGGCCGGGGTGTCGTCGATGGGCGCGATGACCTTGACGAAGCCATCCTCCATGCCAACCTCGATCCCGAGACCGCCGAAGGTGCCGCTGGTCCCCGCCTGCAGCTCCTTGAATTCCTCGGGGTCGAGGTAGGTGGAGTGGGGATCCAGGCCGGCGAGCATGCCGCGGATGGCATGGGTCAGCAGGGTCTTGTCGTCCACCGACTCGACATAGTCCGCCTTGATGCGCGCGTAGACATCCGTGAAGGTACGCAGCTCGTTGATCGGCAGGGACTCGACCGCGGCGGCCGGGGCCTCGCGCTCCGCCAGCACGCCTGCGCCGAAGGTCAACCCGAAGCCGAGGGCGACACCGGTCACCACCAGGGCCGCGGCACGCATACGCTGTTGCATGGAATTCACTCCTCATGGGCGCGGGCCATGCCCGCGCGAAAAACCTGTTGCCGAGAGTCTATCAGCGGCGGCTAAACCTGTCCCGACCCTACCCGCCCTTCATGGCGGCCCAGCGGGCGGGGTTGATCGGCTGACCGCCATGCCGGACCTCGAAATACAGCCCCGTCTGGCGTGCTCCACCGCTGCGGCCCGCCGCACCGATCACCTCGCCTCGCCGCACGCTCGCGCCCACCGGTTTGTAGATCGCCTCGTTGTGCGCGTAGAGGCTCAGGTACCCCCCCGCATGCTGCAGGATGACCAATTGGCCATAGCCACGCATCCAGTCGGCAAACACGACCCGGCCATCGGCGACCGCACGCACCGGCGTCCCCTCCGCCGCGGCGTAAAAATGACCGTCGGAACGCAACTCCCCCAGCCCGGTCGGGTCGCCATACTTGCGCGCCAGGCGCCCAGCCACCGGAATGCCTCCCGCCACGCCCACCGGGACCGGAGCTTGCTCGCCCCTGGGTGCCGCCGCCTCCACGTTGTCCGTGGCCTGCCTGCGCATCGAAGGCGGCTGAGCGCTGGGCGGAGGGGGGGGAGGTGGCTGCTTTGCCGCCTCTTCCAGCTTTCGTACCAGCCGCGCGAGATCGCGCTGATCGCTCCTGATCTGCTCAACCCTTGCCTCGCCCGCCTTCATGCGGGCCTCCAGGGTTTCGATGGCCTGAGACTGCTTCTGCCGAAGCTCGTCAAGACGCTGCTGCTCCTCGCGCGCCGAACGCTCCAGCGCGATTAGATGGGCCAACCCGCTCTCGAGTTCAGCCACGACGCGCGCACTCTCGTCCAGATCCGCGCGCAGGCCAGACAAAGTTCGGGCATGGCGGTCGCGCAACACCGCGAGATACCCCTCCATCCGCATCTTGTCGGCACGCCCCCCGGGGCTCAGCATCCCCTGCAGGGTCGAGTCCGGCCCCAGGGCATACAGTGCGCGCACGCTCGCGGCCAGCCCCTCCCGGCCGCGTGCGATCGAGCCTTCCAGCGCCGCCTGGCGGGCGCGCAATGCCTCGAGGTCGGCCTGCTGCGCAAGCAGCGCCTCGCGCGCCTCGTGCAGGGCCCGGGCCGCGCCGGCCTGCTGGTTCTCAAGGTTGCGCAGGGCCCGCTCCTCGTTGTTGCGCAGCGCGCTCAGGCTGTTCAGTTCGGACCGTGCGGACTCGAGGGCCTTCTGCAACTCCTTGAGTTCCTTGGCCTTCTGCGCGGCATCATCCGCCTCGGCCGAAGCCGCGAAGCCCCCCACAAGGACGAGCACGACGAGCACATGGGCAGTTCGCGGGAAAAGGTTTACCATTTATCACAATATTCTGATTTAACCTGTGGCCACGCCAGGAACATAACCATGGTGCATGACGATACCGATATCTGCGCCCCGCGCCTGATGACCCGCATGGAAGACATCGACCGCGCCTCGCGCTCCCTCAAGGCCATGTCTCACCCCCTGCGGCTCAAGATACTGTGCGTGCTGGGTGACCGCGAGGTCAGCGTGCAGGACATCGTCGATGCCGTCGGCACCACGCAGAGCAACATCTCCCAGCATCTTGCCATCCTGCGCGACAAGGGCATCCTCGCCTCGCGCAAGGACGCCAACCGGGTATACTACCGCGTCAGTGACGCGCGCACCCTGCGCCTGATCGGCATGATGCAGGAAGTGTTCTGTCCCCATTCCTCCTGAACCTCTTTCAACGAGTCCAGAAGATGACCACCGACCGCATTGTACGCATCGTCGCCGGCTTCATGATCCTGCTGACCTTGGCCCTCGCCCACTTCACCGGCCAGGTCGACATGAGCAAGATGAGCTGGCTGTGGCTGACCGCCTTCGTCGGCCTGAACCTGTTCCAGAGCGGCTTCACCCGCTTCTGCCCGCTGGATACCATCTGCGAGAAGATGGGCGTGCGCCGTCCCCAGTAAGCACGCATGGATTTTCTCGACTTTCTCCAGCGCCACTGGATGCTGGCCGCGGCCGCGGTCGGCATCCTGTTCATGCTGATCGCCTCCGAGATCTCGCGCCTCACCCGCAAGTATGCCGAAATCGGCCCGGCCGAGGCCTCGCGCATGATGAGCCACGAGGAGCCGCTACTGCTCGACGTGCGCGAGATCAACGAATACCGCGAAGGCCACCTGCGCGATGCGAAGCACATCCCGCTCGGCCAGCTGGGCAGCAAGATCGACCAGATCGAGTCCTGGAAAGACAAGCCGGTGATCGTCTACTGCCGCACCGGCAACCGCTCCGGCATGGCCTGCAACCTCCTCGCCAAGCAGGGCTTCACCAAGCTCTACAATCTGGCAGGCGGCATCATGGCCTGGACGCACGACGGCCTGCCGGTCAAAAAGAAGTAAGCCCCATGGCCCAGGCGGACGTCACCGTCTACCTCAGCCGCGCCTGCTTCTACTGCACGATGGCGCAACGCCTCCTTAACACCAAGGGGGTAAAGTTCGAGCCCATCGTCGTGGATGGCGATGCCGACCTGTGGCAGGAGATGGAGGAACGCTCCGGCCGTTCCACCGTCCCTCAGGTCTTCATCGATGGCCGCCCGGTTGGCGGCTACACCGACCTGCTCGCGCTCGACAGCGAGGGCGTGCTCGATGACCTGTTGTTCCCCGCCCGTTGGCCGGACACGCCCATGAAGGAGATCCCGCATGAGTGACAACCTGCATGTCGTCTGCCCGCACTGCGGCGGCGTCAACCGCGTGCCCGCCGGCCGCCTGGGCGAAGGCGGAAGCTGCGGCCGCTGCCACAAGCCCCTGTTCACCGGCCACCCGGTCGAGCTGACCTCGGCCACCTTCGAGCGCTTCGTCGGCCGCAACGACCTGCCCGTGCTGGTCGACTTCTGGGCACCGTGGTGCGGCCCCTGCCGCATGATGGCCCCGGTGCTGGACGAGGCGGCGCGCACGCTCGAGCCGCGCCTGCGCATCGCCAAGGTCGACACCGAAAGCGAACCGATGATCGGTCAGCAATTCGGCATCCGCAGCATCCCCACCCTGGCCCTGTTCCGGGGCGGCCGCGAGATCGCCCACCAGAGCGGCGCCATGCCCCTGCCCCAGTTGGTACAGTGGCTGCGCCAGCATATCCCTCTTTGAACGCCTTCCAAGGACAGCCCGATGACCGACGCCCAGCAACCCCAGCGCGCTTTCTTCCTGCAACGCATCTACCTCAAGGACGTCTCCTTCGAGTCCCCCCGCGCACCGAGCATCTTCCAGCTCGCCGACTGGCAGCCGAACATCAACGTGCAGGTCGGCAACGCCACCCAGAAGCTCGCGGATGACGTGTACGAGGTCACCCTGACCATCACCGCCACGGCGACGCAGACGATCGAGGGCAAGGACGAGACGGCCTTCCTCGCCGAGGTCGCGCAGGCGGGCATCTTCACCATCCAAGGCTTCGACGGCGCGGAATTCGGCCATATCCTCGGCAGCGTCTGCCCGACTCAGCTGTTCCCCTTCGTGCGCGAGACCGTGGCCGACCTGGTGTCCAAAGGCGGCTTCCCGCCCCTGCTGCTGCAGCCGATCAACTTCGACGCGCTCTACCTCCAGCACCTGCAGCAGCGCGAGGCCCAAGCGGCCCAGCCCCTCACCCACTGACGCGCGCCTGCGCGCCACGGGAGCTGCGCCATGAGCCAGGCCATGACGGGGAACACCCCGGCCAGCTCCATCTCCGTCGCTGTATTCGGCGCCGGGGCATGGGGCACTGCGCTCGCCATTCTGATGGCCCGCAACGGCCACCGCGTGCGTCTGTGGGGGCGCCACCCCGAGACCATGGCGCGCATGCAGGCGGAGCGCTGCAACCGCCGCTACCTGCCCGATGCCCTCTTTCCCGACGCCCTGACCGCCACCGGCGACATCGAGACCGCCCTCGACGCGGCCGACCTCGCACTGGTCGCCGTGCCGAGCCAGGGTTTCCGCGCCTTCCTGCGCGACCTGGCCCCCCATCTGCGCCAGCCCACCCGGCTGGCCTGGGCCTCCAAGGGGCTCGAGGTCGACAGCGCCAAGCGGCTGGACGAGATCGTCTCCGAGGAACTGCCCCACCTTGCCCCCCCCGCGGTGATCTCCGGCCCGACTTTCGCCGCCGAGGTCGCCGCCGGCCTGCCGACCGCTGTCACCGTGGCCTCCCACGATGGCGACTTCGCCGAGCGGCTGGCCGGCTGGCTGCACAACCCACGCTTCCGCGCCTACCGGGTCGATGACGTGATCGGGGTGGAGCTGGGCGGCGCGCTCAAGAACGTACTCGCCATCGCCGCCGGCATCGCCGACGGCCTGCATTTTGGCGCCAACACCCGCGCCGCCCTCATCACCCGCGGGCTGGCAGAGATCATGCGCCTCGGCGTGCATGCCGGTGCCCGTAAGGAGACCTTCATGGGTCTCGCCGGCCTCGGCGATCTGGTGCTGACCTGCACCGACAACCAGTCGCGCAACCGCCGCTTCGGCCTGCTGTTGGCCGAAGGCAAGTGCGTCGACGAGGCGCTCGCCATCATCGACCAGGCCGTCGAGGGCCAGCCCACCGCACGCGAGGCCTGGCGCCTGGCTGAACGCCTGGGTGTGGAGATGCCCATCACCCACGCCGTGTACAAGGTACTGTACGAAGACCTCCCCGCCAGGGCAGCGGTGGACGAGCTGCTGCGGCGAAACTTGCGCCAGGAGCAGGACGGGTAAATCATCTGCCCCATCACGGGCAAGCCATGTCGCTGCTCACCGCCCCTTCCTGGCGCCGGACCCCGCAACATGCAGACACCGTCCACCCCACGCCTGGGCAAACCGCTGGCGCACATCCTCCTGGGGCTGGTGCTCTCTGCCTGTATTTACCTGCCGGACGCGCTGTACGGACTGGTCAACAGCCAGTACAGCGCACACCTGAGCTTCATGGACGGGGTCGCCCTGTGGCTGGCCAGCCTCCTGCTGCTGGGCACCCCATGGAAAACCGTGGCCTACGCCATCATCGCGCTGATCGCCCATCTGCAGTTGGGCCAGTTGCTGTATTTTTCCTACTTCGGCACCCACTTCCATCCCCAGACCCTGGGCCTGCTGCTCTCCGAGCTCGACGAGATCGGCCTCACCCTGAGCAGCTTCATCCAGCACCTCTGGTTCCCCCTTGGGCTCGTGCTGGCCTCCGCCCTGATCAACACCTGGCTGTGGCACCGCAGCCGCGGCCACGTGTTCTCGTCCATTCACGCGCCCCTCGTCCTGCTGTTTTTGCTGGCCATCCTTCCCTACCAGGCCTATCACACCTCGGCGGCCCACGACTTCTATCCGCAGCCGACTGAAACCTCCCTGCGCAATGCGCTGTACGCCGTCTCGTTCTTCATCGGCCGCAACCTGGCCGCCGCCGACCCGTCGCCCCACTACGCACCCTATGCCGTGCACGAGACCCATACGCCGGAGCCGGCGATCATCGTGCTCGTCATGGGCGAGAGCCTGACCTACAAGCACATGCAGCTGTTCGGATATGCGCGCGAGACTACCCCACGGCTCATGACCTGGCGCGACGCCCCCTCCTTCGTTTACCGCCCCGCCATCGCCGCCGGGGTGAGCACCCGGGTCAGCCTGCCGCACTTCTTCAACATCGTGCGCGAACCCGGCAACCTGCCACAGATCACCCGCGGCGAGACCAACCTCATCCGCCTGGCCCAGGCGCACGGCATGAAGACCTACTACATCTCCGTCCAGACCGCCGACCTCGTGGCCCATACGGGAGGCGAGCACGCCGACCTGCTCCTCACCCAGGAAGACCTGCTGCCGGACTACGAGCGCAAGAAGGACGACATCCTGCTGGAACAACTCGCGCGGCTTCCCTTGGACGAACCGGCCCTCATCGTCCTGCACCAACGCAACTCCCATCATCCCTACGAGAAGTCTTCCCTGCCGCACTACTGGGTCTGGCCCATTGAGGGCCTGCTGCGCCATGAGTACACGGTCAACAGCTACGACAACGCCATCCGCCATACCGACGCGCTGCTCGATGACATCCTGCACCAGTTGCGCGAGCGCAGCCGCCTGCCGGCGTACTTCATCTTCACTGCCGACCACGGCGAGATGATGGGCGAGCATGGCCGATACGGGCATACCCTGCTGGAGCCGGATGTCGCCCGGGTGCCCTTCCTGTTCTACACCACGGACGAGCAGTCCGTGTGGCTGCGGGCGGCCCGGCAGCTGGAAGAGCCGAGCCACTACGAGATCGGGCTCCTGCTCGCCCGCATGCTGGGCTTTCACATCGACAACCCCAACGACGATGGCCGCACGGTGTTCGTCAGCGGCGCCGACCTCGGCGGTGGAATGGGTTGGATGGAGGTTGAACGCCGCCCCGGCGGGGCCTTTACGGAGTCACAGGTTCAGGTCAAGACGCCGTAGGGCTCGCCCCATCCTGCGCAACCATCTCGAGGACAAGAGCTGCCCCGTCGGCCACCGACCAGCGCACATCCAGATCGTACAGACGGACCCCGTAGACCCTTCCTGTAGCCTCCTGCTGATAGGCCGGGCGCGGGTCACGCGCGAGCACAGCCTCGACCAGCGCAGGCAGATCGGGGTACACCCCCGCCCACCGGGCACACTGCTCCCGTGCCGCCTCGTTCCAGACCACCTCAAGACGCGCCCCGGGCGCATCCATCGCGAACCCACCCCGCGCCTCCGGCACCGCGTCGGCGTAGGGGAGATAGGGTTTGACATCGAGCAGCGGTGTGCCGTCGAGCAGATCCGCCCCACGCACCACCAATCTCACCCCGCAGCCGGTCTGCTCCACCGCCTCCAGCCGCACCAGCGAGAGGCCCAGCGGATTGGGGCGGTAGGGCGCGCGGGTGGCGAACACCCCGAGCCTCGCATTGCCGCCCAGGCGCGGCGGCCGCACGGTCAGGCCCGCCTCGCCCTTGCCGGCGTGGAACCAGGTGATGAGCCACAGATGGCTGAAGCCCTCGATGCCGCGCCAGGCCTCCGCGCGGTCATAGGGCGGGCTGAGCTCGAGGGTGGCCCGCACCTCGTCCACCAAGCCTCCTTGGCGCGGGATGCCGAACTTCTCCCGAAACGGCGTACGCACCACCCCGATCGGGCGCAGCCCCAAGACCGGCTCGCTCACGCCGCCCCCGTAAAGCCGAGCTGCCGCCAGGCCTCGTACACCGTCACCGCCACCGCATTGGACAGGTTCAGGCTGCGCGAGCCCTCGCGCATCGGCAGGCGCAGCCAGTCCTCGCGCGGAAAGAGTTCGCGTACCATCTCCGGCAGCCCGCGCGACTCCGGGCCGAACAGCACGGCATCACCGGCTGCGAAGCGCACCTCGAAGGGGCTCCGCTCGCCCTTGGTGGTCAGGGCAAAGACCCGCCTGGGACGGCACGCCGCAAGCCAGGCCTCCAGCGAAGGATGCACGCGCACCTCGGCATACTCGTGGTAATCCAGCCCGGCGCGCCGCAGCTGCGCATCCTCCATGCGAAAGCCCAAGGGCTCGATCAGGTGCAGGGCGGCCCCGGTATTGGCGCACAGGCGGATGATGTTGCCGGTGTTCGGCGGGATCTCCGGCTCAAACAAGACCACATCGATCATCAAGGGCGCCCCCCGTCCAACCACTCACGCACCCGAGACAGCTGCCTGCGGCTGACCTCGATCCGCCGCCCGCCCGCAAGATGCACCCAGTGCCGCCCCTCGCCATCCTGCTCCAGCCCCTGGATGGCCGCCTTGGCCACCAGGGCCGCGCGATGCACACGCAAAAAACGCTCGCCCTGCTGCTCCTCGAGCTGGCGCAGGGACTGATCGAGCACGTATTCCCCTTCCGTCGTGCACACCGTGACGTATTTCTCCTCTGCCAGAAAACACCGCACCGATTCGATGGGCACCACTTTGAGCTCACGTCCCACCCGCACCGCAAGGTGCATGGGCACCTCCGAGCGCGCCTGCTGTGCCCGATTGCTCCTGCCGGCCGCCTCCAGCGCGGCTTGCAGCCGCGCAAGGCTCACCGGCTTGAGCAGATAATCCACCGGGTGTGCCGCGAAGGCGTGCAGGGCATGCTCGGGGTAGGCGGTCACAAAGATGAGCGCCGGCGGCAGCGGCAGACGGCTCAACCTTGCCCCAAGGCTTAAGCCATCCTCCCCCGGCATGGCGATGTCCAAAAGCACCACCTCCGGCTGGGTGCGCTCGAGTAAAGGCCACAGGGCCGCCCCCTCGGCCGCCTCCCCCACCACCTCATGCCCGAGGGCCGCAACCTGCCGCGCCAGGCGCTCACGCGCCAGACGCTCATCGTCCGCAATCACCACTTTCATGACTTACAATCCCTGCACGCCTTTCGGAGTGGAGCCCATGAGCAGGCTTGACCTCGAACCCGAACATTACACCGTGGAAGACTACCAGCACTGGGAAGGCGACTGGGAGCTGATCGAAGGCCGCCCCTATGCCATGAGCCCGGCGTGCCAGGCCCTGTATGAGTGTGATGTGCGGTTCTCGAGCGAGACCATCGTCCGGCCGGACCTCCTGGTGGTCTGCTACCCACCCGAAGAGGCCAACCTCACCCGTGCGCCGAGCTGATTGTCAAAATCCTCTCCCCCCGCCGAGCGCGGCACGACCACCCGCGCCTCGAACACCCCGTCCTCGATGCGCGTTTCCAGCCGCGCCCGCTCGCCAAGCAAGGCCACAAGCCGCGCCTGCACCCCGGATAGGCGCCCACCCCATACCCCTTCTTGGCCTCCAAAAGCCCCTCTCCCTTGAGGGGAGAGGGGTTGGGGTGAGGGTGATCAGACTCGGCCTCGACCGACCTCACTGGATTGCGCACCGAAATCACCACCTGCGCCTCCTCCTCGCGCACGGCAATCACCACCTCCCCACCCGCACGCAGGCCCTCCACCCCGTGGCGTACCGCATTCTCCACCAAGGGCTGAATGGCAAGCGAGGGCACCGCCACCCCGGGCACAGGCTGCGGAACCTCCCACCTCACCCGCAGCCGATCCTCCATGCGTAAGGATTCAATGACCAGATAACGCCGGGTCAAAGCCAATTCATCCTCCAAAGGCACCAACCGCGGCCGCTCCAGCGCCGCACGAAACAGCCCGGCCAGATCCTCCAGCACCTCCTCGGCCAGGTCCGGCCGCTCATGGGCCAGGGCTGCGGCGGTGTTCAGCGCATTGAACAGAAAATGCGGCCGCACCCGGGCCTGGAGGGCAGCCAGCTCCGCCTGTGCCGCCTGCGCTTTGCTTGCCAGCAGCCGCGCATAGCCCTCCACCACCAGCCACCCCATGCCCCCCACCACCCCTGCGAGCAACCCCGTGTGCAGCAAAAAAACCGAGAGCTCGGGCAAAGGCACATCCAGCGGCACAAGCACGCCATGTGTACCCCAGGCCGTGGTCTCCGCCCAGAACAGCAAGAGCCCAAACCACAGCGCCGGATGCCCGGACCCTGCCCAGCCCCTGCGGCACCAGACACACAACGACCCAAGCCACAACACCACCACCCAGGTCACCAGCGGCGCCAACAGACCCAACCGCACCCATGGGGCGCCCCCGGCCCCGGGCGCAAAGGCCAGCAGCAAGGCCACCCCCACCCCGAGGATCAGGCCATGGAACACCACCTCCTCGCGGCAGGCCACACAGCGTGCACCGCTCATCGCAGAATCATCACCGCTCATCCCCCGCCTCCCACCGGCATGCATCCTCACACACCATAATCCATGCAAAACATGATGCATCCCTACGCGACCATGAAACACGCCGCCCACCCACGCGCCACCGGCTTCACCCTGCTGGAGCTGATGGTCACCCTCGCCGTGCTGGGGATCCTGCTCGGCATTGCCGTGCCGAGCTTCCAGAGCAGCCTGACCAACAGCCGGCTGACCACCGCCGCCAACGACCTGGTCGGCGCCCTGCAGGCGGCGCGCAGCGAGGCCATCAAGCGCAATGCCACCCATCAGTTCTGCGTGGACACCACGACCCGCGCCTGGCAGGTGCTGGACAGCAACAACGCCATCCTCCGCCAGGGTCAGATCAACCCCGGGATTGCCATCACGGCCGCCAACCTCATTAGCAGCGGTAACCAACGCTGCGTGCGTTTTAGAAGCGACGGCCTGCCCTACAACGCCACGCCCGCGCTGCTCACCAACGGCAGCCTCACCCTGACCCTCAATAGCCGCAGCCGTACGGTGAATATTCAACTCGGGGGGATCTATGCCCAGTAAAGCCATGCAGCGCGGCGTCAGCCTGCTGGAAGTGCTGATTGCCGTGCTCGTACTCTCCATCGGCCTGTTGGGCCTGGCCGCCCTGCAGACCCAGGCACTGAAGAATGCCGAAAGCAGCCTGCAACGCACCCAGGCCACCATCCTCGCCTATGCCATGCTCGATGCCCTGCGTGCCAACCGCAATGCGGCCACGGCCGGTAATTACAACACCACCCTCACCTGCACCGTGCCGGACGCCAGCGCCACCTTGGTCGCCAATGACCGCCACTACTGGTTCCAGTCGCTGAAAGACACCCTGGGCAACCACGCCACCACCTGCGGCGCCATCAACTGCACCAACGCCGGGGTCTGCACCGTCACCGTGCAGTGGAGCGAGGAGCGCGCCATTGGCGGGCAGAGCAACCAGAGCATTGCCATAAGCAGTCAGATTTGATGAGGGCGCCCATCATGCAACGCACACGCGGCTTTACCCTGGTCGAACTGATGATCGCCCTGGTGCTGGGGCTGGTCATCATCGGCGGGGTGATCAACATCTTCCTCGCCAACCGCGAGGCCTACCGCACCCAGCAGAACCTCGCCCGCATCATGGACAACGCCCGGGTGGCCTTCGAGCTCATGGCGCGCGAGGTGCGCGAGGCCGGGGCCAATGCCTGCGGCACCTCGCTCATTGTCAACGTGCTCAACAACCCCGGCAGCAACTGGTGGAGCAACTGGGCTGCGGGAGGGCTGGTCGGCTATGGCCCCACGCAAACGGGGGCACCGGTCGCCTTTGGCACGGGCCAGGGACAAAGGGTCAGTGGCACCGAGGCGGTGGAGATCCGCTCGGCCACAGGAGACAGTGCCCTGACCATCACCGAGCACAACCCCACCTCGGCCCAATTCAAGGTTCGCTCGACCAATCACGGCATTCAGGATGGGGACATCATGATGGCCTGCGACGACCAGTCCGCCGCCATCTTCCAAGTGACCAATGCCCAATCCACCAATGTCACCATCGTCCACAACACCGGGACCGGCACCCCGGGCAACTGCAGCAAGGGTTTAGGCTATGCCAACCCGGTGGACTGCAGCACCAACGGCACGCCCAAGACCTTCAAGGACGGCGGTTTTCTGGTCAAGCTCCATGGCAGCTTCTGGTACATCGGCAACAATGGTCGCGGCGGGCGTTCGCTCTACCGCATGAGCATGACCGGCAACACCACCACCCAGGTGCAAGAGATTGCCGAGGGCGTAACCAATATGGAGCTGCGCTACCTGCCCTTCCAAGGCACGGACTACGTCGCCGCGGGCAGCATCACAAACTGGCCCCAGGTCATGGCGGCGCGCATCACCCTCACCCTTGCGGGCAATGAGCGGGTCGGCATTGGCGGCACCACCACCCTGCAAACGCAAACCCTGCAGCGCCAGATCACCCACGTGGTGCAGTTGCGCAACCAGACGGAGCTTTGAGCCATGTACACCCCAGCTCCTCACACCCCAAGTCCTCGACATGCCTCAGCCGATCGCCTCGGCACGCGGCTCCTACAACTTGCCCCATCCCCTGTGGGAGCGGCGTGCCGCCGCGATCGAACCTTTCAAGGCTGTTCCATGAAACCTCGCGGCGCCGCCCTGATTGTCGCTCTGATCCTGCTTTTGCTGATCACCATTGTCGGACTCAGCGGCCTGCGCACCGGCCAGCTGGAAGAGCGCATGTCCGCCAATACCTACGACCGCGGCCTGGCCTTCCAGGCGGCGGAAGCGGCCTTACGGTTTGCCGAGAACCAGATCCCCAACCTGCGTGCCACCCCCAATGCCATCCCTGCGGATCTGGCAGCAAGCCTATACACGGACAACAACTGCAACGCCTCCACCTGCAATACCAACGGTGTCTGCGCCCGGCCTGATGCGCAGTGTACCGAGCGCTGGCTGGACTCCAGCTTCAACGGTTGGGTCAATGGTCCCACGGTGACCTCCGGCAGCCAGAGCGTCACGCCCCAGTATTTCATTGAGGTTGCCTCCCGCAGCACTCCCTGTGAATCGAACATCATCGTGCAGGACCTCTCCGGTACCTGCACCACCTTCCGCGTGACCGCGCGCAACCCCGTTCAGGACGGCCGCGCCCAGGTCTTACTGCAAAGCACATTCGTCTGGCCTAACTAAGGCGAGCAGCAAGGAAAGTTTTGCCATGAACATCATGCCGTCCTTACGCCACATCGCCTTCGCCTCGCTCACCCTCGGCGCGCTGCTATCCCAAGCCTGGGCCACCAGCTGCGGGGGTGGGCCAGGTATTTTCAACGTGTTTGAAAACGGCAAGGTCGCAATCAACCAATCGCTCAGCTACGCAAACAGCTCTGGAACCTGCAATGTCAGCTTTTCGGGCAGCTCGTGGGCCAATGTAGGCTCGAGCGATCTTTACGGCCCCCTGGCCCAGAACGCCAATGAACAAACATGCCCGCTGCAGGCCACTGATCAGTATGTCTCTAAGCTCTCTCTGCCTAGCTTTCCAACGACTGCTCAAACGCCCAACATCAAGATTTACAACTGGAATGGCCCCACATCTGGGTTCTCACTCACGTATAACGGCACAGATTATAATTACAACTATTGCACCGACACACAGGGCCAAACCCTCCTGAAATTTTGGGTGGTCAACGGACAGCAATGCAAGAAACAAAACGAAGTTACCTCCAACGGAGTCGTGAACTTCCCCACGGCTGGTGATGCAAACGCATACTTCACCTTGACGGGCAACAGCTTCGGCAAGATCGAGCTCTGGTCAGCCCCAGCCTCCTTCTCCGGCACCGGAGATATCCTCATCGACCACCTCTTCAGCCAAAACCAGGCGAAGATTGACCTGCCCGGAGGGAAACGCTATTTCGTCCGTAAACTCGAACTCAACGACAACTACAAACTGACCGTCAGTGGCACCTCCGGTGCCCGACTGTACATCTCCCAAGTTGAGAAGATGAACGGCAATGGCTCGTGCATCAATATCAACGGCAACTGTGATGGAAACAACAGCTCGGTCACCCTGACCGGACAAAACCCCGAGAAACTCGCCATCTATGTTTACAACGGCGACCTGACCCTTCAGGATCGCACTCAAATTGCCGCCTCAATTTACGTGCACGACGGCGACCTGAAGCTGAACGCCAACTCCAACTTCTCCTTCATTGGCGAGGCCGTAGCCAAAAATATCGCCGTCACCAACAACAGTGGCGTGCGGATGCAATATCAAGACACGGGCGCCTTCAACCTGATCTACCCCACCTTCGGTTCGGGCCGCACCGGCCTCTACAGCCCTGCCCGCCCGGCCGTACCCCAGGTGGCCAGCATCGGGGATTACAGCTTTATCGCCTACCAGAGCGACTATTCCTCCAGCGCCAACCAGAAGAACTACGGCACCCTGCGCGCGTATGCCCTGCGTGCGGACGGCACGACGGAGACGACGGCCGCCTGGGATGCCAACAACCTGATGACCGAAAGCGACCGACGCAGCAAGCTCTATGTCGATGTGAATGGCACGGCCGTGGCCGTCGGCAGTCTGACCCTCGCCAACCTCACCACCATCGGCCTGTCCACCACGGGGCTCGCCATCACTGATGTGCAGAACCGCATCGCGCAAGGCCCCGGAGCCATCCTGTCCAGCAAGTGGCAGGGCATGCTCGGCAAGCCGAACGCGACCCAGCCCGTGATTTTCAAGGACATGGTGCTGTTCACCACCAGCGAAGGCATCCTCTATGCCCTCGACAGGCAGACCGGCGCCCTGCGCTGGGGCTGGGTGCCCAAGGATCTGGTGGGCGGTTTCGTTTCGGACAGCGCCTATGAGGCGCAACTGGCCGGCGAGGGCATGAAAGGCCAGATCAACGCCGTCACGATCAACGGCGTGGATTACGTCATGGGCACGGCGAAGAATGGCGAGATCCACTATGGCCTGCAGCTCAATGCCACCACCGGCCTGCCTGCGCGGGTCTGGTACGACGTGCGGGCGGGCAAGACCTCGCCCAATGCGGAAAAGCCCGTGGTGTATCTCGACCGGGCCGTGTATGTGGTGGACGACAAGGTCATCGTCCGCCCGGTCGCGGGCGGCAACCCGGATACCGACCCGAACAGCGCGCCCAATGTCGGCGGCGGGACGATCAAGTCTTCGCCCACCATCGTTCAGACCGGCACCAATTACAACCTGCTGGTGGGCACCAGCAATGGTTATGTGATGACCGCCTCGCTCGCCAGCAACGGCAACCTCGGCAGCTTCAACCAGGTCGGCTACACCGGATTCAACGAGGCCATCACCTATGTGGTCTACACCAAGACGGTGGACTATGAATACGTCACCGCCCAGTCCAAGACCCGGGTGACCACCTTCAAGCGCCGGGTGAACACCACCAACAACTGGACCAAGATCTGGTCCACCACGCTGGGCTCAGCCTCGGAGTGGGACTTTGCGACCGGTACCAGCAAAGGCACCACGACCGTTCCCGCCCTGCCGGGCACAGGGGAGATTACTGATCGCGTCACGAGTCTCGGCGGCTACATCGGCATCCCTTTCACCATCCCGGCCAGCGGGGATAGCTGCGATGGCACGGCGCGCCTGTATCTCGCGCCACTCGACCCCACGCTGAGTTACTATGCGATCTACTATCTCGGCCAGTCCTTCAGCGACCCCTATCTGGCCCTGGGTACCGGCAATGCCCTCTCGGCGCAAGGCATGTACCTCGATGGCCGCATGATGATGCAGGGGCACAGTGAGAAGAACCTCACCGGTGCCGAGGGCCTGGATAACCCGCTGGAGTTCGTCCCCATTCCGCCCAACAAGGGCCCGGGACGTAAGAGCTGGCGCGAGGTGCTGGTGAATTGACCCGCGCCGTGGAAACACTCTAACTTCAGAGCTAGGCACGTCCCCTCCCCCTCCAAGGGGGAGGGGAGAGCGTTTCGTAAAGACCTTACCCAAGGGAACACTCATCATGAAGATGCGCGGCTTTACCCTGATCGAACTGATGATCGCGGTGGCGATCATCGGCATCCTGGCGGCCATTGCCTACCCAAGCTACCGCGACCATGTCCTGCGCACCCACCGCACGGCGGCGCAGGGCTGCCTGATGGAACTGGCGCAGTGGATGGAACGCTTCTACACCACCAACCTGCGCTATGACCAGACCACGGGCGGGGTGGCCGTGACCCTGCCGCAGACACAGTGCCGCACGGACATTGCCGCCCGGTACACGATCTCCTTCTCGGGCAACCCCACCGCCACAGCCTTCACCCTCCAGGCCGTACCGCAGGGTTCGCAGGCGAGCGACAACTGCGGTACCCTCACCCTCAACCAGGCCGGAGTACGCACCCCGACCACGGCGGGCTGCTGGCGGAACTGAGCCGCAAAACTTGCTGAATGGGACAGGATGTCCTATGTACTAAGGAGTTCGCACAGCACAAGGAGGTGCTCGATGTCGCCCCGCATCCATCCTTCCCTAGGCGGGACCCTCCTTGAGTTGCTGGTGACGCTCGCCGTGAGCGGCATCCTGCTGATCGTCGGAGTTCCTTCCTTTGAGGCCATGCTCGCCCGGCAGCGCCTGGTGAGCACGGCCAACGATCTGTTGGGGGAGATCCACCTGGCACGCCTTGAGGCCATCCGGCTCGGCCGGCGGGTGACGCTCTGCCGTCTGCCGTCCTCCGAGGCCCGGCAATGCGCCCATCCGAATTCGACCACCGGCTGGGATCAGGGGTGGATGCTGTTTGTGGACCCCCAGCCCCAGACCCCGCCGGTGCGGGAGGCGGAGGGGGCGGTGTTGCGCCTTCAGGGAACCGCGCCGCAGGGTCTCAAGATCCTCGGCCGCTCCAGCAGTGCCACCAGCCTGTTCGTGTCCTACACCGCCGATGGCATGAGCAGGCTGATGAACGGCGGTTTTCTGGCCGGGCGGCTGCGGGTGTGTTCGACCTCCAGGGCCTTGGGCGACGATGAGCGCGCCCGGGACATCGTCATCAATGCGGTCGGCCGGGCAGTGATCGCCTGCCCGCGCGGTGTGCCGTCCAGTTGTCCGGCGCCGCCGTCGGGGACGGTCATCCAGCCCAGCGAGGTGTGCTGGTAGACGGCCCCAAGGAACATCGGCCCGGGGCGGGCCTCCTACGGCATCAACACTCGATCGCGGCGGCACGCCGCTCCCGCGGTTTAACTCCCTCCCCCTTGAGGGGGGAGGGTTGGGGAGGGGGTGAGCGAAGCAGCCATCGGCCCCGCAGGCTGCGCCAGCTTCGCGTTCAGGAGGTTTGTCGAGGTGCCCTGAAGGTCGAAGGCCGCGATCCAGGCTGTTTCAAAACTCTTTAAAACAGCCTGGATTGGCGAGCCAAGGACGGCTCGCCCGAGAATCAATCACAGCACGTGATTGATTCTCGGAGCCCGTCGCGGGCGTGTACCGCGACGAGGCGAGTTTCAAAAGGGCAGGACAGCCCTTTTGAAACAATCTGGATCGTGGGGCTTTAATGGCTTTTGCTGCGCTCCTTCCAGACCAGGTGGGTTTCACCCTCTCCCCCATCCCCTCCCCCCTCAAGGGGGAGGGGCGCAAGGAGGGCATGCCGGTTGTGGGAGCCGCGTGTCGCGGCGATACGCTCCTCGGCTATCGCTGCTTACGCGGCCGCCGCCAGCCTTCACGGGCCACCTGCGGGCTACGCGAGAGGGCGAGCACCCCTTCGGGTACGTCGTTGGTGATGGTGCTGCCCGCACCGATGGTCGCGCCGGAGCCCACGGTCACGGGCGCGACGAGCTGGGTGTCGGAGCCGACAAAGACATCATCGCCAATGATGGTTTTGTGCTTGTTGGCCCCATCGTAATTACAGGTGATGGTGCCCGCGCCGATATTGCAGGCGGCGCCGACCTCCGCATCGCCGATGTAGCTCAAGTGGTTGGCCTTGCTGCCCGGTCCGATGCGGCTGGCCTTGACCTCGACGAAATTGCCGATGTGCACGTGGTCGGCCAGCTCGGTGCCAGGACGGAGGCGGGCGAAGGGGCCGATGATGCTGCCCGCGCCAATGCGCGCCCCCTCGAGGAGGCTGTGGGCACGGATCTCGGCCCCCTCCCCCAAGACCACGTCCTTGAGGACACAGCCAGGACCGATGGTGACGTTCGGGGCGAGCACCACCTCGCCCTCCAGCACCACGTTGACGTCGATGAAGACATCACGCGCCGGGGTCACCCGCCCCCGCACGTCCAGCCGCGCCGGATCGGCCAGGGTGACGCCCTCGTCCATCAGCCGGCGGGCCTGACGGGCCTGATAGACCCGCTCGAGATGGGCGAGCTGGGCACGGTTGTTGACCCCCGCCACCTCATCCACATCGCCCGCGACAACCGCCGCCACCCCGCCCTGTTGAGCCGCCATACCAACCACGTCGGTCAGGTAGTACTCGCCCTGCGCGTTGTCGCGCGAGAGGTTGGCCAGCCAGGCGCGCAGCGCTCCGGCGCGCACGGCCATGAGGCCGGTATTCACCTCGCGGATGGCGCGCTGCGCGGGCGTGCAGTCCTTCTCCTCGCGGATGCCAACCACCCGCCCGCCGTCCTCACGCAGGATGCGGCCATAGCCGTGCGGATCGGCCAGTTCCACGGTGAGCAGGGCGAGGTCGGCATGGGCCAGCCCCTCGACCAGTGCCCGGCAGGTGCTGGGGCTAATCAGCGGCACGTCGCCGTACAGGATCAGCACCTCGGCCGTATCCGGAATCGCGGGCATGGCCTGCATCACCGCGTGACCGGTCCCGAGCTGCTGCTCCTGCAGCGCCCAACGGACCGCACGGTGGGCCAGGCAGCTTTGCACCTGATCCGCGCCGTGGCCGATGACCACGTGCACCTGCTCGGGTTTGAGTACGGCGGCTGCGTCCAGCACGTGCTCGAGCATGGGGCGGCCGGCGATGGGGTGCAGGACCTTGGGCAGGGACGAGCGCATGCGCGTGCCCTGACCCGCGGCGAGGATGATGACGTGTAGGGGCATGGTGGTGGGCGTGTGCAACAGAAAGGAGGATTATCGCGGCCTGAGGCCAGAGCGACAACGACACCCCTACCGAACCTTGTAGGAGGCCCGACCTCGGGCCGATGGGTGGGCTTATCGCGCCGGGGGCGGCGCTCCTACAAGAGCGACCAGGCAGACATCATGCGCAAGCCTCCCCCTCAATCCGCCAGCGGTGCGTGCAGCGCCCGCCACAGGCGGTAGTAGGCCTGCGCGGCCTCCGAGCGCGGCTGACCATAGACCACCGGCACACGGCTGACAGTCTGACGCTCGATCTCGCTGCTCGCGGGGATGACCTCGGGCAGCAATTCGGGCAGCGCCTCGCCGTGCTGCTCGAGAAAGTCACGGTGCAGGGCGCGGCGGCGGTCGACCTGGCTCAGGAAGGCGTGCATCCTCGGCGCTTTGGCCCGCGCGGCCAGCGCCTCGCGCACCTGCAGGGCCGCCCGCAGGGACAGCGGCGCGGGGATCAGCGGCACGAGGACCTCGTCCGCCGCCGCGAAGATGTTGTCGGCCACCAGCCCCAGCCCCGGCGGGCAGTCGAGCACCACATGATCGAAGCGCTCCGCCAGCGGCTCGAGCAGACGGGCGAGGCGCTGGCCGGCATGCTTCATCTCCGCCAGGTCGAGCACCAGATCGGCGAGCTGGGGGCCATTGGGCCAGAGCATGAGGCCACGGTAACGGGTGGCAGTCAGCCGCTCCTCGAGGTCCTTGCCCTTGAGGGCGCGACGCCCCCCGCCCTCCGGCACCGTCCCCTCCAGCATCCAGGTCGCCGCCCCCTGGGGATCGAGGTCGAACAGCAAAGCGCGCCGCCCTTGCAGGGCGGAGAGGGTGGCGAGGTTGACGGCGGTGGTGGTCTTGCCCACCCCGCCCTTGACGCTGTACAAGGCCAGGACGCGCATGGCGCCTCTCCCGGAAGGTGAAGACCTGTCCATACTATGCATCCGCCGCACAAAAATCGAACCCAGGAGGCCGAGCATGACCACCACGCCCACCACCCTGGTTGAGCTGTTCCAGACGCGCGTTGCCAAGACGCCAGAGGCGACTGCCTACTGGGTGTTTGACCGTGGGCGCGGGGACTGGGTCGCTCTGAGCTGGCGCGTGATGGATACGCGCGTAAGCCGTCTGCGCGCCGCACTCGCCAAGGAAGGGCTTGCCCCGGGTGAGCGCGTAGCGCTGATGCTGGACAATGGCCCGGACTGGATCGCCTTCGACCTCGCCGCGCAGTCGCTCGGGCTGGTCAGCGTGCCGTTGTACGTGGATGACCGCCCGGACAACGTGGCCTTCATCCTGCGCGAAACCGGGGCGCGCGTCCTGCTGTTGCAGGACGGTCAGCAGTGGTCACGGCTGGGCCCGCTGCTGGCGGAGGAGGAACTGGAGGCCCTGCAGCGCATCGTCACCCTCCGCCCGCTCGCCAGCGAGGACCCCCGCGTGGTGCCCCTAGAGGCATGGCTCACAGCGGCCGAAGGCACAGCCCCCCCGGCCCTGGCCGTGGCCGCCGACGACCTCGCCAGCATCGTTTACACCTCCGGCACCACGGGCCGGCCGAAGGGGGTCATGCTCAGCCACCGCAATATCCTCGAAAACGCCCGCGCGGCGGCGAGCCTGGTCGATATCGGGCCGCAGGATCGCTTTCTCTCCTTCCTGCCGCTCTCCCACATGCTGGAGCGCACGGCGGGCTGCATCTTGCCCATGCTCTGTGGGGCCGAGGTGGCCTTTGCCCGCTCCATCCAGCAGCTCGGCGAGGACCTGCGGGCGATGCGTCCGACCGTGCTGATCTCCGTGCCGCGCATCTACGAGCGGGTCGCGCGCCGCATTCAGGCCGGGCTGGCACGCAAGGGCTGGCTGGCGCAGCGCCTGTTCCATGCCGCGGTGAACGTGGGCTGGCGGGCCTTTGAACACCGACAGGGACGCGCAGGCTGGCATCCGGCCCTGCTGCTGCAGCCGTTGCTGCAACGCGTGGTCGGCCGGCCGGTGCTGGAGCGGCTTGGCGGCCGCCTGCGCCTGGCCATCTGCGGCGGGGCGCCGCTGCCGGCGGAGATCGCCCGTCTGTTTCTTGGTCTTGGCCTGCCGCTGTTGCAAGGCTACGGCCTGACCGAGACCGCGCCGGTAATCAGCGTCAACCGCCCGGAGGACAATCTGCCGGCCAGCGTGGGCCAGCCCCTGCCCGGGGTGGAGGTACGCTTGGGCGAGCAGGACGAGCTGCAGGTGCGCGGCCCGAACGTGATGCTCGGCTACTGGCACAACACGGCCGCCACCCGTGCCCTGTTCACCGCAGATGGTTGGCTGCGCACCGGCGATCAGGCGCGGATCGACGAGGCGGGGCACATCTTCATCACCGGCCGGCTCAAGGACATCCTGGTGCTGGCGAGTGGCGAGAAGGTAGCGCCCGCAGACATGGAGCTGGCCCTGCTCGGCGACCCGCTGTTCGAGCAGGTGATGGTGGTCGGTGAAGGGCGGCCGTATCTCATCCTGCTGGCCGTGCTCAACCCGGAAGCGTGCGAGCCGCTGATCCGCGCCGCGGGCCTCGACCCTACTGCGCCCGACGTGCTCCAGGACCGGCGGCTGGAAAAGGCCGTGCTGGCCCGCGCCAACCGGGCGCTGTACGCCTTCCCCGGCCATGCCAGGCTGCGCGGCGCCCTGCTGTTCGACCGGCCGTGGACGGTGGAGGAGGGGCTCATCACCCCCACGCTCAAGCTCAAGCGGCCGGCCCTCCTGGCGCGCTACGCCCAAGGGATCGACGCCCTCTATGCCCGGCATGACTGAGCCATGGGCCTGGCGGCCGCTTCTGCGTCCGTGGTGGGCCGTCCTCCTGCTCGGCGGGCTCTGGTGCGTACTGCAGGCGCTCGGCGGGCCTGCCCTCTGGGGCTATGACCGCCAGGCCATCGGGGAGGGGCAGGTCTGGCGTCTGCTGAGCGGCCAGTTCGTCCACCTGAATGCGGTGCATCTTGTGCTCAACCTGCTCGGACTGGCCGGGGTGATGGCGGTGTGGACGCGGGAACTATCGCCACCGTTGACCCTGCTCGGGATGGTGTTGGGCAGCGCCTGTGTGGTGGGCCTTGGCCTGTGGTGGCTTGTCCCGGAGGTGGGCTGGTACGCCGGGGCCTCCGGCGTCCTGCACGGTCTGTTCGCGGCTGGCATCATGCTGGCCACGCGCGCAAGCCTTGGGCTGCGGGCTGCCGCTGCCCTGGGCCTACTGCTAAAGCTGGTGCTGGAAGGTCAGCTAAATCCTGGAACCGCGGAGCTTATTGGGGCGCCGGTCATCCATGCTGCGCACCAGTTTGGCGCCTTCGGTGGGGTGGTGAGCGCTCTGGCCTGGCGGCTGCTCCGTCGGTCATCGCAAGCCGCAGGGCCCGTGGGGCGAGGGTAGGAGCGGCGCCCTCGCCGCGACATGCGGTTTCATCGGCCCGAGGCGAGTTTCAAAAGGGCTATCCTGCCCTTTTGAAACTCGCCTCGTCGCGGTACACGCCCGCGACGGGCTCCGTGAATCAATCACTTATCGTGATTGATTCACGCGCGAGCCATCCATGGCTCGCCAATCCAGGCTGTGTCAAAGGCTTTTGACACAGCCTGGAGGGCGGGCCTCCTACGCCCCCCTGCCAGCTGTCCGCGCGCATGCGCCGCCCAAGAGCCAAGCCCGCCAGCCCCAGCAGCGCCCAAGCCCCGAGCGCCCCGCCTCCGCCAGAGGTCGGTGCTGGAGCGGCCTGGGTGGTGCTGGTAAAGCCGGCGCTCACCCCGCCCACCGTCAGGGTGCTTGTCACCGAGGTGCTGTACGCCACGGCCGAGGTATGGCGCACGCATACACTCTGCCCGTCGCTCACCTCCCCAGGGTTGCGGGTGAAGCTCTGCGTGCAGCCCAGGCTGTATTCGCCATTCTGGACGCTGATGGGGGTGGCATGCCCCAGGCCGCGGATGACGATGGGCTCGGAGGTGACGGCGGTTGCCAAGGGGACATCGCTCCGGGGCGGAATGCTGAACGAGTCGGGCACGAAATCCACGCCCTGCGCGGCCAGCAAGGCCCAGTCCGCCCGCACGATGCCTGCACCGCAGGTCGCGATGGAGCAGTCCTTGCTGGTGCCATATTGCGGGAAGGGCGTGGCCGTGGCGCGTAGGGCCGTCAGAATCTGCTCAACCCTCAGGTCAGGATTGACGGCAAGCATGAGGGCAACACCCCCCGAAACCTGCGCAGCGGCCATGCTCGTGCCATACAAGGGCTCGTAGATCTCCCCTGCAGGATGAGTCTTGCCGCTGTTGTAAGTGGAGAGGATACCGCTGTCCACCTCCTTGTCTCCGCCTGGCGCGCTTAGACTGACGACGTTGCCGGCGCTGCTGTAACTGGCACGCTGACCTTGGCTGTCCGTTGCGGCAACGGTGATCACGCCGCTGCAATTGCCGGGAAAGTAGCCAGCCGCGCTCCCGCCATTGTTGCTGGCCGCTGCGACCACGACGCTACCCGTGGCTTGGACGGCAGTAAGTGCATTTTGCAGACTTTGCGGGCATACGCCGCTCCCGCTCAGGCTCAGGTTAAGCACGCGCGCGGCATTGGTGTTGGCGGGCACATTGGCGACAGGCAGGCCGGCCGCCCAGTAGATGCCATCGATGATGTCGGACAGCAGGCCACCACACTTGCCCAGCACACGCACCGGCAACAGCCTGGCACTCCAGTCGATGCCTGCTACACCCAAGGCATTGTTGGTCGATGCCCCGATGATGCCAGCGATATGGGTGCCATGCCAGGAGCTGTCCGACAGCTCGCATTCGGGATGAAGCTTGCGGTCATCGGCCGAGATCCAGTCCCCCGGATCGGTCGGATCCGCATCTCGCCCGTCGCCGTCATTGGCATTGAACGGGTCGGCGATGAAGTCATAACCCGGCAGAATACGTCCGCCGCCCCCGATATCCGAGTGCGGGACCAATCCAGTATCAATGATCGCTACGGCTGTGCGTCTCTCTCCGGTCGTCCTGTCCCAAGCGATAGGCAAATTCAGGCTGTATATGTTCTGACCATACGGACGCCCCGTCCGAAGCGGAGCAAGATGCCATTGCCGGGGGAACAGAGGGTCATTGGGCACCAGGCTCGGGTAGACGCGCACATCCGGCTCCGCCATGCGCGCCACGCCGGACTCGACCAGCCGCGCGGCCAGGCTCCGCGCCTCATCCGGACGCATGGGGTAAGGCAACCTCAGCACCTGCGCCTGCCCGGGCAGGGGACGCGCATGCTCCATGACCACCCCGGCTGCCTGGATGAAGGGGGCTAGCCCTGCGGCATCCAGGCGCGCGGCGTGCGCCGCATGGAAGCTCGCGGGCTGGACGATCAGCTGGGTGACCATCGCCTCGGCCATGGGGGCGGCGGCTTGGGCAAGGGGGCCCACTCCGGCAGCGAGCAGGGCGAGGGTGAGCGGATACGTCTTCATGGGCGCGTCACCCTTTGATCCAACTCGGCGTATTCGACCTCCGGCAAGGCCTGCAGGGCGCGCAGCGCCTCCTCGACCTGCGCCGGTGTGGCTGCGGCGGGGAAACGCAGGACATGGGCCTGACCGGCCATGGGGCGCAGGTAGACCAGCTCCAGCCCCGCTGCCTGCGAGAGCCTGGCGAGGCTCGCGCGCACCGCGCCCTCGTCACGGCCATCTTTGAACTTGAGCATGAACTGCTCCGTTGCCTGCGGATGCACCGCGACAGACTCCGGCGGCGTGGCCATGGAGGGGAAATCGCCGCCAAGGCAGCCGCTCAAAATCGGCAATGCCAGAGCGCCAAGGAGGACGGGGCGTAATGTGGGCATGGCGGGGTCACCACAGGTTGGATGCGGTGATATTCATCTTCCCCAGGCAGGCTTGCAAGCCTCACTCCATCCCCAGTTCCTTCATCTTCCGCGCCAGGGTGTTGCGCCCCCACCCCAGGAGCATCGCGGCGTCCTGCTTGAGGCCGTGGGTCTGGGCCAGGGCGGACTCGATCATCACCCGCTCGAACATCGGCAGCGCCTCGTCAAGCAGGTCACGCTGGCCGGACGCGAGGCGGGCATCGGCCCAGCGACGCAGCAAGGCGGGCCACTCCTCCGGGACCTGTGCGGACAGGACGGTCCGGGCTGCGCCTGCCACGGCCGGCGGCTGCCCGCCCGTGCGCAGGATTTCCGGCGGCAGGTCGGAGGGCAACACCTCGCGCCCGCTGGCCATGACGGTCAGCCAGCGGCAGGTGTTCTCCAGCTGGCGCACATTGCCGGGCCAGTCGTAGGCCTTGAGCAGGGCCAGCACCTCCGGGGTGAGCATCTTGGGCGGCTCGCCCAGCTCCCGCGCCGCCCGCTTGAGGAAGTGCTCAAGCAGCAGAGGGATGTCCTCGCGCCGCTCTCGCAGGGCCGGCAGGGCCAGGCGGATGACGTTGAGGCGGTGCATCAGGTCCTCGCGGAACAGGCCGTCGCGCACGCGGGCGGCAAGGTCCTGGTGGGTCGCGGCGATGATGCGCACGTCCACCTTGACCGGGGTATGGCCGCCGACGCGGTAGAACTCGCCCTCCTGCAGCACGCGCAAGAGACGGGTCTGCAGGTCGAAGGGCATATCGCCGATCTCGTCGAGGAACAGGGTGCCGCCATCGGCCTGTTCGAAGCGCCCGCGGCGCTGGGCCTGGGCGCCGGTGAACGCGCCACGTTCGTGGCCGAACAGCTCCGATTCGAGTAGATCCTTGGGGATGGCGGCGGTATTGAGGGCGATGAACGGGCCGTTGGCACGGGGGCTGTGCCGGTGCAGGGCCTGCGCAACCCGCTCCTTGCCGGTGCCGGATTCACCGGTGATGAGCACGGTGATGCTGGAGCGCGAGAGGCGACCGATGGCGCGGAAGACCTCCTGCATGGCCGGCGACTGGCCGATGATCCCGGTCGGCTCCTCGGCCTCCACCTCCCCCGCCCCGCCGCTCTCGGCACGGCTGTCCAATGCGCGACGCACAAGGGTCAGCGCCTCGTCGATGTCGAAGGGCTTGGGCAGGTAGTCGAACGCGCCGCTCTCGAAGGCACTCACTGCGGCATCGAGGTCCGAGTGTGCGGTCATGATGATGACCGGAAGCCTCGGGTAACGCTCGCGCACCTCACGCATGAGCGCCAGGCCATCGATCCCCGGCATGCGGATGTCGCTCACCAGCACCCCGGGCTGCTCGCGGCGCAGGCTCGCGAGCACCTCCTCGCCCGACTCGAACAGGCGCGACGGCCAGCCGACCTTGCTCATCGCCCGTTCGAGCACCCAGCGGATGGAGGGATCATCGTCAACGATCCAGACCTCTTGCGCGGCGTTGCGGAATCCTTCCCTGGATTCCACCCTTCGGGGATCGCGATGCGGGCTGACGCCCATCCCTTCGTCGTTGTTCATGGAGCACTCTCCAAAGCGGATGGTTCGATGGGCAGGAGGATGGAGAACAGGGTGCGGCCGGGGTGGCTGGCGAACTCGATCAGACCGCCGTGCTGGGCGATCAGCGACTGGCTGATCGCAAGCCCAAGCCCGGTCCCGCCCGGCCGGCCGCTGACCATGGGCAGGAACAGGGTATCCTGCAGGGACGGCGGAATGCCGGGACCGTTGTCCTCGATGTCGATGCGCGCCACCAGCCGGTGACGGGTATTGCCCAGGGTGAACTGACGCAGCACGCGGGTGCGGATGACGATGCGGGCATCGGCCTGACCGGCCAGGGCCTGCATGGCATTGCGCACGATGTTGAGCACGGCCTGGATCAAAAGATCGGGGTCGGCGTACAGTTCGGGGATGCTTGGGTCGTAGTCGGTGACCAGGCGCACGCGGCCATCCTGCATCTCCATGCTCACCAGCCGCCGCACGTGCTCGAGCGGCTCATGGAGGTTGAGCATCCGTTTCTTCGGCAGCACGCGCGGGCCGATCATGCGGTCGACCAGCGCGCGCAGGCGGTCCGCCTCGCGCATGATCACTGCGGTGTACTCGCGCAGCTCCATCTGCTTGAGTTCGCCATGCAGCAATTGCGCCGCGCCGCGCAAGCCACCGAGCGGATTCTTGATCTCGTGCGCCAGCCCGCGCAGCAGGCTACGGGTGGCCTGCTGCTGCGCCAGCAACTGCTCCTCCCGGGCAATGCGCAGATGGCGCTCGACGTCCATCATCTCCACCAGCACCCCCTCGCCCAGATCCGGATCGATCAGCGGACTGATCGCGCAGTCGACCATCACGTCACGCCCCGCGGCGTGCAGGGGCATCTCGCGGAAGGTGCAGGGATGGCCGCTCTCGAACGACTGGCGCAGCACCTCCGGCAGGCTCGCCTCACCCGGCAGGATGGAGCGCACCGGCAAGCCCCGGGCCTGACGCAGACTCAACCCGAGCAGATTCTCGGCGGAAGGGTTGAGGTAGACGACCTGCAAGCCGGCATCCAGCCAAAGCAGGGCCACCGTCTGGTGTTCGAGCAGGCGCGCGAGGAGGGCGCATTCGGGAGTCTGATTCATGTCCAGAGCGAAGCAAGAGTCAGGCCAGCCCCTGTTTTTAGGCGAGAGGGCCCGTCGCACCGTCAAGGCTTAGGTTGTAGGAGGCCCGCCCGCGGGCCGATGCCTCCCATCGCGACGAGGGCGTCGCTCCTACGCGGGCGCGGCCCTACCCCCCTCAGGGCGCGGGGCGAAGCTGCGGCACCGGCGGCGGGATAGGACTGAGCGGAGCCCCCGGCGCCTGGCGTCCCGGCTGCAACAGGCTCGGCCGCTGCAGGGTGAAGCGCACGGGAGCGGACTGGATCAGCACGGCTCCCGCTCCATCCTGGACGTAGGCCTCGAGCACATGGTCACCGCGATCCACGTTATTGAGCACGAGGTTCATCCGGGTGCTGTTCTGCGCCACCGGCGCGCCGTCCAGCAGCACGGTCAGGCCGTGCCCCAAATCGGCGCGCAGAGGGGGGTGGAGATTGAGACTCACGTCCACATCACCTCCGGTGTTGACCAGGGCCTCGTTGGGCGCGGGTTGGGTGATGCGCAGATCAAGATACCCTGCGAAGGCTTCGGTGCCGGGTTTACTGGGCGCCTTGGCCGGGGCCTGGGGAGCAGCGGGCAGGACCGGCACCACCACGCTGGTCGCCGGGGCAGGCTCGACCACCATGCGCTGCGCACCCGCGCGCGGCTGATCGGTGAACACGGTGTTGCCCTTCTCATCGACATAACGGTACACCTCGGCCGCCTGGGCGGTGAGGATGGAAAGGGCAAGGGCCAACAGGATGAAGGTGCGCATAAACCTTACATTAGGCCATGCCGCAGGAAAGAAAAAGCCCCGCGCGGGGCGGGGCCTTGAGGTGCCCGTCGGGCAAGCCTTACAGGCTGTAGTACAGGTCGAATTCGACCGGGTGCGGCACCATGCGCACGCGCTGGACCTCGGCCTGCTTGAGCTCGATGTAGGCGTCGATCAGCTCATCGGTGAACACGCCACCCTGCTTGAGGAACTCGCGGTCCTTATCCAGGGCCTCCAGGGCCTGCTCCAGGGAGAAGGCGACTTCCGGGATGGCCTTCTCCTCCTCGGGCGGCAGGTCGTACAGGTTCTTGGTGGCGGCCTCGCCCGGGTGGATCTTGTTCTTGATGCCATCCAGGCCCGCCATCAGCAGGGCGGCGAAGGCGAGGTACGGGTTGGCAGTGGAGTCCGGATAACGCACCTCGATGCGGCGGGCCTTCGGGCTCGACACGAACGGGATGCGGATGGAGGCGGAGCGGTTGCGGGCAGAGTAGGCCAGCTTCACCGGGGCCTCGAAGTGCGGCACCAGGCGCTTGTAGCTATTGGTGGACGGGTTGCAGAAGGCGTTCAGGGCATGGGTGTGCTTGATGATGCCGCCGATGTAGTACAGCGCGGTCTCGGACAGGCCAGCGTAGCCGTCGCCGTTGAAGGTGTTCTTACCGTCCTTGGACAGGGACATGTGCACGTGCATGCCGGAACCGTTGTCGCCCACCATCGGCTTGGGCATGAAGGTCACGGTCTTGCCGTAGGTGTGGGCCACGTTCTGGATCACGTACTTGAGGGTCTGAACCTCGTCGGCCTTGCGCACCAGGGTGTTGAAAGCCACGCCGATCTCGCACTGACCCGCGGTGGCCACTTCGTGGTGGTGCACCTCGACCTTCAGGCCCATGTCCTCCAGCACTAGGCACATGGCCTGACGGATGTCGTGCAGCTGGTCGACCGGCGGGACGGGGAAATAGCCGCCCTTGACGCCCGGGCGATGGCCCATGTTGCCGTCCGGGTACTCCTTGCCGGTGTTCCAGGCGGCCTCGGAGGAGTCGATCTTGACGAAGCAGCCGGACATGTCCTGGGCCCAGCGGATGTCGTCGAAGATGAAGAATTCGTTTTCCGGACCGAAGAAGGCGGTGTCGGCAACGCCGGTGCTCTTGAGGTAGGCCTCAGCGCGCTTGGCGATGGAGCGCGGGTCACGCGAGTAGCCCTGCATGGTGTCCGGCTCGATGACGTCGCAGACGACGATCAGGGTCGGCTCCTCGGAGAACGGGTCCATGACCGCGGTGGCCGGGTCCGGCATGAGGATCATGTCGGAGGCCTGGATGCCTTTCCAACCGGCAATGGACGAACCGTCGAACATCACGCCGTTCTCGAAGGCTTCCTCGTCGACGCGGGAGGCGGGATAAGTGACATGCTGCTGCTTGCCACGGGTATCGGTGAAACGGAAGTCAACGAACTTGACGCCGTGTTCCTGCATCATCTTGATGACGTCAGCGGGGGTCATGAGGATCTGCCTCCAGAGTGGCCGAGAGAAGTAGAAAACCTAACCAAGTTTACCCTTGCGGGCGCTGCTCGCAATTGAAGCATGAAGCATGCCATGCACCAAGCGCTCACTCATGCCACCCTCTCACCTCTCCTGAGTCCGGGGTCGCTCCATCTTGGAGCATAAGCACCAAAATGGGGCACCATTTTTGCCCACCGCACGACGACCAACCCCACGTGCAGGTGCGACCCAATCCACGAGCACCGCTCAGCGTTATATCCTATCGGACATATCGAGTTTGCAGCATCGTCGAATCCATGTCCCGCTCCCACCTCTCTGCCTGCCTCGTGGCCCGGCATGAAACCGCTCTCCGGCTGCGCCCCATCCTGGCCGAATTCGCCAACGTCACCTGTTTCCATGCGCCTGAGGCATTGGACACGGCATGGCTTGAGCCGGCCATGGACGACATCCTCCTGATTGAGCACCCCCTGCCAAACATCTATCCCCCCGAGATGCAGGCAGGTCTGCGCGCACGCCAGGCCAGGGCGGTCACGATCGCCGTGGTCCGATGCGAGGAAGGGGCCGCGGTCGCCGAGGCCTTTCGCCAGGGGGTTTACGATGTGCTCCTGCACCCCTCCAATCCTGACGAGATGCGCCAGGTGCTCGCGCGCGCAGCCGAACAGGCCCTGCATCGCCGCCGCCTGTCTCAAGGAAGCAACGACGAGCATCTCTCCCCCAAGGAACCGATTGCCCTCAGCCTGGCCATGAGGCAGACCATGGCCCTCCTCCAACGCGTTGCGCCCACCCCCCTGCCCGTCCTGCTCACCGGCGAAACGGGCACCGGCAAAGGCGTACTCGCCCGCCACCTTCATGCGCTCAGCCCACGCAGCGATGGCCCCTTCCTGGCCATCAACTGCGGCGCCCTCGCCCCGACCTTGATCGAGAGCGAACTATTCGGTCACGAGAAAGGGGCCTTCACCGGCGCCCAGAGCAGGCGCATCGGCCTGCTGGAGGCCGCGCATCGCGGAACACTCTTTCTCGACGAGATCAACAGCGCGCCCCCCGAGGTCCAGGTGCGGCTCTTGCATTTCATCCAGGAAAAACGCTTCATGCGCGTGGGCGGCGTGAGCGACATCGAGGTGGACGTGCGCCTCGTCACGGCCAGCAACCAGCCCCTCAGACCGCTGGTCGAGGCCGGTACGTTCCGGGAGGACCTGTTCTACCGCCTGAATGTCTTTCCCATCGATGTGCCCCCGCTGCGCGAGCGGGTGGAGGACATCCCCGCGCTGGGCGCCCACATCCTCACCCGGCTGGCCCCTGCGCTCGGCAAGGAGGTGCATGCCTGCGGACCGGGCGTGCTCGAAGCCCTGCAGCGCTACCCCTGGCCCGGCAACGTACGCGAACTGGAAAACATCATCCAGCGGGCGCTGGTGCTGGCGCGCGGCGAACGCATCGAACTGTGCGACCTGCCGGCGGAGATCATTCACCCCCCGCTGCAGCGCCGCGCCGACACCTCCACCGCCATCGAGTTGCCCTCCTCCGCGACGTTGCACGACGTGGAACGCGCGTGGATCCGCAAAACCCTCGCCGCCTGCAACGGCAACCGCACCCTCGCTGCCGAACGCCTCGGCATCGACCCTTCAACCCTCTGGCGCAAGCTGAAGAGCGCCCGCGAAACCTGATCCCCCACCTCCTTGCATTTCGCAAGCACCCTTGCATTTTGCAATAAGGCATCGCGTTCAGACGGCTACCTGAGCCCTTCCGCCGGCGAGACCTTCCCCACAAAAATTCAGAATATTCAAAAACATAAAAAACCAACCACCATCGTTATATCCCGAAAAACATAACGGGCACGGCGTTTGCTATCTCCCTTCCCACCCAACCACCAAGGGACGCCTGAGGCATGAGGCCAGGGCGTTAAACAACGCATAGGGACATGCCCTTTTCGGTCGTCCGGGGACGCGTCTCCGGACGGAATGCGGGAGGCTTCCGCTCCTGCCCCCCGCATCAGGTCGTCCTGACCTGCGAAAACGCCCGGCGATGTGTCGCACAGCACCTCGCCAGGCGTGGTCCTCCACCCCGGATACTGCATCCGGGGATCTTGGGCTGCCGCCTGCACGGCAGCCTTTTTTTCGAGCCACACGGAGATTTGTCGATGAACGATGACCTTCGCCAACAGGAACTGGTGGATGCCGTCCGCCGCGACCTCATGCGTCGCCTGTTCGGCCTCGCGGCAGGCGCCGCCGTCCTGCCTGCCTTGACCCCGCTCTCGGCCCTGGCCGCCGATCGTGGCCCCGCCGTCCCTGACCAGAAGCCCGTCCAGGTGAGCGAGCACCTCTACGTGCTCTATGCCCGGGGCGGTTTCCCCAACAAGGAAAACCAGGGCTTTTTCGCCAACGTCAGCTTCGTCATGACCCCCAAGGGCGTGGTGGTGATCGACAGCGGCACCTCGGTACAGATCGGCGAAATGGCCATCCGCGCCATCCGTAAGATGACCGACAAGCCCGTGCTCGCCGTCTTCAACACCCATTTCCACGGCGACCACTGGCTGGGCAACGACGCCTTCAAGACGGCCTTCCCAGAGGCCCCGATCTACGCCCACCCGAACTGCATCGCATCGATCAAGACCGCCACGGGACCGCAATGGCTCCAGCAGATGATGGGCGCCACCGAAGGCATGATCGAAGGCACCCGCATCACCCCACCGGACCACCCCGTCCAGCATGGCCAGGAACTCAACTTTGGCGGCGTGACCTTGCGTGTTCACCACTACGGCCAGGCCCACACCCCGGTGGACATCATGGTCGAAATCGTCGGCGACAAGACCGTTCACGTGGGCGATGTCGCCATGGACAAGCGCATCGCCAATATGGAGGACGGCTCCTTCACCGGCACCTTCAAGGTCTATGACGGCTTGGAGAAGAACGCCGTCGGCAGCCTCTGGGTGCCCGCCCACGGCAAGCCCGACCGCAACCTGCTGGTCAAAAACCGTGAACTGCTCGGAGGGATCTATGAAAACGCCCTCAAGGCGGTGCAAAGCGGCAAGGACATCGAAGAGGCCAAGGCCATGGTGCTCGCCGATCCGCATGTGAAGAAGTACGCCAACGATACGGTCGGCTTCAACGAGAGCATCGGCAAGTTCACCAGCATCGCCTACGTCGAAGCCGAGCAAAAGGCTTTCTAAGTTCCCCCAGGAGGAGCCTCATGAAAACAACAACCAAGCGCCTGGCCCTTGGCATCTCGCTGTTCGCCGGTGCGCTCGCCGCAACCCAGGTCTTGGCCAGCGACGACAAATTCGCGGCCTACCGAGACGCACTGGCGGGTGACAACCCCGGCGAATTCTGGATCGATGACGGCAAAAAGCTGTTTTTCGAAAAGCGCGGCCCCAAGAAGGCCAGTCTGGAGCAATGCGACTTTGGCCTGGGGCCCGGCGTATTGAAGGGTGCCTACGCCCAACTTCCGCGCTATTTCAAAGACACCAACAAAGTCGAAACGCTTGAGGGACGCATTTTGACCTGCATGGAAAAGCTGCAAGGCATCAAGCCCGAGGAAGCGGTGAAGATGACCTACCTCAATGCGGCCGAGGAGGACAGCCGGCCGGACGATTTGACCAAGATCGCCACCTACATCGCCGCGCAGTCAAATGGCATGAAGTTTGACGTCAAGCCGCGCAACGCCCAGGAACAGCACGCCCTGGAGCTCGGCAAGAAGATGTTCTGGCGCCGGCAAGGGGCCATGGACCTCGCGTGCGCCGACTGTCATGCCAACACCCAAGGGAAGCAGCTGCGTGGCGTCGACCTGCCTGACATGACCGACATCAAGACGGCCGGCAAGGTGATGACCGCCTTCCCGGCCTACGTGCTCAAGGACTCCAACGTGCGCGGCCAGTGGTGGCGCAACGAGCGCTGCGTGCTGGCCATGCGCCTGCCGTGGCTGAAGACCGGCTCGGAGATCGACGCCGCCCTGACCCTCTACATGCTCAACTTCGCCAGCCAGAGCGAGGAGAAGATCCAGGTTCCGGGCATCAAGCCCCGCGCCTGATCGAACACGTCACGCATGGAGACACGCATGAACAAGAAACACTACCTGACCCTTGCCCTTGCGCTGGCCATGGCTGGCACGGCCCACGCCGACCCCACGCCCGACTGGGGTGACAAGATCAGCGAAAAGGAATTCCTCGAGGCCGCCAAACGCAGTTTCTACCTCAATGACCCGAAGGAGTTCGACCGCTTGCGGGACGAAACCCTGGAGGTCTGCAACGCCACCAAGAACCGCCCCAGTGCCGAGCAAACCAAGGCCATTCTTGAGCGCGAACAGAAGACCATCGTTTACCCCAAGGACGGCAAACTCTACGGCGACTGGAAGAAAGGGAAGATCGTGGTGGAGGACGCTCACGGCGGACGCATCGGCTACCCCGGCTTCGCCGACGCCGACAACCCCAAGCACCCCAACGGCGCCAACTGCTATGCCTGCCACGCCATCGACCCGAACTTCCCGCAGGCCGGCAACATGGGACCGCCTTTGACCAACTACGGCAAGCTCCGCCCGAAGACCGACGCCATGGTGAAATACACCTATGACAAGGTCTACAACAGCAAGGCCACCAACCCCTGCTCACTGATGCCACGCTACGGCGGGCCGAAACACCTGATCACCCCGGAGCAAGTGGCCGACGTGGTGGCCTTCCTGCTCGACCCGGATTCACCGGTCAACAATCCCCCCGTCACCACCAAGTAAGGTTGGTCAGCGCCCTCATGCCAATCCGTGCCGCATCCGTGGGATGCGGCGCTTTCAGCCAAGCGAGCCTATCCTCCAGGACATCCCGCCATCTGGCTGGGATCAGTGCTTGAACACCTTGACCGCCGACACCAGCAAAATCACCGCCAGCCCCAGCACGAGCCAGTCCGTGGGCACCCAGCCCAGCGACCATCCGCCGAGCGTGGCTCCGAGCATGGAGCCCAAGGCCATGAACAAAAACAGCCCCCGCTCGCGACCGAGGACCCCAAACGCCGCGGCCTCGCGGTAGCGCATGAAGCCGACGATCATGGTCGGCAAACTTACGGCAAGACTCAGACTGCCTGCGAGTTTGATATCCACACCCCACAGCAGGACGATGGTGGGGATCAATAACTCGCCCCCTGCCACCCCGAGCAAGGCCGCAACCACGCCAATGAAGAAGCCCGCCCCCACGCCCAGCGCCGCCTGCGCCCAGGGGTTGGTCAGCAACGCCTGCCCCACGGGGGTCAGCGGATGGAGGTGCTCAACGATCAGCAGGATCGCCAGCCCCACCAGCAGCAGCATGATGATGGTATTGAGCACCTTCTCGGGCAGGCGGATGGCACGCCCTGCCGCGAACCAGGCGCCAAACAGGCTGCCCGCGAGCAGGTTGAGGATGATCGTGCCATGCCCCCCCACCTCGGCCCACGGAATGCTTCCTGAGCGCGCCAGCAAGGCGGTGGCCACCACCAGGAGGCTCATCGCCTTGTTGAAGATGACCGCCTCCAGGGTCGCCAGGCGGAACATGCCCTTGAGCAGAGGGAGACGGAACTCGGCTCCACCGAGCCCGACCAAGCCACCGAGCGCGCCGATCAGCCCACCCGAGGCCAGTCCAAGGCCATGGCGTTGCGCGCTCACTCCATCAACGCCACGGACTTGATCAAGGCATACACGGGCTGCCCGACGGTCAGCTTCATGCGGCGCGCGGACACCGCGGTGATCTCCGCCAAGAGCATCTGCCCATCGCGCAGGCGCCCTGCGACGGTGACACGGCCATCATGAGCCTCATCCACCCGTTCGATGGTCATCGGCAGATGGTTGAGGATGCTCAGACCTTGCGGATCCTCGAGTGCCAGGGAGACATCCCGCGCCAGGATGCGCAGGCGGGTGGCCGAGCTATGCCGTGCCGCAGGGTCGGCCAGAAAGACATGCCAATGCTCATGACCAAAGGGGGTCAGGCCATCCTGATTGACCTCGCCCATGCATCCTTCCAGCACGGAGACCGGCCCTTCCTCGTCGAACAGCGGCGAATCGGGGCGGGCGAGCGCCTCGCGGAGGGTTTCGATACGCTCGATGTGCCCCTGGGCCATGAACACCACCCGTGAAGCCAACCGCTCCACCTCGATGGGGGCATGGGTGATGAAGAGCACGGGGATGCCGGTCTCATGCGCAAGCTCATCGATCAGTGGCAACAGCTCGGCCTTGGCGCGCCAGTCGAGGGCGGAGAGAGGTTCGTCCATGCACATCAGGCGCGGCTTGGCGAGCAGGGCGCGGGCGATGGCCACCCGCTGGCGCTCCCCCCCCGAGAGGGTGGTGACCGACTGATCAAGCTTGTGGGCAATCCCCACCCGCTCGGCCACCTCGTGCAAGGAGGTCAGGAGCGGACGTTTCTCACCCTCTCCCCCTGCCCCTCTCCCCTCAAGGGAGAAGGGCGATTTGGGCACTCGCTTGAGGGCGTATTCGAGATTGCCGCGCACCGTCAGGTGCGGAAACAGCGCGGCGTCCTGGAACACAAAGCCGATGTCGCGCTTGGGCGTGGGCAACTGCCACGCACCATCCTGCCAACGCTCACCGTTGAATGAAAGCGTGCCGCGCGTGTGCCGATCAAGCCCGGTGATGGCACGCAACAGCGTGCTCTTGCCCGAGCCTGAGCGCCCGAACAGCGCGGTGATGCCCGCTGTTTCGATCTCGAACGGGCCCGATTCGAGCAAGAAGCTGCCCTGCCGGAGCGTGAGGTTTCCCTTGAGCATGGCGTGATCAGTTTGGCTTGAGCGGGCTTAAGACCCGCTGATTGATGGCATAGAACAAGAACAGGGTCAGGAAGGAAAAGCCGAGCAGGATGGCGGACAAGCGGTGCGCCTGCTCATATTCCATCGCCTGCGTATGGTCATAGATGGCGATCGACACCACCCGGGTCTCCCCGGCGATGCTGCCGCCGAGCATGGCAATCACGCCGAACTCCCCCACGGTATGGGCGAAGGTGATGACTACGGCGGTGAGGATGCCGCTGCGCGCCAGAGGCATCACCACGGTGAAGAACCGATCCAGCGCGGAGGCGCGAAGAGTGGAGGCTGCATCCAGATAGCGGCTGCCAATGGCGGCAAAGGCGTCGCGCAGGGGCTGCACCGCGAAGGGCAGGGAGTAGATGACCGAACCGATCAGGATGCCCCAGAAACTGAAGGCCAGATGATGCAGCCCGAGCTTCTCCAGCGAGCCGCCCACGAAGCCTTGCGGGCCGAGGACGATGAGCAGGTAGAAGCCGATCACCGTGGGCGGCAACACCAAGGGCAGCGACACCAGGGCCGCCACCACATTGCCCATCCGGCTCTGCGTATGCGCCATCCACCACGCCAGGGGGGCGGACAGCAGCAGGAGGATGACCGTCGTCAGGCCGGCGAGCTTGGCCGTCAGCCCGATCGCCTGCCATTCACCCGGGGTCAGTCCCAGCATGACTTACTCCACCTTCTCGCCCGGCAGCAGGAAGCCGTAATGGCGCATGACCTTGCGTGCATCCTCGGTGCGCATGAACTCGGCGAAGGCGTGCGCGGCCTTGTTGTTCTCGCCGTGCTTGGTCACGGCGTAGGCCTGCTCCAGCGGCTCGTGGAAGTTATCCGGGATGAGGTAATACCCCCCCTTGCTCTTGAGCTTGTCGTTGACCGCAAGCGAGAGGGCAATGATGCCGATGTCCGCCGCCTGGGTTTCGATCAGCTGGGCGGTATGGGCGATGTTCTCGCCGTACACCATCTTGCCCTCGACCTTGTCCCAAACCTTGGCATGCTGCAGGGCCTCCTTGGCGCGCAGACCATAGGGTGCGTGATCCGGGGCCGCGATGGCGACCTTGCGGAAGGTATCCTTGGGCAGATCCTCCAGGGTCAACTTGGTGGCGTCATGCTTCGCGCTCCACAGCACCACGCGGCCGAAGGCGTAGGTCGTGACGGGGGCCACGGCATGGCCGCTCTCCACCAGGGCCTTCGGGAATTCGACATCCGCCGAGAAATAGACGTCAAACGGTGCGCCGTTTTCGATCTGGTGTTTGAACTTGCCTGAGCTGCCCATGATCATCTCGAGCTTGTGCTCGGGATGTTTTTTCTCAAACAGCACCTTCAGCTCATCGAAGGCGAATTTGAGGTCGGCGGCGGCGGCGATCTTGGCCTCGTCGGCCATGGCAAGGGAGGAGAGACCAAGCCCTGCAACCAGGGCCAGGGTTTTGAGCATACGCATGGTTTTGAACTCGTTTTGAAGGGTTAATCGTCCACGGCCAGGATGATGTGGCTGGCCTTGATCAGGGCACAGGCACGATCGCCGACCTTGAAACCGAGATCCTCGAGACTGGCCTCGGTGATGATGGCGGCCAGCGTGTTCCCCCCCGGCAGCTCCAACACCACCTCCGCATTCACCGCGCCCTCCTGCACCCGTTTGACGGTGCCGCAGAGGCGGTTACGGGCGGAGACGCGCACCCCCTCATCGGCCGCCGCCAGGATCACCCAGGACGCCTTGATGATGGCGGTAGCCGCCTTGCCAGGCCCAAGCCCCAGGGCTTGCGCCGATTCCTTGGTGACAATGACATGCAGGCAATCCTCGCCCTGCAGACGGAGCGTGACCTCGCTGTTCACTGCCCCGTGGCGGACCTCCTCGACGGTGCCACGCAGTGCGTTGCGTGCGCTGGTCTTCATGTACAGGCTCCTTAGCATCGACAGGCTCTCGCCCATGGTTTCCAGTCCGCCGTCCTCCCCCCGGAACTGTTCGAGCACCGCCCCAAGGGCGCGCTCGAGACGCCGCTGGGTCGCCAGGATGCGCTCGCCCAAGGGCGTCAGGCGCGCCCCTCCACCGTGCTTGCCACCGTGCTGGCTCTGCACCAGTGGCTGTCCGGCGAGGTTGTTCATCGCCTCGATCGCATCCCAGGCGGCCTTGTAGGTCATGCCGACCTTGCGCGCCGCACCGCTGATCGAACCGGCCTCGGCCACCGCGGAAAGCAGCGCCAGACGACGGGCGGAGACCTCACCGCCGCCGAGCTGCAGCACCAGCGGCGCAGCGAAGGCCTCGGCCAGGGAGGCGATATGTTGTTCGGGTGATGACGACATGCGAAATATACCTAGGTAAATCTTGGTTGCAACAGAATTTTAGTGGGTGCTCATACGGGCGAATGCTCAAGTCCGCCAGTCAATCGGCGCTTGCCCCTGCCCCTCAAGGAAGGCGTTGATCTTGGAAAAAGGCCGACTGCCGAAGAAGCCGCGATGAACGGACAGGGGCGAGGGGTGCGGGGCCTCGAGCACCCGATGGCGCGAGCGGTCGATGTGCGCCCCCTTCTGCTGCGCTGGGCGCCCCCAGAGGACGAAAGCCAGCGGCCGCTCCTGGCCGTTGAGCACCTGCACGGCACGGTCGGTGAAGCGCTCCCAGCCCTTGCCGTGATGGCTCGCGGACCTGCCGCTCTCCACCGTGAGCACGGCATTGAGCAACAGCACACCCTGGTCAGCCCAGGGAATCAGACTGCCACAGGTATTGCGAATCCCCAGGTCATCCTCCAGCTCCTTGAAAATGTTTTGCAGCGACTTGGGCAGCGGCCGGACCTCAGGCCGGACCGAGAAGCACAGGCCATGCGCATGCCCCGGCGTGGGGTAGGGATCCTGCCCGAGGATCACCACGCGCACCTTATCCAAGGGGGTGTGGTTGAAGGCATTGAACCACTCGTCCGGATTCGGGTGAATGCGCTTGCCAGCCTTCAGCTCGGCGAGCAGGAAGGCGCGCAGGTCGGTCATGTAATCCTGCGCGAACTCGTCCGCCAGGGCAGCCTTCCATGAGGGTTCGAGCTGGATGCGGTCGGGGTTCATGAGCCACTCCGGGATGACCATGCTCACGGCATCAGGCGCTGGATGGCCCAGCCATCCGCAGTACGGGTGTAGGTGAAGCGGTCATGCAGGCGGCTCTCCCGCCCCTGCCAGAATTCGTACACCTCCGGCACCAGACGGAAGCCCCCCCAGTCGGGGTTGCGCGGCACATCGCCCGCAGGGTATTCCCGCTTCAGCGCCTCAATGCGCGCCTCCAGCACAGCGCGACTCTCGATCGGCTGGCTCTGGTGCGAGGCGGCAGCAGCGAGACGGCTGCCGGGCGGGCGCTGATTGAAGTAGGCCTCGTCCGCCTCGTCGCCCAGCAGCTCGACCCTTCCTTCGACCCGCACCTGGCGGTCGTTCTCCGGCCAGTAGAAGGCAACCGAGGCCCGCGGGTTGGCGGCAAGCTCCCCGCCCTTCCGGCTGCGCCGGTCGGTGTAGAAGCACAGCCCGCGGGCATCAAAGTGCTTGAGCAAGACCCAGCGCAACGATGGCCGGCCGTCCGGTGTAGCCGTGGCGAGGGCCATGGCGGTGGGATCGAAATTGCCAGCCGCCTCGGCATCCTTCAGCCAACACGCCAGCATGGCGTGCGGCTCGGGCAACAAATCGCGGCGGTGCAGCTCGCCGTGCAGGAACTCGCGCCGGGTGCTGCGGTGGTCGATTTCAAAATCCATAGGAGCGCCTCACTTCGGATATATGCCGATGTTACCGCCAATCACCATCGTGCACGGGTACAAACAACCGATTTGTGTTTCTTTGCCCGCCGCCGCTAGCAAGCCATGGAAGGCTTGCGCGAAGATCAATCACGCTAAGTGATTGATCTTCGGACCCCGTCGCGGACATGTGCTGCGACGAGGCGAGTTGAAAAAGGGCAGGAAGCCCTTTTTCAACATTCTGGCAGGGCGGAAGCTGAAAGAAAGAAGCCCAGCACTAGGCTGGGCTTCCACATCAGAAAGTGCGCGATGGTCACTTAAAGCGCGCAAAATAAGCCGCAATGTTCTCCATGTCCGTATCCGTAAGCGCCTTGGCCATGGGCACCATGACCGGATCGGTGCGCGTGCCGTCACGATAGCCCCTCAAGGCGATGACGAGATATTCACGGTTCTGTCCTGCAAGATTGGGATAGTTCTTCATCGAAGCATGTCCGTCCTTGCCGTGACAGGCAAAACATACCGCAGCCTTCTTTTCCCCTGCCGCTACATCAGCGGCCAGCGTATGCATAGCAGGCACCATCAGCATGGTGGAGATGATGATCCATCGTTTCATTATGGGATCCTCGTGTGGTTTTCAGTGATTGCGCAGCCAGATCCAGATGCCCGTGCCAATGAAGGCGGCAACCCAGACGATGGTGGATGTCAGTGACCCGACGGCCAGACGCCGCAGGGTTGCATCCGCCTCGTACATGCCCTGCACCCGCCCGGACTTGTAAGCCGCAGTGATGATGAAGCCCCCCATCAGCCCCCCCACACCGACGAGGGTGAGCAAGAACATGACGAAGGGGGGCACATCCCACAGCACCTTGTACTCAATGGCGCTGTAGGCGAAGGGCTGGAGATAGGCCATGCGCAGCGCCTCGCGGAAGATGGCCACCAACGCCGCCATCCCCACCCCCATGGCCATCAACCGGTAGCCCGCCCCGGGCTCACCGGTGCGCGCCAGCCACACGGCCGCAGCCAAGACCGCGATGAAGGCCATCAGGGCCCAGCTCATCGGATGAGCCCACATGCCGAGATGGGATGGCACATCCAGCAGCCACCAGAGCAGCAGGACAAGCTGCGCCCCCGCGCCGACGACGGCAATACGTGCCCCCATGCGGCGGGCGAAGGCCAGGTAGTCGGCCGGACGATCCGGGCGGGAACGGAAGTAGTCTGCGTAGGCCATCAGGAAAATGCCGAACAGGGTCGCGCTCATGGCCAGGTAGAAGCCGAAACGCGGCGCCTGCCAGGCGTGGATCACCGTACCCGACATGTCGACCTGTCCGTGCGGCACGTACCAGTTGAACCACTGGTCGGGCAGCAACCCCTGGTAGGAGAGGACATGCATGATGAAACCATCCAGCAGGAACATGGCCAGGCCGAAGGCCCCCAGCCACCCCGCCCAGGCGGGGGCATGTTCACCGTGGTTCTTGAAGTAGAAGGTGAACCAGGCGAGGTACCCCACAGTCAGGGTGAAGATAAAGCCAATCACCCAGGCGGCCGACAGGACATTGGAGGCGTACCACTGCGGGTCGTAGATGGTCTGAGTAAACAGCAAGGGTGCAACGCCCAGCACCACCAGCAGGGAGACGCCTACCTTGGCAACCTTGGTCATGGCCTCGGACAGACGCTGCCAGTGGGGCTCATTGCGGCGCATGAAGGCGTACAAGGCCATCAGCGCGGAGCCCAGAGTGAGGTTGACAAACAGGATGTGCGGAATCCAGGTGAATACCATCAGCACCTGGAAGATCAGCGGATGCGACGGCACGCCCGTCGGATCGCGCAGTGCGTGCAGCATGGCTGCGGTCGTAGCGGCATCCATCAGTGTGCTCCTTGTTGCAGGGCGTCATGGGCGGCGAGCATGGGCGCGGCCCCTTTGGAGAGCGAGGCGATGTAGGCCGCCATGGCCTCACGTTCGGCCTCGGGCAGCGGCAGACGCGGCATGTAGGGCACCGTACCGTGGTACAGCGCACCATCAAGATAGGCCTTGACCATAACCGGATCGTCCGAGAAGCCGAAGCGGGCAGGCAGGGCGCGCAGCTTGGCATCGGGCTCGATGCTGTGGCAGTTGGTGCAGAGAGTCTTGGTGAGGAACTCGCCTGCACGGACCTTGTTCTCAGGAGTGACCGTGCGCAGATCGGCCGGCACGAACATATGGGTTTGAAGCACCCCTTTCGCCTCGATCATCGGGAGGTCGGAGGTGACACCTTTGCCCGGCACATCACGCGCAAAGAGCTGGTTGGAATAGATGTACTGCCCGGCCACGTAGGGTTTGCGCAGGGACTCGCGCGAGCGCTCCTCAGGCCACAAGCCGAACAGGGCGATCACGACCGTCATGGCGACCGCCACCCCCTGACGCAGTTGGAGTGGCTTCCAAGCCGTCCACAGGAAATACAGCAAGGTGCCGAGCAGCACGGCAGCCAGGAACGGCCCGTATTTCGGCGCCATCTGGGTTTCCATGACGATGCGTGCGTTCTCCGGGAGGGTCTGCAGGTACCACAGCCACATCACCACCCCCAGGAACAACCCGGCCAGCCCCATTTTCGACAGGAAGCGAGTGATTTCGATACGCACCTCACGGTTCTTCATCGTGGCCGCGAGGATCCCGCCGACCGCCCCGGCGATGGCGAACATGAAGGCCGTGCGCACACCGAGGTGGGCGAAGTAGTTCAGGTTGAAGGCTGCGTCGAAGGTTGAACCGGTTTCGTACCAGCGCTCGTTCCCCGGCCACATCATGAAGCTGAGGATGGGCACGATCAGGATCATCGTCGCCCAGGACGCAACGGCAAAGGACCAGGTCAGCTTCAGATGCGTCCTCGGGTCGATCTTGCCGAGCAGGTACACGAGGGCGTAAACGCCGATGACCTCGACAAAGAAGAACACCCACTCCGTGGCCCACACCCACACAAAGTTGTGGATCAGGCCACTGATCCCGCGTGGGCTGGCTACCGTCACCGAGTACCAAATACCCGGACCGGTGATGGAGCCGATGATGTAGGAAAACACGAGCAGGAACATGCCGTACTTTTTGATGTACTCCATCAGCTCCGGCTTGTTCTCTCGCACCGCCTTGGTTTCGAGCAAGGCGAACAGCCAGGATGCCCCGACCGAGGTGTGGGACGCCAGCACATGGATCGTGCCGATGATGCCCATCACCCAGGCGGAGCCGATCGCTGGCACATACCAATGGGGATAAAGCCCCAGGTGCTCAGGCATGGTTTTGATCTCCTCCAAGTTGTCGATTTTCTGATCCGACCCATTCCGTCAGGACCAAACCACCTAGATACACAAACCATGCCAAGCACGCAACCCATTGATTCACAATGAGAAAAATCATTCCCACCGGATCCACATGGGGTCGAAGCCCATGCACGACCTCGGCCAAGCCAGGAATTTTCAAGCACAGGCCATGGAAACAGGCATATAAGCATTCACTGAATTAATCATCCTGCGCCTGGACACGCTGCTTCGTGTTGCCAAACACAGTCTGTTCGAAGGGTTTCCCCGCGCCTCCCCCTCCCACGTATACTTTGGGCCACATATCCAATGACCCGGTCCATCATGTCATCCGCTTACGATCTCTCCACGTTCCAGGGCCTGATCCTCGCCCTGCAGGACTACTGGGCCCGGCAGGGCTGCGCCATCCTCCAGCCCTTGGACATGGAGGTCGGCGCCGGCACCTTCCACCCCGCCACCTTCCTGCGCGCCATCGGCCCCGAGCCGTGGAACGCCGCCTACGTCCAGCCCTCACGCCGCCCAACCGACGGCCGCTACGGCGAGAACCCCAACCGCCTGCAGCACTACTACCAGTTCCAGGTGGTGCTCAAACCCTCTCCGCTTGAGATCCAGGAGCTCTACCTGGGCTCTTTGCGCATGCTGGGCTTCGACCCCTTAACCCACGACATCCGCTTCGTCGAGGACAACTGGGAGTCCCCCACCCTGGGCGCCTGGGGCCTGGGCTGGGAGGTGTGGCTCAATGGCATGGAAGTCACCCAGTTCACCTACTTCCAGCAGGTCGGCGGCCTCGACTGCCGCCCGGTGACCGGTGAGATCACCTACGGGCTGGAGCGTCTGGCGATGTACCTGCAGGGGGTGGAGAGCGTTTACGACCTGGTCTGGGCCAAGACCCCGAACGGCAGGATCACCTACGGGGATGTCTACCACCAGAACGAGGTGGAGCAATCCACCTACAACTTCCAGCAGGCCGACGTAGCGTTCCTGTTCGGCCTGTTCGACCAATGCGAGAAAGAGGCCAAGCGCCTGATGGAGCTGAACCTGCCGCTGCCGGCCTATGAGCAGGTGCTCAAGGCCTCCCACACCTTCAACCTGTTGGATGCGCGCCGCGCCATCTCCGTGACCGAGCGCCAGCGGTACATCCTGCGCGTGCGCGAGCTCGCCCGCAGCGTGGCCGAGGCCTATTACGCCTCGCGCGAGCGCCTCGGCTTCCCGATGGTGGCACGCAGCCAGGAGGTCGCCCAATGAGCACCCGTGACCTTTTGATCGAGATCGGCACCGAGGAGCTGCCGCCCAAGGCCCTCACCACCCTCGCTGCAGCCCTGGCCGATGGCATGGTCCGCCGCCTGCACGACGCGGGCCTCGCGCCCAAGGGCCACACCGTCTACGCCGCCCCGCGGCGGCTGGCGGTGCTGGTGCAGGGGGTGGCCGAGCAGCAACCGGAGCGCGAGATCGAGCGTCGCGGCCCGGCGGTGAATGCGGCCTTCGACGGTGAAGGGCGCCCGAGCAAGGCGCTGGAAGGCTTTGCCCGCTCCTGCGGGGTGAGCGTGGATCAGCTCGAGGAGCTCGTCACCGACAAGGGCGCATGGATGGTCTATCGCGCCAAGCAGCCCGGCCAGCCGGCCCAGACCCTGATCCCGGACATGCTGCGCGCCGCGCTGGATGAGCTCCCCATTCCGAAGCGCATGCGCTGGGGTGCGGGCGAGGCCGCCTTCGTGCGCCCGGTGCACTGGATCGTGCTGCTGTTCGGCAGGGATGTGATCGATGCCGAGATCCTGGGGGTGCGCACCGGCCATACGACCCGCGGCCACCGCTTCCATCACCCCGCCCCACTGCCCGTCCCCGCGCCCGGCGACTACGCCGCGCTGCTGGAGGGCACGGGGCATGTGATCGTCGACTTCGCTGCCCGCCGGGCCATGATCAAGGCCCAGGTCGAGGCTGCCGCCTGTGAGCTGGGCGGCCGCGCGGTGCTGGATGAGGACCTGCTCGATGAGGTGACCGCGCTGACCGAATGGCCGCGGGTGGTGACCGGCAACTTCGAGCCGCGCTTCCTCGAGGTGCCCAAGGAGGCCCTGATCTCCACCATGCAGGGCAACCAGCGCTACTTCCCGGTGCTGGATGAGGCCGGCGAGCTCTTGCCGCACTTCATCACCGTGGCCAATATCGACAGCCGCGACCCCGCCGCCGTGCGCCTGGGCAACGAGCGGGTGATCCGCCCCCGCTTCTCCGATGCTGAGTTCTTCTGGAACGAGGACCGCAAACAGCCCCTCGCGTCCCACCTCGAAAGCCTCAAGACCGTGGTGTTCCAGCAGCGGCTCGGCACGCTGCACGACAAGACCGAGCGCGTCGTGCGCCTGGCCCGTCACATCGCCGGGCTGATGGGCGCCGACATGGAACGCGCCGCGCGCGCCGCCCTGCTTGCCAAGTGCGACCTCATGACCGGCATGGTCGGCGAGTTCCCCGAGCTGCAGGGCATCATGGGCCGCTACCTTGCGCGGCACGACGGCGAGCATGCCGAAGTCGCCCAGGCGCTGGACGAGGTCTATATGCCGCGCCGGGCAGGGGATGCCCTGCCGGAAACGCGCGTCGGCCAGGCCCTGGCGCTGGCCGAACGCCTGGACACCCTGGTGGGCATCTTCGCCATTGGTCAGGGGCCCACCGGGGCCAAGGACCCCTTCGCCCTGCGCCGGGCCGCCCTCGGCGTGCTGCGCATCCTGATCGAGCGCGGGCTCGACCTCGACCTGCACGCCCTGCTCACCTTCGCCGCCGACGGCGTGCAGGAGAAGGTCGATGCGAAGGCCGTGGTCGAGACCGTGTTCGACTTCATGCTCGAACGCATGCGTGCCTACGCGCTGGATCGCGGTATCCGCATTGATGTGTTCGAGGCCGTGCTCGCCACCCGCCCGCTGCGCCCGCTCGACTTCGAGCGCCGCATGCAGGCGGTCAACGACTTCCTCGCCCTGCCGCAGGCCGAGAGCCTCTCCGCGGCCAACAAGCGCATCGCCAACATCCTCAAGAAGGTGGAGGGCGAACTGCCCAGCCGGATCGATACGGCCCTGCTCCAGGACCCCGCCGAACGCGCGCTGGCCGGCCACGTGGAGGTCATCGAGGCCGAACTCGCCCCGCTGTTCGCCGCGGGCGACTACACCGCCGCCCTGGGACGCCTGGCCCACCTGCGCGAGGCGGTGGATGCCTTCTTCGATGGGGTGATGGTGATGGCCGAGGATGCAGCCTTGCGTGCCAACCGCCTGGCCCTGCTCAACCGCCTGCGTGCGCTGTTCCTACGCGTCGCGGACATCTCGGTCCTCGGTGGCTGAACTCCGCTTGGAACAGGCGCCCCCTCGCCGCGGCACGCGGCTCCCACAGCCAACCTCGGCCCTTGTGGGAGCGGCGTGTCGCCGCGATGTCTCCGGTCGCCTCATGCTGGCCACAAGAGGGAGCCGCCCTCTTCACCGGCTTCTGCACACCGTCCTGATCCTGCTCTGCCTGACCCTCAATCCCGCGCGGGCGGCCGAGCTGCCCCATGCCATGCTGGCGGACTTCAATGACGGAAAACCGCTGGTCAACCGCGTCATCCCGTGGCCCGGCCCCTCCGCCCACCAAGCCCCACCGAAGGCCGACCTCACCGCCTCCCCGCGCCGTGGCAAGCATGGCCTCGCCCTGCGCGTGCGCTATGACCTCACGGCCCCGACGGCCGCCCCCCAGGGCCTGCTGCTGCGCCTGCCCGAGGGGGATGTTGCCGCCTATGACCACCTCAGCCTGTGGGTACGCGGCAGCCGTAAGCAGGGCACCCCACTGCAGATGCGTGTGCGCTTCCTGACGAAGGACACCCCCCCCGCCAGCCAGGTGGGACAGGGCTTTATGGTCGTCGGGGTGAATGATGAGTGGCGCCAACTGCTGATTCCGCTCAATGCCCTCAGTGGCGTCACCGAGGGCACGCCCCCCAGCCTGCTCTTCCTGCAGCTTGATCCGGAACTGGTCGGTGATCGCAAGGGCGTTTTTTTCCTCGACGATGTGAGCCTGGTCCGCACGGGCCAGCATGTCGGACCGCAGGAGGACCGTGCGGTCGCCCCAGGCAAGAAGGCCTGGGAAATGGCGCGTGGCGGCGAGCTGGCCGCGCGCGCCTCGATCCGCGCCCGCGCCATTGAGCTTCCGCCTCCGCCGCTGGTGCGGCGCGAGAGCCTGCCGACGGACAACCTGGCCCTCCTCATGCGCGTGGCGCGTGATACATGGCGGGGGCTCGACGGTCTGCGCGATAAGCCGAGCGGCCTGCCCTTCGATACGGTCACCGTCCATCCAGGCGGCGGGCCGCCGCTGGTCGGCGATTACACCAACATTACCAACATCGGCCTCTACCTGATGTCGGTGGTGGCCGCCCGCGACCTTGGTTTCATCACACCGAAGGCTGCCGAGGCACGCCTCCGGCAGGTGGTTGGCACCCTGGAGAAGATGGAAACCTGGCAGGGCTTCTTCTTCAACTACTACGACACCACCTCGCTCGAGCGCACCAGCCACTTCATCTCGTTCGTCGACTCCTCCTGGCTGACTGCCGGGCTGATGGTCGCGCGCATGGCCGAGCCCGACCTGTACCCGCGCATCACCCGCCTGCTCGAGCGGGAGAACTACGCCTTCTTCTATGACCCGTCCGTCGGGCAGATGACGCACGGCTACCACGTGCAGCGCCATGAGCGCTCCAAAAACGTCTATGGCCTGCTGTACTCGGAGCCGCGCCTCGGCAGCCTGATTGCCATCGGCAAGGGCGACGTCCCCGAGAGCCACTGGTTCAGCCTGGCGCGCACCTTCCCGGCCGACTGGACCTGGCAGACCATGATCCCGCTCGAGCGCACCTCGCGCCTGGTGAAGGGCCACCAGGTCGTCGGCGGCTACTACACCTGGGAAGGCATCCGCTTCCTGCCCTCATGGGGCGGCAGCATGTTCGAGGCGATGATGCCGGGCATCGTCCTGGACGGGCAGGCGCATGCCCCCGCCAGCCTCGGTCGCAATGCAGTCGCCCATGTCGACATCCAGCGCCGCTACGCCCAGGAAGTCCTCAGCCTGCCGGTGTGGGGGATGTCGCCGAGCGCCAACCCGGCCGGCGGCTATGGCGAATACGGGATCGCCATCCTCGGGGTGAAAGGCTACGCGGAAGAGGTCGTCACCCCGCACGCCTCGGGCCTCGCCGCCATGGTCCGCCCCGATGAGGCGGCCCACAACCTGCGCCAGATGGCCCAGCTCTATGCCATCTACGGACCCTTCGGCTTCTACGATGCGGTCAACCCGATGACCGGGGACGTGGCCTACAAGTACCTGGCACTCGACCAGGGGATGATGTTCCTGGGGCTCGCCAACCACCTGCGCCCCCACCTGATCCAGCGCTACTTCGCCGCCGACCCCATCACCCGCCGCGTCCTCCCCCTGCTCGGGGCCGAAGACTTCTTCCAATAGGAGCGATCCCCATGGCCGACGTGGTGTTCGACAAGGTCCGCAAGCTCTACCCGGGTGCTGCCGCCCCGGTCATCGACGGGCTCGATCTTGCCGTGGCAGACGGCGAACTTCTGGTCATGGTCGGCCCCTCCGGCTGCGGCAAATCCACCGTGCTGCGCATGCTCGCGGGCCTGGAGACGATCAGCAGCGGCGAGTTGCGCATCCAGGGGCGGCGGGTCAACGAGCTCGAACCCAAGGCGCGCGACGTGGCCATGGTGTTCCAGGACTACGCCCTCTATCCGCACATGAGCGTGCGCGAGAACCTCGCCTTCCCGCTGAAGATGCGCCGCATGCCCGCGGCCGAGCAGGCCAGGCGCATCGCCTGGGCCGCCGAGATGCTGCACCTTGGCGAGCTGCTCGAACGCAAGCCCGCCCAGCTCTCCGGCGGCCAGCGCCAGCGGGTCGCCATGGGCCGCGCGCTGGTGCGCGAGGCCTCCGTGTTCCTGCTGGATGAGCCGCTTTCCAACCTCGACGCCAAGCTGCGCGTGCAGGTGCGCGCAGAAATCGCCGAGCTGCAGCGCCGCCTCGGCACCACCATGCTCTACGTCACCCATGACCAGACCGAGGCGATGACCCTCGGCCAGCGCGTCGCCGTGTTCAACCAGGGCCGCCTGCAGCAGGTCGCCTCACCACGCGAGCTGTACGAGCACCCGGCCAACACCTTCGTCGCCGGCTTCATCGGCCAGCCGCCGATGAACATGGTGCCGGCCCGGATCGAGGGCGGAAGGATCATCTTGGCAGCATCCCCCCAGCCGCGATGCATCGCCGCCCAGGAGGTGCCCCTGCCGGACGGCCCCGTCATCCTCGGCATCCGTCCGGAGGACCTCCGGCTGGCCGCACCGGGCGAGGACGGCCTGGACACGCAGGCTGAGCTGGTCGAGTTCCTCGGTCACGAGACCCTGCTGCACGCACGCCTCCAGGGCAGCGACACCCTGCTCACCCTGCGCGCGCCGGGCCGGCTGGAGATCGCCGCCGGTACGGCGGTAAGGATGCATGTGGCAGGCCTCCCCCACCTGTTCAGTGCCAGCGACGGCCAGCGGCTCCAGCGCTGAGGCCGGCAGCGCACCCATGCCCGCCCTGCCTGGCCGCTCCGCCCTGGTTGCAGTGGGATGCACAAGGCGAAATCCAGCATCCAAAGGGAGGCATCTTCGCTCTGTTGGGTTGTAGGAGGCCCGCCCTCGGGCCGACGCTTGCGCACGATACGCCTGTCGCGGCGGGGGCATCGCTCCTGCATCGGCGTTCAGCGCGATGAGACAGGTTCATGCGATTGCCCTGTACGCGGCCCTGAGGCGGACTGGCCGCCCGCCGGCGGGCTGCTATAGTTTTCGAATCAGGGCTGCACAACCTCGTCAGCCATGCGCCCGATTCAGGAGACGGCATGACATCCAGAAGCGAAAAGGGCGGCGGGGCTTTCCACGGCATCAAGCTGCTGCTGTGCGAGAACCCCCTGCCGCCGATCGACGAGGCCATCGCGGCCGCGCAGGACGAGGTACCGCACTCCAACTACTACACCGAGCCCTATTCGGCCCCCCTGCGCAGCCTGCTGTCCCGCCAATTGGGCGTGCCGGAGCGGCTGATCCACATCAATGCCGGTTCGGAACTGATCCTGCGCCAGCTGTTCGAGCGCTTCGGCCAGCGGGTGCACCTGCTGACGCCGACCTACGCGCTGTTCCCCGAGATCGCCCGGCACTACACGGAGACGCGCCTCCCGCCCGAACGGGGCTTCGCTTTCGACCTCGCCGACCTCGTCATCCCACCGGGCACGACCCTGGCGGTGATCGTCAACCCGAACAACCCCAACGGCGGCACCTTCGACATGTCCCCCCTGCCTGGACTGTTGCGCCGCCACCCGGACACCCTGTTCCTGGTCGATGAGGCCTTCATCGGCCTGGCGGGCCAGAGCGTCGCCCCCTGGGTACCGGAGCACCCGAACCTGCTGGTGACCCGCACCCTGTCCAAGGCGCACAGCCTGGCGGGCTTCCGCGTCGGCTATGCGGTGCTGCCCGAGGCGATCGCCGACGACCTCAATGCGCACAACGACGCCTATCCGCTCGCCCGCCCCAGCGAGGCGGCGGCCATCGCCACCCTGCTGCACGAGGAGCGCATCCGGGCACGCCTCGCCGACCTGCGCGCGTGGACCTGCGCGCTCGCCGCCGAGCTGCAGGCCATGGGGGTGCGCACCTTCCCGACCGAGACCTACTTCTTCCTGGCCGACTTCGCCCCGCACGACGCCGCCCGGCTGGCCGAGGCCCTCAAGGCCCGGGGCATCCTGGTCAAACCGCTGAACGACCCCGTGCTGGGCCCCGGCTTCATGCGCATCACCACCGCCCTGCCCGAGGACAACGCACGCTTCGTGGCCGCGCTGCGTTCCCTGTTGGCACGCTAGGCAAGAAGCCTTCATGGCAGACCAGACCCTACCGCTTCCGGATGCACTGTTTAGGGCCATGGTCGACGCCCAGCCGGAAAGCATTGCCCTCATCGATGCCCAAGGCCGCATCATCTACGCCAACCATGCCTGGGTCGAATTCGGCCGCCGGAACGACCTCCCTGCGCCCGAGGCGTGGGCGGAACTCAACTACCTGCAGGCCTGCCAGGCTGCCGCGAAACGCGGCGATCCCGACGGACAGATCGTCGCCAGTGGGATACGCGACGTGCTCGACGGCCATACACCGGCCTTCCAGCATGAATATCCCTGCCACAGCCCGGAGAAGCAGCGCTGGTTCATGATGCAGGCCACCCCCCTCCACTGGGCGGGCCAGAGGTACGTCATCATCTCGCACCATGACATTACCGAACGGAAGCTGGCCGAGGAGCGGGTCGAGACCATGGCCTACATGGACGGACTCACCGGCATCCCCAACCGCCGCTATTTCGATGCCTTCATGGAGCAGGAATGGCGCCGTGCCAGTCGGACCCACACCCCCCTCGCCCTCGTCATGCTGGACATCGACCACTTCAAGCAGTTCAACGACCATTATGGCCACCAGGCAGGGGACGAGTGCCTGCGCCGGATCGGCCGCACCCTGGGACGCTTCGCCCAGCGCGCGGGCGACATGGCCGCGCGCTACGGCGGCGAGGAGTTCGCGGTCATCCTGGCCAACACCGAACTGCCGCAGGCTGCCGAGATCGCGGAGGAGATTCGCGCGGCCATCCAGGCGCTGGACATCCCGCACGAGCACTCCCCCTTCGGCGAATGCCTGACGGCGAGCCTGGGCGTGGCCGCCATCCGCCCGAACAGGGATGAGCCGCCGTCCTGCCTGATCGAGGCAGCCGACCAGGCCCTCTATGCCGCCAAGGCGGCGGGCCGGAACCGAGTAGTCACGGCCCCCCCGGTCGATCAGAACCACACCGGGGCCGCCCAGCCAGGACCGCCCCCCGCCTCGCCTGAGGCACAGGCGGAAGGTAGGATATGAACATCCAGCTCAAACGCATTTACGTACCGAAGGCGCCCGGAGACGGGCTGCGCATCCTGATCGACGGCCTCTGGCCACGCGGGATCGCGCGCGAGGCCGGCGCATTCGACGTCTGGCACAAGGCCATCGCCCCCAGCCGTGAGCTGCGGAGCTGGTTCGGCCACGATCCTGCCCGGTGGACGGAATTCCGCCGACGCTACTTCGATGAGCTGGACGGGAAGCCCGAGGCCGTGGAGGCACTGCGCGAGGAAATCGCCGCCGCACACGGCCCCGTCACCTTCGTCTTTGCCTCGCGCGACACGGAACACAACCATGCCGTCGCCCTGCGGGATTACCTGGAGGGGCGACGCCGGGACTGACGCACAACCTGCACAGGAACAACCACTTGAGCACCCGCTTTCCCACCGGCTTCACCTGGGGCGTAGCCACCTCCGCCTACCAGATCGAGGGCGCGCCGCTGGCCGATGGCGCAGGGCCGAGCAACTGGCACCGCTTCGCCCACGAACCCGGCCGCATCCAGAATGGGGACACCGGCGATGTGGCCTGCGACCACTACCACCGCTTCCGCGAAGATGTGGCGCTGATCAAGCGCCTGGGCGTTTCCGCCTACCGCTTCAGCTTCAACTGGGCGCGGATCCAGCCTACGGGCCGCGGCAAGGTGAATCCCAAGGGGCTCGACTTCTACAAGCGCCTGGTGGACGAACTGCACGCCCACGGCATCCGGCCCTTCGCCACCCTGCACCACTGGGACCTGCCTGCCGCGCTGGAGGATGCCGGTGGCTGGCTTTCCCGCGACACCGCCCTGCGCTTCGCCGACTTCACCGAGCTGATGGCCGGGGCGCTGGACGGCCAGATCGAGGACTGGTGCACCCTCAACGAGCCGTGGGTCATCATGCACGCAGGCTTTGTCGAGGGCGTGCATCCGCCTGGCCTTGCCAACCTCGCCCTCGCCCCCAAGGTCGCCTACCACCTCCTGCTCGCCCATGCCGAGGCGGTACGCGCCTACCGCGCCACCGGCCGCCACCGCATGGGCCTGGTGGTGAACATCGAGCCCAAATATGCGGCAAGCGACGAGCCCAAGGATCACGCGGCGCGCGCCCGCGCCGAGGCCTACATGAACCGCCTGTTCGTCGACCCGATCTTCCAAGGCAGGTGGCCGGAGGAGCTCATCGAGGCGCTGGGCGAGACGGCCTGGCGCGAGGTGCTGGCCGAACCCCTCGCCCCCCTGCGCGAGCCGCTCGACTGGCTGGGGCTCAACTACTACACCCGCGCCGTGGTGCGCCATGCCCCCGGCGGCTTCCTGGACACCGCCACGGTCAGGCAACCCGGCCTGCATACCGAAATGGGCTGGGAGGTCTACCCGCAGGGGCTGACCGACACCCTGCTGTGGCTGCACGAGCGCACCGGTGGCATCCCGCTGTACGTCACCGAGAACGGCGCGGCCTTCGCCGACCCGCCCATCGAGGATGGGCGCCTGCACGACCCGCTGCGAGAGGCCTACCTGCACGAGCACCTTCAAGCAGCCTTGAACGCCCTGCAACGCGGAGTGGACTTGCGCGGCTATTTCGCCTGGTCGCTGCTCGACAACTTTGAATGGCAGTTCGGCTACAGCAAGCGCTTTGGTCTGGTGCACGTGGACCCCGCTACGGGGGCGCGCACGCCCAAGGACAGCGCGCGCCTGTTCGCCGAAGTGGCGGCAACCCACGGCGAATGCTTGAGCGCCTGAGGGCCTGGTGGCAGCGGCGCATCCTTGAGCGCCACCCCATCGCCGAGGCCGACTGGCAAGCGGCGCTCGCCACCGTGCCTATCCTCCACAGGCTCACCACCGAGGAGCTTGCCCGTCTGCGCGTGCGGGCCACCCTGTTCCTGCACCACACGCCCTTCACCGCCATCGACGGCCTTACGCTCACCGGCGCCATGCGGGTGCGCATCGCCGTCCAGGCCTGCCTGCCGGCCCTGCATCTTGCGGAGGATGCGTTGGATGGGATCGTCCGCATCATCGTCTACCCGGAGGCCTTCGTGCCGGAGATCGAGGAGGTGGACGAGGCCGGGGTGGTCCACCGCCGCCGCGAGGTGCGCAGCGGGGAGAGCTGGGGGCATGGGGTGATCGTCCTGGCCTGGCCGGATGTGGCCGCCTCAGGGCTCGGGGAAGGCTACAACGTGGTCATCCACGAGGTGGCGCACGTGCTGGACATGGGCAACGGCGTGCCGAACGGCTTCCCGCCGCTGCCGCGCGGCATGCGTCAGGACGTCTGGACGGCCGCCTTCAGCACGGCCTTCGAGGATTTGAACCAGCGCCTCGACCGGCACGAGGAGCCGCCCATCGACCCGTACGCCGCCGAGGCGCCGGAGGAGTTCTTCGCCGTGACGAGCGAGCTGTATTTCGAGCAGCCGCACACCCTGCGCGCCGCCTACCCGGCGGTATTCGAGCAGCTGGCACAGTTTTATGCGGGCGGGGGTTGCGGGCGTTTATAACGCAGAGGCGGTTGGACAGCCGTGCCGCCCTCTCCCTACCCCACACGAGGGGGAGGGAACGTACCTAAGGCCGGCTTGAAGCGGAAAGCTTGCCCGCCGCATGGCACGATGATCGCCCCTCCCCCTCGACGGGGGAGGGGTTGGGGAGAGGGTGAAGGGCCTATGCCCGTCCCATGCCCGTCCACCACCCTTTCTTCATTGCCCCCTCAATGCTGCTGCATCAGCCCCCGGAGCATCTGCTGCAGCTGCGGATCGTTGAGGTTGGGCAGGCCGTTCGGCATCCCCGGCAACGGCGTCGCGCCGGGCTTTTTCGGCAGCACGAAGCGCTCGGCGGGCAGCGGGGCCTCGTCCACGCGCACAAGAAGCATGCCGCCGCCGCGGTTCTCCATGGCCCGCAGCACGCCCTTGCCGCGCAACGCGGGGGCGTCGCGCAGCTGGCGGTAGGCGCGCGAGGCCTGCGCATCGCCCAAGGCCCGCTCCATCCGGTCACCCAAGGCTTCCAGCGCCTCACCGAGCTTACGCGCGCGTGAGTCGTCCGAGAGCACGACCTCACCGGCATGCCCCCCCTCACTCCAGCGCCAGACCTCCCCCTTGAGCCCCGCCACCGTTTCGCTGCGCCCCGTGGCCTCCACCCGCGGCGTCTTCTGCATGGCCGCCTTCGCCTGCGGGGTCATGAAGGCCCCGGCCAGTGCCCCCACCATGTCCATGTCCATCACCGCCCCCTGGGGGGTGAGCATGTACAGCTTGTCCTCGACCAGCAGGGTGGAGGCGGAGCCTTGCGCGCCACCCTGCATGTCGTAGCGGATGTGGCGCGCATCCCTCATTTGCACGGTCAGCGTGCCGGCCTCCTTCTGCTGCTCGTCGAAGAGGTGGTAGACGCCGGTGATGTCGGCCGAGGCCAGCGCGGGCAGCGCCAGGAGGAGCAGGAAAAGCGGACGTTTCATGGGATGATCTCGCAAGACCCTAGACGATGACGGCGTTGTGACCCGCCGGCAAGACGGATGTTCCCACCAAACCCGATCAAACTGAACTGCGACCTCGGTGAGGGCTTCGGCCCGTGGCGCATGGGCGAGGATGCGGCGGTGATGCCGCTGATCGACCAGGCCAACATCGCCTGCGGCTTCCACGCCGGGGACCCGCTGACCATGCGCCGCACCGTGCGCCTGGCCCTGGACCACGGTGTCAGCATCGGCGCCCATCCCGGCTACCCGGACCTGCTTGGCTTCGGCCGCCGCTCCATGGCCGTTGAGCACACCGAGCTGGTCGCCCTGCTGCGCTACCAGATCGGTGCGCTGGAGGGGATGGTCCGCGCCGAAGGCGGGCAGGTGGACTACGTCAAGCCGCACGGCGCGCTGTACAACGACATGATGCGGGAGCCAGCCATCCTCCGCGCCGTGCTGGAGGCCGTGGCGGGTCTGGGCGAAGGACTGGCCCTGATGGTCCTCGGCCGCGCTGACAACCGCCCGACCGCGCAACTGGCCGCGGAATACGGCGTGCCGCTGCTGTTCGAGGCCTTCGCCGATCGCGCCTACGCCCCGGACGGGAGCCTTTGCCCGCGGAGCCAGCCGGGAGCGGTGCACACCGAGGTCACGGTGATCGTCGAACAGGCCCTGCGTCTGGCCCGTGGCGAGCCGCTTGGGCTTCCGGATGGCACGTCCTTGCTTCTGCGTCCCGACTCACTGTGCGTGCACGGCGACACCCCGCAGGCCCTGGAGGCCCTGCGGGCCATTCGCGAGGCGCTGGGGCCGGGTGCATGAGCCGCCCGGGCTTGCGGCTGGAGGTGGCCGGGGTGGATGCCTACCTGATCCGCTTGGGCGAGACCATCGACCCCGCACTGATCCCCTGGGTGCGCGCCGCCGCCCTGCGCCTGCGCGAGCGGCTGGGCGCACGACTCATCGAGGTGGTGCCGAGCTACACCACGATCCTCGTGCAGTACGATCTGCTGCGCGACGATGCCGAATCCATGCACCAGGCCCTTCTGCGCGCACTGGACGGGCTGCAGCCAGAGCCTCTGAACGACGGACGACTGCACGAGATCCCCATCTGGTACGCGGAGGAGGTCGGCCCCGACCTGCCCCTTCTTGCCGCCCGCGCCGGGCTGACGGTGGAGGAGGTCATCGCCCTGCACAGCGGGCAGGACTACCCCGTCTTCGCGGTCGGCTTTGCCCCATGCTTTGCCTACCTTGGCCTGATCGATGAGCGGCTGACCGCCCCGCGCCTGAGCAGCCCGCGCCCGCGCGTGCCCGCAGGAAGCCTCGGGATCGCCGAGCGCCAGACCGCGATCTACCCGCTCGCCTCCCCCGGCGGCTGGAACCTGATCGGCCGCACACCGCTGAAACTGTTCGACCCCGCCCATCCTTCGGTCTGCCGCTTCGAGGTTGGTGACCGGGTGCGTTTCGTGTCCATCGGGCGCGCCGAATACCTTGCCTTGGGCGGACGGTTGGACGATCGCCCATGAGCCTGCGTGTCCTCAAGCCCGGCATCCTCGCGCTGCCGCAGGATGGTGGACGACGCGGGTTGATGCACACCGGCTTGACCCAGGGCGGACCGCTGGACCTGCACGCCTGGGCCTGGGCCAACCGCCTGCTGGACAACCCCTGGGGCGCGGGCACGATCGAGATCCACTACGGCGGCCTGGAGCTTCAGGCCGAGGCCGACGTGTGGCTCGCCCTCACCGGGGCGGACCTCGAGGCCCGGATCGACTCGACCCCGCTCGCCCCCTGGCAAAGCTTCCTGCTTCGGCGCGGGCAGCACCTGCGCTTTGGCAGGGCACGCCATGGCCTGCGTGCCTACCTCGCGGTGGCGGGCGGCTTCGCCGTCCATGGCCCCACCGTCCCGCGCGAGGGGCTCGGCGGCCTGCACGGGGACGGGCGTCCGCTCGCCGCAGGGGACCGGCTGCCCTGCCTTGCCGGACTGGTCCGACCACGGCGCAGCGTGCCGCCCCGCCTTCAGCCCGACTACCACGCCCCGCTGAGCCTGCGCCTGATCCCCGGCAGCCAGTTCGCATCCTTCCCCAGCGCCACCCGCGCCCGCCTGTTTGACCAGACCTGGCACCTCTCCCCGCGCTCGGACCGGATGGGGGCGCGGCTTGAGGGGGCACCGCTTGACGCCCCGCAGGGGCTGATCTCGGAGGGCATGGCCCTCGGCGCGGTGCAGGTCCCGCCTGACGGCCAGCCCATCATCCTGCTCAACGACCGCCAGACCCTCGGCGGCTACCCCAAGCTCGGCGCCATCCACCCGCTCGACCTCGCCGCCCTGGCGCAGCGCCTGCCGGGTACCGCACTCCACCTGCGAGCCCTCACCCTGCGCGAGGCTCAGGCGGAGATGCGCACCTTCCTGAGCTTCTTCCATACCCACTCCGTCCCCACCTGAGGGACGCAGGCCGTTACACTTGGGGTGTTGCGGCCGAGCCTAGCGGCCCATCCGACCCTGGAACGCCCCCACCATGCTGGCCCCATGAATCCTCGCGAGATCCTGAAGTCCACGGGACCGCATCCCGCCCTGCTCACCTTGCGGCGATTGTGGCTGGGCTTGCTCCTGCTCTCGGCCTTGATCGTGGCCGTGACCCATTTCGGCGACATCGAGCGCTTCCTCGGGCAGATGCAGCGCGCCGAACCGGCCTGGCTGGCCGTCGCCCTGCTGATTCAGGTCGCCACCTACTTCAGCGTCGCCGAACTCTGGCGACGCGCGCTCCGGCGGGGTGGAGCGCGGATCCCGCTGATGGCGCTGGTGCCGCTGGGACTCGCCAAGCAGTTCTCGGACCAGGCCCTGCCCATCGGCGGCATGAGCGGCACCGCCTTCCTGGTGGCGGCCCTCGCCCGGCGCGGCGTCCCGGCCCAGCTGTGCATGGCGGCCCTGCTGGTCAGCCTCATCGCCTACTACAGTGCCTACCTGCTCTTCGCCATCGCGAGCGTGCTGCTGCTCTGGCTGCACCACGCCATGCAGGGCTGGATCGTCGCCACCGCCCTGGTCTTCGGGCTGCTGGCCGTGGCCATGCCCGCCGGCGCGCTCTGGCTGCAGTCGTTCGGAGCCCGCCCCCTGCCCCCGCTCGTGCTGCGCATCCCCGGGCTCAAGGCCATGCTTGGATCGTTCTCGGAAACCTCGGCCGAGCTGGTGCGCGACCGGGGCCTGCTGGTTGCGGCCCTGCTCCTGCACGGGGCCGTCTTCCTGCTGGATGCCCTGACCCTCTGGGTCATGCTGTACGCCGTCGGCCAGCCCACATCCTTCGGGGTGGTGCTGCCGGCCTTCATCATGGCCTCGGTAGTGGCCACGCTCGCCCCCGTCCCGCTCGGCTTGGGCACCTTCGAGGCGAGCTGCGTGGCCATGCTCGCCGCCTTGGGCGTGCCCATCGAGGCCGGGCTGACCGCGACCCTGCTCCTGCGCGGCTTCACCCTCTGGCTGCCGATGCTGCCTGGGCTTTGGCTGACCCGGCGGGCACTGCGCTAGGCATGCCCCGCCGGTACCGCAACGCAGCTGCCATATCCTTGTGGCAGGATAATGCGTTGAGAGAGGTCAGGCGGGGAACCCGCCCTGCCTGTACAATGCCCGAATCGAGGTGTGCGCATGCCCGCGCACGCCTTAACAGGCCGTTGAAAGTGTTTTTCAACGGCCTGTTAAGGCAAGCCATGGATGGCTTGCACGAAGATCCATCACGCCAAGTGATTGATCTTCGCAGCCCGTCGCGGACATGTGCCGCGACGGGGCGAGTTGAAAAAGGGCACGATGCCCTTTTTCAGCATCCTGTTTTTCATTTTCAGCTTCAGCCGTCGGCAAGGGTCGCCCATGAGATTCCGCTTCCCCATCGTCATCATCGACGAAGACTTCCGCTCCGAGAACGCGAGCGGTTTCGGCATTCGCGCCTTGGCCAAGGCCATCGAGGAGGAAGGCGTCGAGGTCATGGGCGTCACCAGCTACGGTGACCTCTCCACCTTCGCCCAGCAGCAGAGCCGCGCCTCGGCCTTCATCCTCTCGATCGACGACGAGGAGTTCAACTCCGGCAACCCGGAGGAGGAGCTGCATGTGGTGCGCCAGCTGCGCAGCTTCGTCGAGGAGATCCGCTTCCGCAACGCGGACATTCCGATCTTCCTCTACGGCGAGACGCGCACCTCCAGCCACATCCCGAACGACGTGCTCAAGGAGCTGCACGGCTTCATCCACATGTTCGAGGACACCCCGGAGTTCGTCGCCCGCCACATCATCCGTGAGGCGCGCGCCTACCTCGACACCCTGGCCCCGCCCTTCTTCCGCGCCCTGACCGGCTATGCCGCGGACGGCTCCTACTCCTGGCACTGCCCCGGCCACTCCGGCGGCGTGGCCTTCCTCAAAAGCCCGGTGGGGCAGATGTTCCACCAATTCTTCGGCGAGAACCTGTTGCGTGCCGACGTGTGCAACGCGGTCGAGGAACTCGGCCAGCTGCTCGACCACACCGGTCCCGTGGCCGCCTCCGAGCGCAACGCCGCGCGCATCTTCCACGCCGACCACCTGTACTTCGTCACCAACGGTACCAGCACCTCCAACAAGATGGTCTGGCACAGCGTGGTCTCCCCGGGCGACATCGTGGTGGTGGACCGCAACTGCCACAAATCCATCCTCCACGCGATCATCATGACCGGGGCCATCCCGGTCTTCCTCACCCCGACGCGCAACCATTTCGGCATCATCGGCCCGATCCCGCTGGAGGAGTTCCGTCCCGAGAACATCCAGAAGAAGATCGAGGCCCACCCGTTCGCCCGCCATGCGGCGAACAAGAAGCCGCGCATCCTGACCATCACCCAATCCACCTACGATGGCGTGGTGTACAACGTCGAGGCGATCAAGGAGCTGCTGGACGGCGAGATCGAGACCCTGCACTTCGACGAGGCCTGGCTGCCGCACGCCGCCTTCCACGAGTTCTACGGCGACTACCACGCCATCGGCGAGGGCCGCCCGCGCTGCAAGAAGTCGCTGGTGTACTCCACCCAGTCCACCCACAAGCTGCTCGCCGGCCTCTCGCAGGCCTCGCAGATCCTGGTGCAGGACTGCGAGGAGCAGCGCTTCGACCGCGACGTGTTCAACGAGTCCTACCTGATGCACTCCTCCACCTCGCCGCAGTACGCCATCATCGCCTCCTGCGACGTGGCGGCGGCGATGATGGAGCCGCCGGGCGGCACCGCGCTGGTGGAAGAGTCCCTGGTCGAGGCGCTCAACTTCCGCCGCGCGATGCGCAAGGTCGATGAGGAGTGGGGCTCGGACTGGTGGTTCAGGGTCTGGGGCCCGGATCATCTGCCCGAGGAGGGCCTCGGCCGGCGCGAGGACTGGATGATCAAGAAGGGCGACCGCTGGCACGGCTTCGGCGATCTGGCCGAGGGCTTCAACATGCTCGACCCGATCAAGGCCACCGTGATCACCCCGGGGCTCGACGTGGACGGCGACTTCGCCGACTGGGGCATCCCGGCCGGCATCGTCACCAAGTACCTGGCCGAGCACGGCGTGGTGGTAGAGAAGACCGGCCTCTACAGCTTCTTCATCATGTTCACCATCGGCATCACCAAGGGCCGCTGGAACACCCTGGTCACCGCCCTGCAGCAGTTCAAGGACGACTACGACAAGAACCAGCCGCTGTGGCGCATCCTGCCCGAGTTCGTCGCCAAGCACCCGGTGTACGAGCGCATGGGCCTCAAGGACCTCTGCCGCAAGCTGCACGACATGTACAAGCAGTACGATGTAGCGCGCCTGACCACCGAGATGTACCTCTCCGACATGGTGCCCGCCATGCGCCCGGCCGACGCCTGGGCCAAGATGGCCCACCGCGAGATCGAGCGGGTGCCCATCGACGAGCTGGAGGGCCGCATCACCGCGAGCCTGGTCACCCCCTACCCGCCGGGCATCCCGCTGCTGATCCCGGGCGAGCGCTTCAACAAGACCATTGTCGATTACCTGAAGTTCGCGCGCGAATTCAACCGGCAGCTGCCGGGGTTCGAGACCGACATCCACGGCCTGGTGGCCGAGGAGGTGGACGGCAGGATCGTCTACCACATCGACTGCGTGAAGGACTGAGGGCGGTCGGCCGACGGTGCCCGAGGAGGCCCGCCCCCGGGCCGACCGACCTCACGCCCCCTGTCGCGGCGAGGGTGCCGCTCCTACACAGCCGACCTGAGGGAAAGCCATGCCCCCTCGACCATTGGCTGACGGTGCCAAGGGGGGTGTAGGAGGCCCGCCCCCGGGCCGATCATCCGCCTTCATCGCGGCGGTAGCGCCGCGCCTACGCAGCCCCGCTGTTGGAGCCTCCCTGCCCGCCGGATCGCGGACAACAAAAAAGGAGGCCAGGCCTCCTTTTTTCATGCGCTCCTTTGGCAGGATTACTGCGAGACGTTGCTCCGCACCCCGCGGATCTCGCGGATCCAGCGCAGGCGCTCGGCGCCCTCGATCAGCTCGTTCTGCAGGCGGAAGTAATCCACCTCGGCGCCCTCGGCGATGGCCCCCTTGCTCTCAAGGGCCTTGAGGCGGGCCTCCTCGGCCGCGAGCTCCACCGCACGGGCATCCTCTTCACGCAGGGCGCTGTCCGCGAGGATGGTGATCTTGAGGGGTTGCACCTCGATCACACCACCGGAGACGTAGTAGTGGCTGATGTTGCCCTTCTCGTCGGTCACGCGGACCTCGCCCGGCTTGAGGGTCGCCAGGAGCTGCGTGTGGCGCGGCGTGATGCCGATTTCACCGCCCGTGGTGGGGGCGACCACGAAGGTCGCCTGGCCACTGTGGATGGGCTTGTCGGCGCTCACGATGTCCACATGGATGGTCATGGCCATACAGCCTCCTGATTACTTGGCGGCGAGCTTGGCGGCCTTCTCAACCGCTTCGTCAATGCCACCGACCATGTAGAACGCCTGCTCCGGCAGGTGGTCGTACTCGCCTTCCAGCAGGCCCTTGAAGCCACGCAGGGTTTCCTTCAGGGAAACGAAGCGGCCCGGGGCGCCGGTGAACACCTCGGCCACGAAGAATGGCTGGGACATGAAGCGCTGGATCTTACGCGCACGGGCCACGACCAGCTTGTCGTCCTCGGACAGTTCGTCCATCCCCAGGATGGCGATGATGTCCTTCAGCTCCTTGTAGCGCTGCAGGGTCTTCTGCACGCCGCGGGCGATGGTGTAGTGCTCGTCACCCACCACCTGCGGGTCGAGCTGGCGGCTGGTGGAATCCAGCGGATCGATCGCCGGGTAGATACCCAGGGCGGCGATGTCACGGGACAGCACCACGGTCGCATCCAGGTGCGAGAAGGTGGTCGCGGGGGACGGGTCGGTCAGGTCGTCCGCCGGAACGTACACGGCCTGCACGGAGGTGATGGAGCCGGTCTTGGTGGAGGTGATGCGCTCCTGCAGGACGCCCATCTCCTCGGCCAGGGTCGGCTGGTAACCCACCGCGGACGGCATACGGCCGAGCAGTGCGGAGACTTCAGTACCGGCCAGGGTGTAACGGTAGATGTTGTCGATGAACATCAGCACGTCACGGCCTTCGTCACGGAAGTACTCGGCCATGGTCAGACCGGTCAGCGCCACACGCAGACGGTTGCCGGGCGGCTCGTTCATCTGGCCGTAGACCAGGGCCACCTTGTCCAGTACGCCGCCTTCGCTCATCTCGTGGTAGAAGTCGTTGCCCTCACGGGTACGCTCGCCCACGCCGGCGAATACGGAGTAGCCGCTGTGCTCAACCGCGATGTTGCGGATGAGCTCCATCATGTTCACGGTCTTGCCTACGCCGGCGCCGCCGAACAGGCCAACCTTACCGCCCTTGGCGAACGGAACCAGCAGGTCGATGACCTTGATGCCGGTCTCGAGCAAGGCCGTGCTGGAGGACTGCTCGTCGAATGCCGGCGGCTTGCGGTGAATGACGTTGCGCTCTTCGGTGGCGATCGGACCGGCGTGGTCGATCGGCTCGCCCAGCACGTCCATGATGCGGCCCAGGGTGGCCTTGCCCACCGGCACCGAAATGGGGGCGCCGGTGTTGCTCACGGACAGGCCGCGACGCAGACCTTCGGATGCGCCGAGGGCGATGGTACGCACCACACCGTCGCCGATCTGCTGCTGAACTTCGAGGGTCAGACCGGTGCTGTCGACCTTCAGTGCGTCGTAAACCTTCGGTACGGCATCACGTGGAAACTCCACGTCGATGACCGCACCGATGATTTCGCGAATCTTGCCAGAACTCATGTTCGGTTCCTCATCATCAATACGTAAGAATTCAAGCCTTTAGCCGACCGCAGCCGCGCCACCGACAATTTCCGCAATCTCTTGGGTGATCGCGGCCTGACGTGCCTTGTTGTACTTCAGCTTCAGGTCGCGGATCAGCCCGCCCGCGTTGTCGGACGCGTTCTTCATGGCGATGCGGCGTGCAGACATTTCACAGGCCACGTTCTCGATGGTCGCCTGGTGAACGCTGGCAGCGACGTAACGCTTGAGCAACAGATCCAGGACGTCCTTCGACTCGGGCTCGTAGATGTAGTCCCAGCGATGCTGCAGTTCGGGCAGGTCCACCGGCATGAGCGGCAGGATGCGCTCGATCACGGGGCGCTGGGTCATGCTGTTGACGAAGTCGTTGCGTGCAATCCAGATCTCGTCCAGATTGCCCGCCTCGAAGGCGTCGAGCATGACCTTGACCGCCCCCTGCACCCTCACGAACTTCGGGCGATCGCCCAAGCCCGTGATCTCGGCCACCGGGTTGAAGGCCCCGCGCTTGACGAAGGCCACGCCCTTGCTGCCGATGGCGCAGACATCGATCTCGATGTTCTGATCGGCCCAGCCTTTCATGGTCTTGAGGGCCTGCCTGAACAGGTTCACGTTCAGGCCGCCGCACAGACCACGGTCGGTGGTTACCAGGATCATCCCCACACGCTTGACCGGACGCTCCACCATGAACGGGTGGCGGTATTCCGGATGGGCGTTGCTGAGGTTGGCGATCACCTCCTTGACCTTCTTCAGGTAAGGACGGGTCGCCTCCATGTTTTCCTGGGCCTTGCGCATCTTGCTCGCCGCGACCATTTCCATGGCCTTGGTGATCTTACGCGTGTTTTGAACGCTCTTGATCTGCGTACGGATTTCTTTAGCGCCGGCCATGACAGTCGCCTCTCTTACCAGACACCGTTGGCTTTGAAGGCCTCGAGGGTCTTCTTCAGGCCAGCGGAGATGTCGTCGTTGAGGTTACCGTCATTGCCGATCGCATCCATCATGTCCTTCGCGTTGCTGTGCGCGTAGGCGTGCAGCGCGGACTCGAAGGAACCGATTTTCTCGACCGGTACGTCGTCAAGATAGCCCTCGTTGGCGGCGAACAGCGAGAGAGCCATTTCCGCCACGGACAGCGGCTTGTACTGGGCCTGCTTCATCAGCTCGGTGACGCGCTTGCCGCGCTCGAGCTGACGGCGGGTGGCCTCGTCCAGGTCGGAGGCGAACTGCGAGAACGCCGCCAGCTCACGGTACTGGGCGAGGTCGGTACGGATACCGCCGGAGAACTTCTTGATGATCTTGGTCTGGGCCGCACCACCCACGCGGGATACGGAGATACCCGGGTTGATGGCAGGACGCAGGCCGGCGTTGAACAGGTCGGTCTCGAGGAAGATCTGACCGTCAGTGATGGAGATCACGTTGGTCGGAACGAACGCGGAGACGTCACCACCCTGGGTCTCGATGATCGGCAGCGCGGTCAGCGAGCCGGTCTTGCCCTTCACCTCGCCGTTGGTGAACTTCTCGACGTAGTCGGCGTTCACGCGGGAGGCACGCTCCAGCAGGCGGCTGTGCAGGTAGAAGACGTCACCCGGATAGGCTTCACGGCCCGGCGGACGGCGCAGCAGCAGGGAGATCTGACGGTAGGCCCAGGCCTGCTTGGTCAGGTCATCGTACACGATGAGCGCGTCCATACCGCGGTCGCGGAAGTACTCACCCATAGTGCAACCGGCGTAGGCAGCCAGGTACTGCATGGAGGCCGGGTCGGAGGCGCCGGCGGCCACGACGATGGTGTACTCCATCGCGCCGTGCTCTTCCAGCTTGCGTACGATGTTGGCGATGGTCGAGGCCTTCTGGCCGATCGCCACATAGACGCAGTAAACGCCCTTGCCTTTCTGGTTGATGATGGTGTCGATGGCGACCGCGGTCTTACCGGTCTGACGGTCACCGATGATCAGCTCACGCTGGCCACGACCGATGGGCACCATGGCGTCCAGCGCCTTGATACCGGTCAAGAGCGGCTGGTCGACGGACTTGCGATCGATCACGCCCGGGGCGATGACCTCGATCGGAGCGGTCAGCTTGGCGCCGATCTCACCCTTGCCATCCACCGGACGGCCCAGGGTGTCGACCACGCGGCCGAGCAGCTCCTTGCCGATGGGCACTTCCAGGATACGGCCGGTGCACTTGACCTGGTCGCCTTCCTTCAGGTGGCCATACTGACCCAGAACGATCGCACCGACGCTGTCGCTCTCGAGGTTCATCGCCACACCGAAGGTGTTGCCCGGGAACTCGATCATCTCACCGAGCATGACGTCGGTCAGACCGTGGATGCGCACGATACCGTCGCTGACGCTGACGATGGTGCCAACGGTACGGGCATCCGCACCGACTTCGAAACTCTCAATCCGCTGTTTGATCAGGGAACTGATTTCAGAAGGATTAATCATGAAAATAACTCCTTAGCGGACCACAGCGTTTGCCAGGCCCTGCAGGCGACCCCGCATTGAACCGTCGATGACCAGATCCCCCGCGTACACGATGGCGCCGCCGATCAGGGATTCGTCAACCTCATTGGCCAGGGTGATGACCTTGCCCAGACGCTTGCCGAGGGCCTCGACGAGCTTGGCCTGCTCATCGCTGCCGAGCGGCTTGGCGGACACCACACGCACGTCCATCCGGCCCTCTTCGGCGCGACGGAGTTCCTCGAACTCCACCGCGATCAGCGGCAGAAGGGCAAGACGCGCATTCTCGCCCAGCAGACGCACGAGGTTTTCGGCCTCGGGCGTCAGGCGACCCTGCGCGACGTTGAGCATGAGTTCCACCAGCTTGTCGCGACCGATGGCCGGCGAGGCGATCAGGCGCCCCATGTCGGCATCGTTGGCGACCGCCGCCAGGAAGGCCAGCATCTCGGACCACTTGGCCTGCTGACCCTTGGCCTGGGCCACCTCGAAGGCAGCGCGGGCATAGGCGCGGGCGGCTTTTGCGATCTCGGACATAGTGCCCCCTTAGACGCGGGCCACGAGGTCGGCGAGCGACGCTTCGTGTGCCTTGGCGTCCACTTCGCGCTTCAGGATGCGCTCAGCGCCAGCGACCGCAAGCACGGCGACCTGCTTGCCGAGCTCCTGCTTGGCGCGCTCGACTTCGCGGTCGATCTCGGCCTGTGCACCGGAGAGGATGCGGTCGGCCTCGGCCTTGGCGTTGTTGCGGGCTTCGTCAATGATCTCGTTGCTGCGGGCATTGGCCTGGGCCAGCATCTCGGTCGCCTTCTCTTTGGCTTCCTTGATGATCTGCACCGCACGCTCCTCAGCGAGCTTGAGCTCGTGCTTGCCACGCTCGGAGGCGGACAGGCCGTCGGCGATGCGCTGACGACGTGCCTCCATCATGGTGGACAGCGGGGCCCACAGGAATTTGTTCACCAGCCAGATCATCGCCACAAAGGCGATCATCTGGGCAATCAGGGTGACCGTAATGTTCACGGTTGCCTACCTCTTTAGGGGACACAGGAAAACTGCGCGCGGACACCAGGGCCCGCACGCCAGGATTCCCCGTGTCTTAGCCGCCGACTGCCTGGATGGCGGCCTGCAGGGCGCCCACGAACGGGTTGGCGAACAGGAACCACATGGCGAAGGCCAGGATGATGAACGGGAAGGATTCCATCAGACCGGCGAAGATGAACATGTTGACCATCAGCTGCGGGCGCATTTCCGGCTGACGAGCAATACCTTCGAGGGTCTTGGAGCAGATCAGGCCCCAGCCAATGGCCGAGCCCAGGCCAGCAGCGGCAAGAATCACGCCCACGCCTACGGCAGTGTAGGCATAAATCATCGCGATCATGTCAGCGTTCATCGTCGGTTCTCCTTACGGATTTTGTTGAAGGTGAAGGGTTGAAAAGGTGGTTGTCATCAGCGACTCAGTGGTCATCTTCGGAGGCGTGCGCCATGCCCAGATAGACGATGGTCAGCACCATGAAGATGAAGGCCTGCAGCGTGATGATGAGGATGTGGAACAGCAGCCACCCCAGATCAAGCACGACCTGCAGCGGGAACCAGATCAGCAGGGCCGCGCCGATCGTCGCCGCGCCGGACAGCAGGGCGATGAGCAGGAACACCAGCTCGCCGGCGAACATGTTGCCGAAGAGTCGGAGGCCAAGGCTGAGGGGCTTGGCCAGCTCCTCGATGGCGGTCATGATGACGTTGACCGGGATCAGGAACTTGCCGAAGGGGTGGAACAGGAACATCTTGGCATAGCCGACGACGCCCTTGACCTTGATGTTGTAGTAGACGGTCAGAAGGAACACGACGCCCGCCATGGCCAGGGTGGTGTTGATGTCGGTGGTCGGCACGAGCTTGAAGTGCTCAAGGCCGGCGCCATGCAGGATGGCCGGAACCAGATCCACCGGGATCAGGTCCATGAAGTTCATCAGCCACACCCAGACCAGCACGGTCAGGGCGAGCGGGGCGATCAGCTTGTTGTCCTTGCCACCGAAGGAATCCTTGACCTGCTTGTCGACGAAATCCAGCACCATCTCGACGAAGTTCTGGAAGCCGCTCGGCGCCCCCACCTGGAGGCTGCGCCCCACACGCATGGCCGCAAACACGATCAGGGCGCCGAGCATGACGCTGACGACCAGGGTATCGAGATTGAGGGTCCAGAAACCCTCGCCGACCGACCAGTTGGTAAGGTGGTGCTGAATGTACTCGACGGACCCGCCGCCCGAGTTCTCCGCTGCGCTCACGGTTGTACTCCCCAAATCCAAGCTTGACGAAAACTAGCGCCGCGCGACAGCCAGGAACCCCAGCTGCGCGAGCACGAAACCTGCGAACAAGGGCAGCGCCGGCAGCTTCAGCAATCCCATCCCGAGCCCAAGCAGGCCGATGAGGAGCAGGAAACGCACGACCGCGCCCACGTACAAAACGAGCATGCTGCCCTTCGGGTCATGGATGGCGCGCTGTTCGGCCTTGCGAACGCCGCGCTTGTGCAACCACGCGAGCACCATGCTGACGAGCCCGCCGTAGATCACGGCCAGCCCGTCGAAATAATGTCCGAGCCCCCCCCAGAGCAGCCCCAGCACCGCGGTGGCGCTCAGCTGCGCCAGCATCAGCCGGCGGGCAAGCAGATCAACCCTGCTGCCGGGCACGATCCTGCATCCTCAGCAGCTGGTGGGCCTTCTGGAAGCCGCCGATCACCCCCAGCCCCCCGATGATCAACATGAACAGGGGCCGCGTGTCGAACCAGCCATCGACCAGGTATCCGATGATGAAGCCGGAGGCGATCATCGATACGAACATGTTTCCGGCACCGATGAGCGGCAGGCCCATGGAGGGGGATTTACTCATTTCCGGGAGTCTAACATCGTTTTCTTTTCACCCTCAACCTGCGGCCCCACCCCCAGGACCGGCGCGAGTACGGCCCATACGTTCTCCAGGATCAGGCGGTGCCCCTCCGCATTCGGGTGGATGCCGTCGGGCTGGTTGAGCTGCGGCTGGCCGGCCACCCCGTCCAGCAGGAAGGGGATCGTCACATATTCCCGCCCCAGCCCGGCATAGATGGCGGCAAACTCGGTCGTGTAAATGGATCCGTAATTGGGCGGCAGGCGCATGCCCGCGAGGATGGGCACGGCCCCGGCGGCGTGCGCCCGTTCCAGCATGGCCTTGAGGTTGGCGCGCAGCGCGTCGAGCGCAAGCCCTCGCAGGCCGTCATTGGCGCCGAGTTCGACGACCGCCCAGCGCGGCCGGTGCCGTTCGAGCAGCGCGGGCAGGCGCGCACGCCCCGAGGCACTGGTCTCGCCGCTGATGCTGGCATTGACCACCCGCACGTCCAGCCCGGCATCGTGCAGGCGCTTCTGCAGCAGGCTCGGCCATGCCTGCTCCCGGTTTACCCCATAGCCTGCGCTCAGGCTGTCGCCGACGATCAGCAGCACATCGGTTGCCCGGGCGGCTGGCTGGCCCGCCACGAGCGTGATACACAGAACCGCCAGCGCCAGCCATGATCTATGGACTAAGGAACCGACCAAGAAACCTCTCATGCAAGCACTCCTCCACACCCGCGGTCTCGGCAAGACCGTCTATACCGCTGACGGCCCACTGCGCCTGCTTGAGGATATCAACATCGAGCTTGCGCGCGGCGAGCGCGTTGGCCTGGTTGGCGCCTCGGGCTCGGGCAAGACCACCCTGCTCAGCCTGCTCGCAGCGCTCGACACCCCGACGGAAGGCGAGATCCTGCTCGACGGCCAAGCCCTCGGCCCGTTGTCCGAGGACGAGCGCACGGCCCTGCGCGGGCGCATGATCGGCTTCGTGTTCCAGTCTTTCATGCTCCTGCCTGGACTGACCGCGCAGGAAAACGTCGAGCTACCCTTGCGCCTGGGCGGACATCCCACGCCCTCGGCACGCGCCCGGGATCTGCTCGCCACCGTCGGCCTTGCGCACCGCATGCATCACTACCCGGCCCAGCTCTCCGGCGGGGAGCAACAGCGCGTGGCGATTGCCCGCGCCTTCGCCCTCGAACCGCCCCTGCTCTTGGCCGATGAGCCGACCGGCAACCTCGACCAAGCCACCGGGGCGCGCATCATCGAGCTTTTGTTCGAACTCAACCGCGAGCGCGGCGCGACCCTCCTGCTCGTCACGCATGATCCGGCCCTGGCCGGGCGTTGCGACCGTCTGCTGCGCCTCGACCAAGGTCGGCTGAGGCCATCATGAACCAAGCCATGAACGGCGGGGTGCTGTGGTACGCCCGCCGCCAGCGCCAGCGGGCCTTCGGGATGGTCATGGCGCTCGCCATCGGCGTCGCCGCGCTGGTGGCGGTCAGCACCTTCGCCGAACGCCTGTCCGGCGCGCTGCAGCACGGTGCCGCCGAGGCCCTGGGCGGCGATCTCGTGCTGGTCGCCGACCACGCGATCCCGCCCCACTTCCGCGCCGAGGCGGAGCGCCTCGGCCTGCGCAGCGCCTCCTCCACCAGTTTTCCGAGCATGATTCTGGCCGCCGAGCGGGCACGCCTGGTCGAGATCAAGGCGGTGAGCCCCGAATACCCCCTGCTCGGCGAGCTGCGCGTGAACGGGACCACGGCCCGCGCACCGGCCGCAGGCCAGGCCTGGCTTGAACCGGATGCCCTGGCTGCACTCGGCCTCGACCAGGGCGCCCCCTTCAGCCTCGGCCAGCTCACCCTGCAGGCGGGCGGCCGACTGGACCGCGAGCCGGACCGCGCCCCCAGCGTGTTCGCCATTGGCCCACGGGTGATGATCGCCGAGGCCGACCTCGCCGCAAGCGGCCTGCTCGGCTTCGGCAGCCGCGCGACCTTCCGCCTGCACCTGGCCGGCGGCGCCGCGGCGCTGAAGTCCTTTGCCGATTACGCGCGAAGCCACCCCGAGCGCGGCCAGCGCCTGGAGGGACTGGACGAGACCCGCCCGGAATTGCGCGAGGCCTTGAGCCGTGCGGAGGGGCTGCTGCGCGTCAGCGGCCTGCTCGCCCTGCTGTTGGCGGGGCTCGCGGTCGGCATCGGCATGCAGGACCGCCTGCGCGCTCAGCTCGATGCCGCCGCCACCTTGCGCGCCCTCGGCGCCAGGGCAGGCTTCATCACCACCTCCGCCCTGCTCGCCCTGCTGCCCACCGCCGCGCTCGGCAGCCTGATCGGCGTCCTCCTCGGCTACGCCATCCAACCGCTCCTGCCCCTGCTGTTGCGGGGCGTGATCCCCACCGACCTACCCCCACCCGGCCCCCTGCCTGCCCTGCTCGGCCTGGCAGCAGGCCCCCTCATCACCCTCGCCTTCGCCCTGCCCGCCGTGCTGCGCCTGCGAGCAACGCCGGTGCTGCGCATCCTGCGCCGCCATCTGGAGCCGCCTGCCTGGGGCCCCGCCGGCTGGAGCGCCCTGACCGCCGGCATCATCCTGCTTGCGTCACTGGTCGCCGTCATCGCCGGCCCGACCCGCCTCACCGCCGCCGTTCTCGGCGGGGCGCTTGCCCTGGGACTCGTGCTGGTCCTCCTCGCCAGCCTGCCCATCCTCCTCGCCCGGCGACGCTGGCTGCCCGCAAGCGCAGCCATCCTCGGCCGTCTGGCCCAGCCCGGCAGCCGCGCCCATCTCACCCTGGCCACCCTCGGCCTCGGCCTGATGGCTCTCACCCTCGCCTTCAGCCTGCGCACCGACCTGCTCGAGGGCTGGGCAGCGCGCCTACCGGCGGATGCGCCGAACCGCTTCGTCATCAACCTGCTGGAAGAACAAAAGGACGACCTTAGCCGCCTGCTGGTCGAGGCCGGCCTGCCACCCCCCGTGCTCAGACCGATGATCCGCGGGCGCCTGTTGAGCATCGACGGGCAGCCCATCAGCGAGCGCCCGCTGGCGGAGGGACGGGCGCGCGCCCTCGCCGAGCGCGAGTTCAACCTGTCGATGACCGACACCCACCCTGCCGACAACCGCATCATCGCCGGGCGCCACTGGCGCACGGATGAGGCCGGTCAACACTGGCTATCGGTGGAGGAGGGCATTGCCAAGCGCCTTGGCATTGGACTGGGCAGCCTGCTTGAGTTCGAGATTGCCGGCGAGCACTGGCAAGGCACCGTGCTCAACCTGCGCCGGGTGCGCTGGGACAGCTTCAACGTCAATTTCTTCGTCTCCGCCCCGCCCGGCGCGCTGGACGGCTACCCGGCCACCTGGATCACCAGCTTCCACCTTCCGGACGACAAGGCCGGACTCGCGGATCAACTGGTGGCCGCGCTGCCGAACATCACCATCATCGACATCCGCGCCGCGCTGACCCAGGTGCGCGAGGTGCTGACACGCATCGAAGCCGCGGTGGGGCTGGTGCTCGGCTTCGTGCTCATCAGCGCCTGGCTGGTGCTGTGGAACGCCGCCGCCGGCACCGCCCGCACCCGCCGCCACGAGACTGCCCTGCTGCGCACCCTCGGCGCCTCGCGCCGCTGGCTGCGCCGCCAGCTTGTCACCGAGTACGCCCTGCTCGGCCTGCTCGCCGGGCTGCTCGCCGCCCTCGCCGCCACCCTCGTCAGCGCAAGCTTGGGCCGCCTGATCCTGGAGGCATGGCTGCCCATCTCGCCCCTGCCCTGGCTCATCACGCCGCTGCTTGGCGCCGCCCTCAGCGCGACGGCCGGCTGGCTGAGCCTGCGCGGCACGCTGAACACGCCACCCGCGCTGGTGCTGCGCGAGGCGGGCTGAGGTCAGGCCGCGGTCATGCCCGGCGCCCCCCGGACATGCCCCGCGCAGGGGATGCCGCGGCCGCCAGGGCGGCGCCCTCGTCCAGGATCGCCTCGAGCGGTCGAGGCATGTCGATCCAATACCCCTGGGCATGGTCCACGCCCATCTCGGCCAGCATGCCGAAGATCGACTCGTTCTCGACGAACTCCGCGACCGTCTCCATGCCGAGCGATTGCCCCACCTGGTTGATCGCCCGTACCAGGGCGGCATTGTGCGGATTGCGATCCATGTCGCGCACGAAGGTCCCGTCGATCTTCAGGGCGTCGACATGCATGTCCCGCAGGTAGGCGAAGGATGAGAGCCCGCTGCCGAAATCATCCAGCACGAAGCGGCAGCCCAGCGCGCGCAGCGATTCGATGAACACCGCTGCATTGCCGAGATTGGTCACCATGGCGGTCTCGGTGATCTCGAAATGGATCCGCTCCGGCGCGATCCCGCTGCCCTTGACCAACTCCATGACGCGCTCGAGAAACCCTTGGTCGGAGAGCGACTGGGCGGAGAGGTTGAGGGCAAGGTTCAACGCCGGCAGACCCTCGCCTCCGCGCTCCTCCCATTGGCGCACCATGGCCAGGCAGTGCTCGATGATCCAGGCATCCAGGTCGACCATCAGTCCGTAACGTTCCGCGGCGGGGATGAACTCGCCCGGCATGGCCAGCCGCCCGTCCGGGCAGCGCATGCGCACCAGCACCTCGTAGTGGCGGGGGCCCGCCCCCTTCAGGGCCCGGATCTCCTGGCCGTAGAGCACGAAGGCGCTCTCGTCCAGCCCCCAGCGCAGGCGGTGGACCCAGGCCATCTGCTCGCGCCGGCGCCTGGCCGACTGGTCATGGGGATCATGGATGTGCAGCTGGTTGCGGCCGATCTCCTTGGCGGCATGGCAAGCGCTGTCCACCCCGCTCATGACCTCGCCGACCGTCCCGCAGTCCGGATGCAGCTCGGTCACCCCGGCCGTCACGCTGACATCGAAGACCTTGCCATCCCAGCGGAAGCGATGGCCGACGACGCATGCCTGCAACCCACGCACGATCGCCACCCCCTCGTCCAGGGGGCAGTCGAGCAGGAGAAGGCCGAACTCGTCCCCGCCGAAGTGAGCGAATACATGCCTCTGCCCGATGCCATCGCGCAGGATCCCGGCCACCTCGCTGATCAGCGCATCCCCACCTTCATGACCGCACAGATCGTTGATGATCTGCAGGCGATCGATATCCAGGAAGCACAGGGTGTGGCGCCCCTCCTCCATGCCTACCAGAACGTCAGCCAGACGGTGCTCGAACTGCAGGCGGTCGAGGGGCGACGGCCCCTTTCCGTCATCCGGGCACCACTTCTCCGGCAACGCGGCGATGTCAACCTCCTCCTCCGGAGCGGCACGCATCTCCCTGATCCGTTGGGGCAGCATCCAGGCCCGCTCCTTGCTGACGAAGACGCACCCGGGGGCGGACACCACCTCCTTCACCGCGCCATCAAGATCCTGCGCGGAAAAGACGATGAACGGCACCTCCGGCGCCACGGCGCGCACCCGGGCATGAACCTGGACCACATCCAGCGTGGGCAGCCGATGATCGCAGACAACGATGTCCGGCCTTCCCCGGCGCAGACAGGCATCGACCTCGTCCACGCTGGTCGCATAGTGGATGGCCGGCTTGATCCCCGCGGCACGCAGAAGCTCGGACAGCAGGATGCGGTCATCCTCGAAATTCTCGATATGAAGCAGGCACAGTTGCGGCATCTCCTTATCCTCCCCTCAGCGGCAAGCCTGTTGCAGGGCCACCGGGATCTCATGCAGGGGCACGACATGGCAGGCCGCGTCGCGGCGGATCGCCTCGCGCGGCATGCCGAACACCACGCAGGTCTCCTCGCTCTCGGCGAAGGTGAGGGCCCCGGCCTGGCGCATCTCCAGCAGGCCCTGGGCGCCGTCGTCCCCCATACCGGTCATCAGCACGCCGGTGGCCTGCGGTCCCGCGACCCTTGCCACGGAGCCGAACAGCACGTCCACCGAAGGCTTGTGGCGGCGCACCGGCGGGCCGTCGAAGACCTCCACCGTGTAGCCCCGGCTGTAGCGTTTGAGACGCATGTGCCGCCCGCCCGGGGCCAGCAAGGCGCGCCCCGGGCGCACCTCGTCACCATCGCGCGCCTCGAGGATCTCGAGCGCGCTGAGGGTGTTGAGGCGCCCAGCGAAGGCCGCAGTGAACTTCTCCGGCATGTGCTGGACGATGACGATGCCGGGCATGGTGGCGGGCAGGCGGGTGAGAACAGCCTCCAGGGCCTGCGTCCCACCGGTCGACGCCCCCAGGGCGATGACCTGCTGCCCGCCAGGGGGCGCCTGGACACCGGCCGGGGCAACGGATCTGGCGACCTTGCCGGCCGCGAGCGCGGCCGACGCCCCGGGGACGCGGCGCAGCCTGGCATCGGCGGCCGCCTTCACCGTGCGCACCAGATGCGCAGCCTCCTCGTGCAGGAAGCTCTTGAGGCCGATCTTCGGCTTAGTCACGATATCCACCGCCCCGGCCGAGAAGGCCTGCATGGTGGCCTCCGCACCCTGCTCGGTGAGGGTGGAGCACATCACCACCGGCGTCGGGCGCTCGGCCATGATCTGGCGCAGGAAGGTCAGGCCGTCCATGCGCGGCATCTCGATGTCCAGCACGATGACGTCCGGCCACTCCTGCTCCATGCGCTTCATGGCGAAGATGGGATCGGAGGCCGTGCCGATGACGCGCAGGTCCGGGTCCTGGCCGAGCACCTCGGCCAGGACCTGGCGGATCACCGCCGAATCATCCACGATCAGAACCTTTTTCATGTTTCCCATCCCGACTCACAAGGCATCCACAAGGACGCTCTGCTCAATCACACCGACCTTGCCAAGACGCAGGTCCAGCGTCACGTTGCGATAGATCTCGCCCCCCACCCGGCGCTCGCCGATGCGGAACCCACTCGCCGCAAGCGCCCTCTCGACGGCCTCGACATTGCGCCGGCCGATGTCGAGCGAGGCGCGCCGCTCGGCCGCCCCAAACATCACCCCTCCACCATAGACCCCGACTTCATAACTGGCCGGCCAGGTACCCAGCCGGCGCACGCGCTCCAGCAGCCAGGCCACCGCCCCGTCCGCGTAGCGCGGGTCGGGCTCAAGGGCGCCCCCTCGGCCGGGGATGGCCTTGGGGTTGTGGGGCAGGACCACGTGGCACATGCCCCCGACCGCGCGGGACGGATGCCAAAGCGTCACGGCCACGCAGGACCCCAGCAGGGTGCGCAGGATGGCGTGCTTCCGCCCGAAGTAGATCTCGCCCGGCTTCAGGTAGAGCATGCCTCACCCATGTGATGCGCGCGTTGAGCCGATCATGCGGCCCCCTTCTCGAAGGGCTCGAAGTCGTCCTCGTGGGCGTAGTGGTGGCGCGCCTCATGGCCGCGGCCATGCCCCTGCGGCTTGAGGCGCGCCACCGCCCGGCGCGCAGAGCCGTGGCCGTGCTCCGCGCCATGACCCTCCTCCAGCTTGAAGAACGCCATCGTCTGCTGCAGCTGAACCGCCTGCGCGCTCATCTCCTCCGCCGTCGCCGCCAGCTCCTCCGAGGCCGACGCGCTCTGCTGCGACACCTTGTCCAGCTGTTCCACCGCCACCGTCACCTGACCCACCCCGGTCGACTGCTCCACCGACGCCGCCGCAATCTCCTGCACCAGCTCCGCCGTCCGCTGGATCGCCGGAACCACTTCGTTGATCAGTGTCCCGGCCCGCTCCGCCACCTTCACGCTGTTGCCGGCAAGGTCGGAGATCTCCTGCGCCGAGGTCTGGCTGCGCTCCGCCAGCTTGCGAACCTCGTCCGCCACCACCGCGAAGCCCTTGCCGTGCTCGCCAGCGCGCGCCGCCTCGATCGCGGCGTTCAGCGCCAGAAGGTTGGTCTTGTACGCAATGTCCTCGATGATGCTGATGCGGTCGGCAATCTGCTTCATCGCCGCCACCGTGTCGGCCACCGCGCTGCCGCCCTCGCTCGCCTGGCGCGAGGCGTCCGTCGCAATCCGGTCCGTCGCCTGCGCGTTCTCCGTGTTCTGGCTGATCGAGGCGCTCATCTGCTCCAGCGACGCGCTCGTCTCTTCCACGCTCGCCGCCTGCTCGCTCGCCCCCTGGCTCAGGCTCTGCGCCGTATCGCTCACCTGACCGGCCGCCCCAGTCAGCGCCTCCGCCGCACTGTTCACCTCACCAATCACCTGCTTCAGGCGCTCCACCATCGCCGCCTGCGCCGCAATCAGCTGACCCACCTCATCGCGCGAGGAGGATTCAAAACGCACCGTCAGGTCGCCCTCCGCAAGGCGGTTCGTCACCCCAACCGCACGCTTCAGCGGCCGGGTGATGCTCTGGGTCACCCAGGCGATGATGACCAGGCCAAGCACCAGCGCCAGGGTGGCCACGGCAAGGCCCGTGAGCAGAACCCGCTCGCTGGTGGACTGGACCTCCGCCCGGGTGGCCTGGAGCTCGTCCTGCATCAGGGCGCGCATGTCCAGCAGCTGCTGGCGGATCTTGCGCCAGGCCGGGGTCTCCTGACCGTTCAGCACAGCCTTTGCCCCCTCGATGTCCCCCGCCCGCACCCGCTCGAGCACCGCCTCCTGCAGCGGCTTATGTGCCTTGCGCAGGGCCTCGACCTGGTCGAGCTGGCCGACCTGACGGTCCGTCACCAGCCCCCTGGCCGCCCCCAGCGCGGCATCGAAACCTTCCGTGGCCCGCCTGAAGTTCTCATGGGCCGTGGCATTGGCTGGATCGAGGATGATGTTGCGCATGGCCTGACCGGATTGCAGGCCCATGGCATACATCTCACCGACGGCTTGAAACAGGGCCTGGTCCCGGTCGAGGAAGTCCGTGAACTGACCGCGCATGCTGTGCAGCCCATAAAGGGCCATGGCAAGGGCAGCGATAAACAGGGCAAACACGGCACCCATGGAAAAGAACAGGCGGCCGCCGATGGTTCTCGACAGATTCACGATCTTCCTCTTTTTGTTTTTCTCAGAAAGCACGGTCCACGGGGTCACCGGCGGCGCAGCGGCGCCCCATCGGTCAGGCGATAGATGGAAGGCCTCACGACCTGCAGCCGGTCGGTGATGCCGTTCAGCGTCTCCGAGTGGCCGATGATCAGGTACCCCCCGGGCTGGAGGTGGTCCAGCATGCGCAGGACCAGACGGCGCTTGGTGGGCGGGTCGAAATAGATCATCACATTGCGCAGGAAGATCACGTCGAAGCGCTCGCTGAAATCACCCCAGTCGCCGTTCAGGTTGAAGTGCTCGAAGCGGGTGGCCGCCCGCAAGCTGGGCGACACCCGCATGAAGCCCTCCTGCGAACGCACCCCGCGCAGGGCGTAGGCGTGCAGATAATGCCTGGGGATGCGCTGCGCATGCTCGATGGGATAGCGACCGCTGCGCGCAACCTCCAGTACCCGCGTGCTGATGTCGGTGCCGAGCACCTCCCAGCGCCCCGACCCCAGCGCCTCGTCCAGCACCATGCCCAGGGTGTAGGGCTCCTCGCCGGAAGACGAGGCGGCACTCCACACCCGGAACGGCCTGCCCTTGGGGGCGTGCGGGAGGATGTGCTGGCGCAGGAAGTCGAAGTGGGCCGGCTCGCGGAAGAAGGAGGTCTCGTTGGTGGTCAACAGGTCGAGCATCACGCGCAGCTCATCCCCGCCCTCCGAGCCCGTGGCGAAGGCCACGTAGGCGTCGAGGTCCGGCAGGCCGTGATGGCGGACCCGGCGCGCCAGGCGGTTGGCCACCATCGACTTCTTGTTCGGCGCCAGGCTGATCCCCGCGCGCTGGTGAAGGAAGCGCTGGATGCGCCCGAACACCTCGTCCCCGACCGCAAGTTCCATGCTCCCCCTCCTCAGCCCCGGATGCCGCTGCCGACCTTCAGCTCATCCAGCCAGTGGATGAAGCGCTCGACATCCGCGCCTTGGAAGATCGCGCCGTGCTGCGGGCAGAGCATGTCGATCGGCATCCGGCTGGCGCGCTCGCACCAGTCGCGCTTGGCCTCGTTGGAGCCCATCCAGCGCCGGTGGAAACCCTCCATGTAGCGGATGTGACGGTCGAAATCGGTGACGAACAGGTAATCCTCCTCGTGCGGGATCATGGCCGCGCCGATGTCGCCGGAAAACAGGATGCGCGCCTTCCCGTCGTAGAGGTGGAAGTTGCCCGAGGAATGCAGGTAGTGCGCCGGGACCGCCTGCAGGGTCAACTCACCCAACGGGATCGCCATGCCCTCGTCCGGGATCGGGCGGAAGGTGTCCTCGTTACCGCCGAAGTGCGGCACAAAGCTGTCCCACAGCCAGCTCAGGTAGCAGTGCAGACTCGGGTTGAAGTCCAGCCACAAGGCCAGCGAGGAGATGATGTCCGGGTCCTGGTGGGAGGCAAACAGGGTGCGGATCTTCTCCGGATCGAACACTGCGCTGATGGCGGAGAATACCGCCGGGAAGATCTCCATCCCGCCCGGATCGGTCAGCAGGCCCTCGCCCGCCGAGGTAATCAGGTACTCATTGGTGTCGATCAGGTGGTCCGGGCGCTCGGGATCGCGGGCGACGACAATCCAGCGGTGGTCGCCGTCCTCGAAGAGGGTGGTGGTCTTTTTCATGGCTTCAGTGATTCAGCAGGGCGCGGGCCCCGTTCAGGCGGATGAGGATCTCGGCGATGGCCTGCTGCAGGCGCACGGCCACGGCATCGAGTTCTGCGTTGGCGCCTCCTGCCTGCGCCTCGACCTTGCAAAGCACGGCCAGCTGCTCGCCGATGCCGCACAGGCGCAGCGCACGCCCGAGCGCCTCGAGCACGGCATGGCGCAGGTTTTCCAGCAGGCGGGCAAACGTCCCCTGGCGAGCGCGTTGGTCGGCAAGGACTCCGGCCAGCAGCGCCGGGCTCGCGCCCTGACGCCGGCAGTCCGCGTCGGTGCGCTCGAAATGACGCCCGCGGCGGGTCTGCTTGGCCAGCTCCGCGCCCACCCGGACCATTTGCCCCAGCGAGCCGCCAACCTCCACCACACTGCGGTCGAGGCGCTGGCTGAACACGCGCAGCTCCTCGGTCACGCGATTGAAGCCGGGCACCCGCACCTGGCTCTGGCGGGCCGCGAACATCGCGTTGAGCGCGATGGTATAGACCTGCCGGCTCGCCTCGCTGACGGCCTTGATCGCCTCGTTCAGGCGCACGACGCGCAGCAGCTCGGCATCCCGCCGCCCCCTGTTCATGCGTTGAGCCTTGTCGCGGGCACCATCAGCTCGGGGATGGCCAGCACCCGCTCGAGCGCCAGCAGCGCGGTGAAGTCCTCCCCCCGGCGCAGCATGCCGCCGATGTAGTCGGCCGGGATGCTGGTGCCGAAGGCCGGAGCGGGCTCGATGTCCGCGCCGTCGACATCCGCCACCTCGTTCACCATGTCGACCACGATGCCGAGATCGAGGCTGAACTCGCCCTCCCGCGCCTCGATCACGAGGATGCAGGTGCGCTTGCCGACCGCTGCCGGCTCAAGGCCCAGGCGGCGGGCGAGGCTGATGACCGGCACCACATCCCCGCGCAGGTTCAGCACCCCGCTGATGGTGTCCGGGGTCAGCGGCACGGCGGTCAGGGCGCGATACTCGATGATCTCCTTGATCGCACCGATCTCGATGCCGAAGCGCTCGCCACCCAGGGTGAAGGCCAGGACCTTGTGCTGCCCGGCCCAACGGCCGCTGGGCTTGCCGCCCGTGCCGGCGGCCGCTTGCATGGTGTTCTGCATGACGAATCTTCCTCAGGCAACCTGCTCCAGGCCCGCCGGCTCTTGGAGCGACGCATCGAATCCCGCCAGCGCGGCCAGGTTGTTGCCGCGCAGCAGGGCATCCCCGCGCAGCAGCACCACCAACCTCTCCCCGACCTTGGCAACCCCTTCGAGGGCCTGGACGCTGTCCTCGCCGCCGAAGCTCGGTGCCGGCTCGATGGCCTCCTGCGCGATGTCCGCGACCTCGCGTACCGCCTCAACGATGAAGCCGACCTCCACCAGATGGTCGCCCTGCTGCACCTCCATCACGATGATGCAGGCTCGTCCCTTGAGGCTGGTCTCGACCCCGCCGAACAGCAGGGCGACATCCACCACCGGCATCACCTTGCCGCGGATGTTGATCACGCCGCGATGTGCGCGGGGAAGCCCGGGCAGCGGGGTGATCTCGCCGACCTCGAGGATCTCCTTCACCTTGAGGATGGGCAGGCCGTACAGCCTGCCCCCGACCAGGAAGGTCAGGTACTTGCCGGCAACGGCCCCCGCAGTCATGCGGCCCCCTTCTCGAAGGGCTCGAAGTCGTCCTCGTGGGCGTGGTGGTGGCGCGCATCATGGCCGCGACCGTGGGCCTGCGGCTTGAGGCGTGCCACCGCCCGGCGCGCAGAGCCGTGGCCGTGCTCCGCGCCATGCGACTCGTCCAGCTTGAAGAACGCCATCGTCTGCTGCAGCTGAACCGCCTGCGCGCTCATCTCCTCCGCCGTCGCCGCCAGCTCCTCCGAGGCCGACGCGCTCTGCTGCGACACCTTGTCCAGCTGTTCCACCGCCACCGTCACCTGACCCACCCCGGTCGACTGCTCCACCGACGCCGCCGCAATCTCCTGCACCAGCTCCGCCGTCCGCTGGATCGCCGGAACCACTTCGTTGATCAGTGTCCCGGCCCGCTCCGCCACCTTCACGCTGTTGCCGGCAAGGTCGGAGATCTCCTGCGCCGAGGTCTGGCTGCGCTCCGCCAGCTTGCGAACCTCGTCCGCCACCACCGCGAAGCCCTTGCCGTGCTCGCCAGCGCGCGCCGCCTCGATCGCGGCGTTCAGCGCCAGAAGGTTGGTCTTGTACGCAATGTCCTCGATGATGCTGATGCGGTCGGCAATCTGCTTCATCGCCGCCACCGTGTCGGCCACCGCGCTGCCGCCCTCGCTCGCCTGGCGCGAGGCGTCCGTCGCAATCCGGTCCGTCGCCTGCGCGTTCTCCGTGTTCTGGCTGATCGAGGCGCTCATCTGCTCCAGCGACGCGCTCGTCTCTTCCACGCTCGCCGCCTGCTCGCTCGCCCCCTGGCTCAGGCTCTGCGCCGTGTCGCTCACCTGGCCGGCCGCCCCAGTCAGCGCCTCCGCCGCACTGTTCACCTCACCAATCACCTGCTTCAGGCGCTCCACCATCGCCGCCTGCGCCGCAATCAGCTGACCCACCTCATCGCGCGAGGAGGTTTCAAAACGCACCGTCAGGTCGCCCTCCGCAAGACGGTTCGTCACCCCAACCGCGCGATTGAGCGGACCGGTGATGCCGCGGGTGATCCAGAAGGCGATCAGCACGCCAAAGACCAGGGCGGTGGCAGTGATGCCGATCAGCACGGTGCGCCCCTGTTCGTAGGTCTGCGTCGTCTCGGCGCCGGTCTGCTCGAACAGGCTGCCCTGGTACTTGATCATGTTGTTGACCGCATCGAGGTAGCCGCGCTGCAGGGTACGCAGCTCGCCGAACAGCAGGGCCTTGGCCTCGTCCGTGCGCCCCTCGGCCGCCAGCGCCAGCAGGTGGTCCTGGGCCTCGATGTTCTTCGCCCGCAACGCCTTGATCTCATTCAGCAGGGCCTTGCCCTCGGCGGTCTTGACGGTCTCCTCGAGCTTGGTCATGCGCTCGCCAATGATCTTGCGCGCCCCCAACAGGCGCTCCTTCTCCGCCTTGAACTCCTCCTTGCTCTCGGCGAGCAGGATGTTGCGCATGTTGCGCGCGATGAGGTTGACGTTGTCGATGATGTCGTTTGCCAACACGGCCTTGGGCCAGCGGTCATACACCAACTTGTCCGCCGAGGCGTTGAGCGACTGCATGCGGGTGATGCCGATGAAGGCGGTGATGGCCATCAGCAGGATGACGACGCCGAAGCCCAGTCCCAGGCGCGTGCCAATCTTCATGTTCTTGAACATTGCTGTTACTCCGGTTCGCAAACTCAAACGGTGATTCGGTGGATGTCGGTTTCGACCGCGGCACGGGGCCTGCCCCGCTGCGCGGCCACCTCGACCAGGCTGGGCACGTCGAGGATCATGGAGACCTCGCCGCTGCCGAGGATGGTGGCGCCGCTGACGCCTCGCAGGCGCTCGAAGATCTTGCCCAGCGGCTTGATGACGGTCTGGAACTCGCCCATCAGCTCGTCCACCACAAGGCCGGCCTTGTGGCCACCGTAATGGACGACGACGACGTTCTCGCGCGGGGCGGGGCGTCCATCGCCGTGGAACAGCTCGCGCAGGCGCACGAACGGCAGGACCTCGCCGCGCAGGTTGAGGTAGTGGCGGGTGCGGCTCTGGGCACGGTCACCCTCCGGCAGCTCGATGCACTCCATGACCATGTCGAGGGGGATGACGTAGGCCGCGTCGCACACGCGCACCAGGAAGCCGTCGATGATGCCGAGGGTGAGTGGCAGGCGGATGCTGACCGTGGTCCCCTGGCCGGGACGGCTGTCGATGTCCACCGTGCCGCGCAGGGCCTCGATGTTCTTCTTCACCACGTCCATGCCCACGCCGCGGCCGGAGAGGTTGGTGACCTGGTCCGCGGTGGAAAAGCCGGGTTCGAAGATCAGGCGATAGGCCTCCTGGTCGGTGAGGGCGGCATTCGGCGCGATCAGGCCCTTGGCGATGGCCTTGGCGATGATCTTGTCGCGGTTGAGCCCGCCGCCGTCGTCGGCCACCTCGATCACGATGCTGCCGGCGTCGTGGTAGGCGTTCAGGCGCAGGGTCCCGTGCGCCGGCTTGCCCAGCGGCAGGCGGCGCTCGGCCGGCTCGATGCCGTGGTCCATGGCGTTGCGCACCAGGTGCATCAGCGGATCGCCGATCTTCTCGACCACGGTCTTGTCCAGCTCGGTGTCCGCGCCCTGGATCTCCAGGCGGATGTCCTTGCCGAGGTCGTTGCTGACATCGCGCACCACGCGGCGGAAGCGGGCAAAGGTCTCGCCGATCGGCACCATGCGCAGGCGCAGGGCGCTGTCGCGGATCTCCTCCACCAGGCGGGACATCACCGACATGGACTCGACCAGGGCCTCATCGTCGAAACGCTGGGTGATCAAATGACTGCTGGCGCTGGCGATGACCAGTTCACCGACCAGGTTGATCAGCTCGTCCAGCTTGGCGGCATCGATGCGCACGCTGCGGGCAGCGCTGACCACTTGCTTGCCGGCGCCCTCAGAGGCCCCCGCGGTAAGCTCAAGGGGCTCATCCTGGCCTCGCCCCCCTCGGCCATCCATGGCCTCGGCCCCGCTTACGCGGGGAGAGGCGCTCGGCTCATCGACGGGGGGCGCAGCCTCCTCGATGACCTCGGGCGCACGCCCGACCGCCTCGTCGTCCAGCGGGATGAGCGAGACTGCAGTCTCCTCGCGGATGAAGTCGAACGCCCCCTCGATCTCCTCGACCGGCTTGTCGCTCGCGAGGGTCAGGCTCACGTCCAGGTAGCAGCTCTCGGCGTCCATCTCAGCGAGGCGCGGCAGGCGCACGGTGGAGGTCTGCACCGCATCGATCTCGCCGAGCTGGGCGAGGTAGCGCAGCACCGAGGCCGGGTCCATGCCGTGGCGCAGCATGTCCTCGCCGAAGCCGAGCTCCACGCGCCAGCGTCGTCCCCCTGCCGGCTCCGCGTGCACAGCGGCCGCGGGGCGGGCGTTGCAGGCACTGCCGTCGAGATAGCTCCCCAGCCGCTGGATCAGGACTTCGCCGGCGGCGATGCAGGTCGCCCGGCCATCCTCGTCCCCGCCCTGCGCGCGGCCGATGAGGGTGATCATGTGGTCACGGCAGCCCAGCAGCAGCGCGATCAGCGCGTCGTCCACCCGCACCTCGCCATCGCGCACCCGGTCGAGGACGCTCTCCGCGACGTGGGTGAAGGCGACCACATCGTCGAAGCCGAACAGGCCGGCGGACCCCTTGATGGTGTGAGCCGCGCGGAACACCGCGTTGATCAGGTCCGCGTCATCGGGGCGCTGCTCAAGTTCCAGCAGGGCATGCTCCATCTCCGCGAGCAGCTCGGCGCTCTCGGTCATGAAGGTCTCGATCGCCTGGTCCATGTTCATGCGGCATGCTCCAGATGGATGTCTGCCACCGGAATGGCATAGAGGTCGAGCAGGTCGCGCACGCTGTCGCTGATGGCAATCACGCGGAACGGCTTGCTGGCATGGAGGGCCTCCGCCCTGGCGGCCAGCACGAGCTGCAGGCCGGCGGTGTCCATCTCCGCCACGGCGGAGAGGTCGAGCTCGATCGACGGGAGGGTGGCGAACTGCTCCATCAGGCACTCGCGCAGGGCGGCCGCCTGGTAGATCGTCACTTCGCCGTCGAGGCGGATGCTGCTGTCGCTCATCTCGGGCCGCTCGCTTAAGGCAGGATCAGCTTGGAGACCGCCTGCAGCATCTGCTCGGGCTTGAACGGCTTGACCACCCAGGCCTTCACGCCAGCCGCCTTGCCCTTCTCCATCATGTCGGAGCCGGCCTCGGTGGTGAGCATGATGATCGGGGTGAACTTGTAGGCCGGGTTCTGCTTGATCGCCTGCACCATGCTGATGCCGTCCATGTTCGGCATGTTCACGTCGCTGATGACCAGGTGGACCTTGCGACCATCGAGCTTGGCCAGGCCGTCGCGGCCATCGCAGCCTTCGATGACCTCATAACCGGCGCCGGTCAGGGCGATCTTGACCGCCGTGCGCAGCGAGGCGGAGTCGTCCACGATCAGAATGGTCTTTGCCATGGCAATTCCTCTTAAAAGAAGGTGATCTCGCCGGCGGACGCGGCGCTCGTGGCCGCCGCCCCCCCGCGGTGGTTGAAGCGCTCCTCCTCGGTGGTGTATCGCCGCTCGATCTCGGCCAGGATGGCCTCCGGATCGATGGCATCACCGCCGTCCAGCTGCGCGCGCAGGTAGTCCAGCGACTCCACGGCATGCTGGAGGATCTGGCTCATGCGGTCCTGGAACTGAAGGGAGACGAGGATGTCCTGGATCTCGGCGCGCATCAGCCTGCTTTCCTCGCGCAGCACAGAGGAGGACTGCGAAAGCCCCTCGGCCATGCCCTGCAGGCGCTCGAGCACCTCGTGGATGGTGGTCTCAGAGCCGGCCAGGACGCTGGCCTCCTGCTCCGAGGCCTGCTCGGCCATGTTCAGGGCCTGCTGCATGGCCTCGGAGATCTCGTCCACCTTGTGGCTGATCCGCCCGCCCGCCTCGTGAGACTGCAGCGAAAGGGCGCGCACCTCGTTGGCCACCACGGCGAAGCCGCGCCCCATCTCCCCGGCGCGGGCTGCCTCGATGGAGGCGTTGAGGGCGAGCAGGTTGGTCTGCGAGGCGATGGAGCTGACCTCGGAGGACATGCTCTTGAGGTCCTTGGCATAGGCATGCAGCCCCCGGATCGTCTCCAACATCTGCTCGCGCACGCGCACGGAGTCGCCGAGGCTGCTGATGACGGCCTCGAGGCGTTCGCCGCTCTCCTGGTAGGCGCGGTGCACCGCGTCCGCCTCGCCGCCTTCGCCGCCGTTCGATGCCTCCAGGGTGGTACCAATGCGGCCAACCAGGGTGGCAAAGCGTTCGGACATGGCGATCATCGCCTCCTCGGCCTGGCTGCGCGCCGTCTCGATCTGCCGCTCGATGATGGGCAGGGCGGCCTGCAGGCTGGCCGTCAGGCGCTGGTGGTATTCGCGTGCCCGCTCGAGTTCATCAGGCATGGTTTCCGGTAAGGTCATGGGGGTCTCATCCTTCCTCAAACCCCCGGCCACCCAGCCGGAGGCCATGCACGCCGCGAACACGCCGACGGCCAGCAGCACGCCGGCCACCCCGACGCCGGCCACCAGGACGGCAGCCGTCGCCCCCGCAACCCCAAGAAGGGCCGGGACCAGCAACGCCGGCAGGCTGAATCGACTCTCGGACATGCGCAAAGCACTCTCAGGATCAATCGGATGGGCGGATTATCCGAGTGCGCTGGTGCGGTAAATATCCGGGAAACGACGAACTTGCCTGTCATCAAAACCACGACGGGGCGTCGCAGAATCACGCAGGCAGGGCTGGAGGGCCAGGTTGTGGCATGCGCCCCCACGATGAGGGGGCCGAGGAAGGCGGTCAGCCCGCGAGGCCGTGCTCGACGACGTAGCGGGCGATCTCGGCGTTGGCCTTGAGGCCAAGCTTCCTGAGGATGCGCACGCGGTGGGTGCTGACGGTGGTGGTGCTGATGGACAGGGCCTCGGCGATCGCCGCAGGGGGCTGCCCCGCGGCGATCATGAGCATGATCTCGAGTTCGCGTGCGGAGAGGCGGGCATGCGGGGGGCCCTCTTCGCCATCGAACTGGCTGTCGAGCAAACGCTCGGCGAGGGAGGCGGGGATGTAGCGGCGGCCGCGCGCGATCGTGCGCACCGCCTCCAACACCTCCTCCGGATCGGCCTGCTTACTGATGTAGCCGCTCGCCCCCAGGCGCATGGCCTGGACGCCGTAGGTTTCCTCGGGATGCATGCTGTAGATCAGCACCGGAAGCTTCGGCTGCAGCTGACGGATCATACGCAGTGCATGCAGGCCAGGGCGGCCAGGCAGGTTGATGTCGAGGATCACCAAGTCCACCCCACCCTCGCGGACGCAAGCCACCGCCTCGGCCTCGGAGGCAGCCTCCAGCACCATAGTGACACGCGGCTCCATGCCCAGCAGGCCCTTGATACCGCTGCGCAAGAGGGCATGGTCATCGACGATCAATACCCGCATCATTCCTCCTTTGAGGGCCTCATCTTCCAGTGTAGGGAATTTCCACCCGCACGCAGGTTCCCTAGTCTCCGGATGATATCCTCACCTGCCCACCGACGAGACGGGCACGCTCCTGCATGCCGCGCACCCCCGTGGAGCGCGGGTCTTCCAACCTGCCGGCCGCGATGCCGCGCCCATTGTCACAGACCGAAGCCAGGAGGCGCCCCTCCGCGCAGCGGATCTCCACCCGCACCTCGCTCGCGCCGGAATGACGGAGGACATTGGTCAGCGCCTCCTGGGCGATGCGGAACACTGCCGTCGCCACCCGCTCATCCAGGGGCACATCCTCGCAGTCGCTCTCGAAAAGGCAACGGATGCCCGTGCGCCTGCCGCACTCCTCGACATGGCTCTGCAAGGCGGGAACCAGCCCCAGCTCGTCGAGCAGCTTCGGTCGCAGATCCTGGGCGATGGTACGTACCGTGCCGATGGTCTGGTCCAGCGCCCGATTGAGACCTGCAAGCTGCTCCAGGACCTCCGCGCCGGCAGCCTGCGCCTCCAACCGGCGGCGCAACAGGTAAAGGTCCATCTTCAGCGCGGTGAGGGAGGATCCCAGTTCGTCGTGCACTTCGTGCGCGATGCGGCGCCGCTCCTCCTCGCGCGCCTCCTGCAGGCGGGCGGCCAGGGCCTGCATCTGCGCCCGCGACTGGCTCAGCGCCTGCTCACCGAGCTTGGTTGCGGTGACGTTCAGCATGACGCCATCCAGCACCACCTCGCGCTCGTCATGCCTGTCCACGCTGGCGCGGATGTTGATCCACTTGACCTCCTCGTCGGGCGGAAGATGGAGACGTCCAGTCCAGTTGAGCACCCCGCCCTCGCGCTGGCAGCGGCGGATCTCGCCAAACAGGCCCGCCTTCTCGTGCAAGTTCAGCAGCCCGATGAAGGGCGAGGCATCCGCAAGCAGGGTCTGAGGGCTGACAAACAGCAACTGACGCACCCCCTCGCTGACATAGGCGAAGGACAGCCTGCCGTCGGTGTCGAACGACATCCGGAAGACGGCACCGGGGATGTGCTGGGTGATCGCGCTCAGCTGGGCCTCCCGCTCACGCAGGCGCCGCAGTGCCGCCGTGCGCTCCGCCTGCAGCTGGGCCTTGCCGAGGGCGCGCCGAATGGCCGGGGCCAGGCGGGCAAGGTTCGACTTGAGCACATAATCGAACGCCCCCGCATTCATCGCCTCGGCGGCATCCTCCTCGCCGATGTGGCCGGAAACGATGAGGAAGGGCATATGAGGCATGATGCCATGGACGATGCGGAGGACGGTCATGGCATCGAAATCGGCCACGTGATGCTCGGCGATGACCACATCCCAGAGACTTTCCCCCAGAGCGGCCCGCAAGCCCACGAGCGAATCCACCCGCCGCCACGCCAGCTTCATGCCCGCCGCCGTCAGATGGTCGACCAGGGCCTGGGCATCATCTTCCGAATCATCGACCAGCAGGACCCGGATCAGATCATCCTTGAGGGGAAACCACATGCTGCCGCGTGCGCTCTGACTGAGACGAAAGGGGCATGATAATGCAGTCTTTGCAGACCCGTTATTTCCAAGAACCAATTAAAAACCCTGCCCGCCGCGGGGCGCGGCCACAGGCAGGGTCAGACCGACCGTCAGTCCCCCGCCTGGAGTGTCCTCCAAGCGTAATCGCCCGCCATGCGCCCGGGTAATCGCTTGTACCAAGGCCAGGCCCAGGCCGCTGCCCGGCGTGCTGCGCGCTGCATCGCCGCGGGTGAAACGTTCAAGCACACACCCCTTTTCATTCGCGCTCAGCCCGGAGCCGTGGTCGATGACCGCCAGGCGCACGCCCGCGCCCTCTCCCCGGACCTCGATCTCGACGGAGGTGGCGGGCGGGGTGTGCTTGAGGGCGTTGTCGAGCAGATTGGCCAAGGCCTGCGAAAGCAGGGGCCGTGCACCCTCAACCTCGAGCCCCGGGCGTTCCACGTGGATCATCAGGCTGCGCCCGGCGGCCTCGAACTCGGGGGCGTAGAGCTCATGCAGCTGCTCGGCCAAGGCGCCGAGATCGAAGCGCTCCCGCAAGAGGCGCTCGCTGCCCGCCTCCAGCCGGGCGATGGTCAGCAGGGCCTCGAAGGTGGTGAGAATCTCCTCCACGTCATAAAGACTCGCCTCGAGCGCGGCGCGCAGATCACGCTCCTCGCGCGGCCGACCGAGAGCCACCTCGATGCGGGTCTTCAAGCGGGTGAGTGGACGGCGCAGATCATGGGCGACATGGTCCGACACCTCGCGCATCCCCGCCACGGCGGCCTCGATGCGGGCGAGCATGGCATTCAGGTGCTCGGCCAGGAGGTCAAACTCATCCCCACGGCCGGTGATGGGCACCCGCTGCCCAAGCTCCCCTGCGGCAATCCGTCCCGCCACTGCATTGATGGCGGTGATCCGCGCAAGCCACTGGCGGCCAAGCCTGCCCCCCATGAGCAGGGCCAAGAGCCCCCCCAGCACCACCAGGGCCGCGGCCAGGCCCAAGGCCAGATCCTGCAGATCCTCCAGTTCCCCGGGGGCCTGGGCAATCAGCAAGCGCCCGCCTTCGGGCAGGGCGACAGCGACCACGGCCAGACGCACCTCCCCATCGCCCTCGTCCTCTTGGGGCAGCCTGAGCGCCATCCGTTCAAGCCGCCCATCGAGCCTGACCTCCTCCGGCCCGTGGGGCAGGTTGCCCGCCATCCACCGCCCCTGGCTATCCTCCAGGCGGTAGTAACGCAGCCTTGCCTCGTCATGAAGCTGGGCCAGGAGGGTCAGGCTCGCCACCCGCGCATCCATCGGCAGGCTCGCCAGGGCCTGGGCCTCGCCTCGCAAGGCGGACTCGACCTGCCGTTCGGTGAAGTGCTCAAGCACCGCGAACAGGATGGCGAGCATCAGCAGAAGCGCAAGCATCTGCAGCAGGGCCTGGCGCAGGGCCAGGCGCATGGCGGTGGTGCGCAGCAGGGCCGGCAGGCGCATCAGATCTCGTCCCCAAGGCGGTAGCCCACCCCGCGCAGGGTGTGCAAAAGCGGCCGGTCGAAATCGCGGTCGATCTTGGCCCGGAGGCGACTGATCTGGCTGTCCACCACATTGGTCTGCGGGTCGAAGCTCAGGTCCCAGACCTGCTCCAACAGCATGGTGCGGGTGACGACCTTGCCCGCGCGGCGCATGAGGTATTCAAGCAGGCGCAGCTCGCGCGGCTGCAGGCGAATCAGCCGCCCGGCGCGGGTCACGCGGCGGCGCTCCAGATCAAGCTCCAGATCCTGCACACGCAGAACGGTCGCCTGGCCCTCCTGTCCGATCCCGCGGCGCCCCAGGGCCTCGATTCGCGCCAAAAGCTCGGCAAAGGCGAAGGGCTTGACCAAGTAGTCATCGCCCCCCGCACGCAACCCCTCCACGCGCTGATCCACCTGCCCCAGAGCGGAGAGCACCATCACCGGCGTCTTCACCCCACCCGCACGCAGCATGCGAATCAGGCTCAAGCCATCCCGTCCGGGCAGCATGCGATCGACGATCAGCACATCAAAGTGTGCATCAAGGGCAAGATTCAGGCCTGCCATTCCATCATGGGCCAGATCGACGACATGCCCGGCCTCCTCCAGCCCCTGGCGAAGGTAGGTCGCCGTCGCGGTGTCGTCTTCAACGATCAGAATGTGCATGGGGTGAGATTAGCGAATCCTGCCTTCCGTGTGCATGACCATCCGGTAAGCTTGGGCGCCGCCCTTGGTATGGCACCGTCGGGGTCGCTCTTGGAGAAGACATGAACACCCACACCCTGCACCAGCTGCACCCCCTGGCCCGCCTGAAGGCCTGGCACCGCCTGCTGTTCGCCACCCTCTGCGGCATGGCGGTGACCCTCCTTACCCCCGCCGCGCTGTGGGAGACACGCATCCTCGCCGGCTGGCTGGTCGGCAGCCTGGTGTACATGACCATCGTCTGGTGGGGCGTGGGCCGGCTGGATGCCGCAGGCACCCACCTGCGGGCCACCGCCTACGACCCGGGTCAGCGCGCCCTGTATGCCTTAGTCGTGGCCGCCAGCTGGGTCAGCCTGGTGGGGGTGCTCCTGGTCACTGACGCAGCCAAGGGCATGAGCGGCCTGGCCCGCTGGGCCCACATCGGCCTGGCTCTCGCCACCCTGCTGGCCACCTGGCTGCTCATCCAGACCGTGTTCGCCCTGCGCTATGCGCGTAATTACTACCGCACCACGGAAGGCGGACTGATCTTCCCTGGGCAGAGCACGCCGGACTATCTCGATTTTGCCTACTTTGCCGCGGTCATTGGCATGACCGCGCAAGTAGCGGATGTCGGCATCGCCACCTCCGCCATGCGCAGGCTGGTGTTGCTGCACGGCCTGGTGGCCTTCGCCTTCAACCTCCTAGTGCTCGCCCTCACCCTGAATCTGGTCGCCAGCGCCCTCGGGTGAGGTTCGCCATCTGGTAAGGTTGGCGCCAGTCAACCGCGAACTTGGATGCGTAGTCTTCACCTCACGGCAATTCCGCCGCCAACCCAGCGTAAAAGGTGATGACCATGACCAAGCGTACCCGTCTGATGACTTCCCTCGCTCTCCTTGCCACCCTCAGCACCGGCGCAGCCTTCGCCACCGGCGCCCTACCCCTGCCTGATGAGGTCAAAGGGGCGAGCCTTCAAGTGCCGCGCGGAACCCCGAAGGGTGAGCTGATCAAGCTTGCCAAGATCGACCAGGCTCAGGCCGAGGCCGCCGCTCTCGCCGCCCTGCCGGGCAAGGTCGTGAAGGCCAAACTCGAGAAGGAGGATGGCTACCTGGTCTGGCAGGTGGACATCCAGCACGCGCAAGGGGTGAGCGAGGTCGCCGTCGATGCCGGCAACGGGAAGGTCCTGGCCCTGGAGGCCGAGGAGGATGACGATCACGAGGGATAACCCTGTCGCCCAAGGAGGGGCCCAAAGCAAAACGCCCAACCGCAAGGGTTGGGCATTCTTGGAATTCTATGGTGGCCAGGGAGGGAATCGAACCCCCGACACGGGGATTTTCAATCCCCAAAAGATTGCATTTTGCAACGTTTATCGGCGTTAGCCGAAACCCAATAAATCCAGAAAATTCATCGGCTTGCGCGATTTTTGCAATTCATGCGCGTTAGTCTATATTTGCCTCAAACGCTACCCAAGCGCTACCCAGGCGCTACCCCAGCGCTACCCAGGATTTGATGCCCTGGAACCAAGGGACGGGGGCGAAACATTGAAACGGCCCCCAAACAAACAGGCCCTGGAGGTGCGGCAACACCACCCAGGGCCCTGACCACCGACGCATGAAAGGGATGCGCCTATGGCTGCCAAAAACTCTACCACTACCCGCGTGAACTTCACCGCTGCCCGCGTGCGGGACTTCACATGCCCGCCAGACAAGGGCGAGGTCACGCTATGGGACTCTGCCGCGCCTGGGCTTGGTCTGCGTGCCCGCCAAGGGGGAGCCAAGGCTTACCTGTTCCAGTACCGCATTCATGGCAAAGCCGCCCGCGTGACCATCGGCAACCCGGATGCCTGGACTCTTGACCAGGCCCGTGCGGAGGCCCGCCGCCTTAAGGTGCTGGTGGATCAAGGCATTGACCCCCGCGAGGAACGCGAGGCCAAGGCCAAGGAGCACGAAGCCAAACAGCGGGCCAAGGAAGCTCAAGCCCGCGAAGAAGCCCGGCAGGCGCTGACCCTTGGCGATGTTTGGCCTCACTACATCGAAGCCCGCAAAGATTATTGGGGCAAGCACTCGCTCACAGACCACCACAAGGCCATGCAAACGCCTGGGCTGCCACGCAAGCGTTCCAAGCTACCCACCGCCGCCGGTCCGCTGTACGCCTTGCGCGATGTGCGCCTGGTGGACTTGACCCCCGAGCGCCTGCAAGCATGGCTGCAAACCGAAACCAAAACGCGCCCGACCGTCGCCAGCCGTGCCTATCGCCTCTTGCGTGCGTGCCTGAACTGGGCAAGCGAGGAGCCCCAATACGATGGGCTCATCCAAACCAAGGCTGTGACCGCCAAGAAGGTGAAACAGCTCATCCCACGCGCTGAGGCCAAAGAGGACAGCCTGGAACGGGAGCAGCTCGCGGCATGGTTTGGTGAAGTGCGGAAACTCCAAAACCAGACGGTTTCGGTCTACCTGCAAGCCCTGCTCCTCACTGGAGCCCGCCCGGAGTCCTTGCGGGCCCTGCGCTGGGACGATGTGGACTTGCAATGGCACCGCCTCACCATCCGCGACAAAGTGGCAAGCCGTGGAGGGCTGGACAGAACGCGCACCATCCCGCTGACCCCCTACGTCGCAAGCCTGCTCCTCGACCTCAAGCGCCGCGCTGCGAATGTCCGCCCCCTCCGGGACGGTCAAGCGCCCGGACCTTCCCCTTGGGTGTTCGCTAGCTCCACCAGTGCCAGCGGGTACATCAGCGAACCGGCCCGCCTGAATGCCCGCGTGTGTGAACTGGCGGGCATCCCCCACGTTTCCCCGCATGGCCTGCGCCGCAGCTTCGGAAGCCTCGCTGAATGGGTTGAGTGCCCGGATGGCATCGTCAAGCAGATACAGGGCCACGTCCCTGGAGACGTTGCCAACAAGCATTACCGCGTCCGCCCCATCGACCTCTTGCGCCTGTGGCACGCCAAGATCGAGGCGTGGATTCTGGAACAGGCCGGGATCGAGCAGCCCGCCATTGAGAGGACCCTAACGGGCCTTCGTGTGGTCAAGGCCGGGGGTAGGAATTGAATTCCTCCCCTTCGGCCCGCCCTGCGCCTATGCGTGATTGGGCAAACTCACATTGACAACTGTAACGCAACACACAACAATTCAGCCATGATTCGATCATTCCGCCACCGCGGACTGGAAGCCTTCTTCCGCACCGGCAGCAAGGCCGGAATCCAGCCGCATCACGCGGGCAAGCTGCGCGTGATGCTTGCCACCCTGGATAACGCCACCGGCCCGGAAGACATGAACGCCCCCGGCTGGAAGCTGCACCCCCTAACTGGCGACCTTGCCGGACATTGGGCGGTGTGGGTGAACGCCAACTGGCGATTGACCTTCCTGTTTGTGGGCGCGGATGCCGAGGTTGTGGACTATCAGGACTACCACTAGGAGGTCACCATGAATGCCACCCGCATGCACAACCCACCTCATCCTGGCGAGGTCCTGAAAGCATGGCTGCCCGAGGGAATGACCGTGACCGAGGCCGCTCAAGCCTTGCACGTTGACCGGGTCACCCTCTCCAAGCTGCTGAATGGACGCGCCGGAGTGTCGGCAGGCATGGCGCTGAGGCTGGCCCAATGGCTGGGCACCTCGCCCGACCTTTGGCTAGGGCTCCAGGTGCAATATGACCTCTGGCGAGCCTCACAACACCGCCTGCCGCCGATTGAGCCGCTGCGCAAGCCCGAGCCTGCCGCCGCCTGATGCCTCTAAGGAGGGGGCGAGCCATGATGACAACTCTTGATGAGCTTAAAGCCAAGCTGCTGGAGCACCCCGAGGTGAAGGCGACCTATGACGCCTTGGAGCCCGAGTACGCCATCGCCCGCGAACTGATCGCCGCAAGGGCACGCGCCGGGCTGACCCAGGCCCAGCTTGCCGAACGCATGCACACCACCCAGAGCACCATTGCCCGCTTGGAGAGCGGGAAGAGCATGCCCAGCCTGCGCACCCTGGCCCGCTATGCCGAGGCCACCGGAAGCCGCGCCGTCATTCGGCTGGAGGCGAGGGAGTAAGCCTTGGAGAGACTACCTGCGCCATCATGACCGTTGAAACCTATGCCAGCGTCTGGGACGCCCTAGCGGATTCCCCCGAACAGGCCGCCAACCTGCGAGCCCGTGCCGAGCTGATGCAAGCCATGGCCCAGCACGTGCGCCGCCACGGCTGGACCCAGGCCGAAGCCGCCCACCGCTGTGGCGTGACCCAGCCGCGCATGAACGACCTCTTGCGCGGGAGGATGAGCCGCTTCTCGCTGGACGCCCTCATCAACATGGCGACCGCTGCCGGGCTGCGTGTGCACATCGAAGCGTTGGAACCCGCTGAACCTGCCGCCGCCTGATGCCCCAAGGAGGGATCGCATGCACCGCCCTGACCGCCCCCACGATGAAACCCTCATTGAGCTGATGCGCAAGGACCCGGCCTTTGCCGAGGAACTGGTATCGGTGGCCCTGGAGGAAGCGGACCAACCTGGCGGACGCGAGGCTCTGATGACTGCCCTCCGTTGCCGTGCCGAGGCTACCGGCAACCGTGCCGTCATTCGGTTGGCGGGGAAAGCGTAGAGCCCACCAACAACAAAGCCCGGCAGGTGTGCCACCACCTGACCGGGCCTCTCACCACCCATGCACGCGAGGAGTGCAATCATGGCTGCCAAGAAGGATAACCAACCCGCCCGCGTTGAGCTACCGGAAAAGGAGTGGTTCAGTCTGGAGGAAATTGCTGAACGCTGGGGGTGTAGTGTTGATGATTTATTGCACTATGGTGAAACGGACGTCATCAGGATTTGCGCCAAAACAAGAAACATGCAGTTTGTGCGAGGGCGCATACAAAACGGGCACTTCATTGACTCTAGCGAGCCAGAAAAGATAGCCGGCATCATTGCCGTGCCACCCCCTATTATTGGGGAGATTGCAGACGGCAAACCCATAACTGAAGGAATATGGGCTGAGTTAAAAAAGGAGAAGATAGGCGATGAGGCGGCCAATCCGACCAGTTGGTTTTGGATTGATAGCATGGATGCTGTAGGACTAAAAAGCCTTGTAATCACACGCGAAGAACGCGACCGCTTCGAGCGCGAATATCGCCTCGGCGCATACGCTGGAACGATGCCCAGCAAGGCGGAAATGGAGGATCGCCTCGACCCGCGCAAAGAGAAGACCTACCTCCAGATGATCCGCGTCCTCCTTAAAGCTGCTGGCCTTCCACGCGAGCCTTACAGTGCGGCTCATGAGTTACAGGCTAAGGCTGCCAAGTACGGCTTAAGCCTACCCTCCAAGGACGAAACCATCGCGGAGAAAATCAAGGCGGCCATCACACTTGAAGACTAGCCGTCAAGACCTTCTATCCCGATAGGAGACTATCGGGATAGAGGTTCATCCCTATAGGGACAAAACGCGATTGGCGGTCAATAGATTGGGCCCTGCCAGCACATGAAGGCTGGTGAATTCAAGGAGCCCAATCACATGAACGACATTCCCCTCTCCACCGAAGAACTGGCCCGGCTGGTCAAGATCAAGCCGTCCTCCATCCGCGTGCACTACTGCGAGCGCGGGCATTACTTCGGCCTGGTTCCCCTCAAACTCCCCAATGGCCGCCTGCTGTGGCCTGCGGACGCCCTGGAGCGCATGTCCGCCTACCGCAAGACCAAGAGCGGGGAGGGCGAGCAATGAGCGCACAAATGAAAACCCCCGCTGGCGGGCGGGGGTGGGCCGAAATGAACGGTGGAAGCGGTATCGGCAAGGGTGATTCTTGCACCGCCACCCGGCCCGCGCAATCCCTCCCCAAGAGCCAATGGCCCGCGACCTTTGAGCACGCCGTGGTCATTCACCCCGACCACCGGGGCAACCCCGCGCTGATGGATGCCCTCTGGTCGACGCTCAAGCGGGCCGCCGGGGTCCTGCTGTTCGTGACCGAGAACCTGGACGGCAACGGGGGCGAGTTCACGCCCTCCCCCGAGCGGGTGCGCGATGCGTTGGATGCCATCGAAGGCCACCTCACCCAGGCTTTGATGATCGCGGATGCGATGGCCCATGGAACCACCCTGGAGAAGTGACCATGCGCCCCCGTAAGCCGCCCTATGCCCACCAAGCCTGCGCCCGCCTTGCGCCCACGGCCCAAGGCCGCGTGCCGGGCTTTGGAACCCTGATCGTGCACACCGGCCCCCGCGCCTGGGAGGTCGCCCGCCATGATCCCCGCGCCTGTGTCCTGCTCCCCCCGGGGGAGGCCCCGGAAGGCTTTGACTGGAACCTTGCCCGGCTCGCCACCCCGCCCGTGCTGATCATGGATGGGGGCGAGGCGCACGCCCTTCTTGACCGTCTGGCCCGCGCCATCCTGCGTGATGCCAAAGGGCGGGCATTGCTCCTGGGCACGGGTGTTAGGCCCTGCCCGCTCTATGTTGCCGAGGAGGTGGCCCATGCTGCTTAGTGATGTGGTGGTGACCAGCGCGGAACTCGCGGCCATGCGCCGTGAGGCTGGGATGCTCGATCCGGCCCCCGCAGATGTGGTGCTCATCCAGGCATCAAGCATCCGCCCCGAGCCCATCCGTTGGCTGTGGGGAGGATGGATGGCTCGCGGCAAGTTCCACCTCTTGGCCGGACGCCCTGGGCAGGGAAAGACCATGCTGGCCTTAGGGCTCGCTGCGACGGTCACCACGGCAGGGCGCTGGCCCGACGGTACACGCTGCCCGGAAACCGGGCAGGTGGTGATTTGGTCGGGCGAAGATGACCCGAAGGACACCCTGGTTCCGCGCCTGATGGCGGCTGGAGCCGATCTTGAGCGCGTGCATTTTGTTGGTGACCGGACGGATGGCTCCCCCTTTGACCCGGCCAATGATCTTCCCCTGTTGGCGGAGAAGATGCGCCGCTTGCGTCCGGCGCTGCTGATCGTTGACCCCATTGTGTCTGCCGTAGCGGCGGATTCCCACAAGAATGGCGAGGTGCGCCGTGCCTTGCAGCCGTTGGTGGATATGGCCGCCGCCGTGGATTGTGCGGTGTTGGGCATCACCCACTTGAGCAAGGGCACCACGGGCCGGGAGCCGGTGGAGCGCATCACTGGCAGCATCGCCTTTGGCGCGATAGCCCGTGTGGTGCTCTTGGCGACCAAGCGGGAAGACCCACCGCCAGGCGAAGCGCCGCGCTTGCTGGTGCGGGCCAAGTCCAACATCGGCCCCGATGAAGGCGGGTGCACCTACGACCTGGAACAGGTGCGGATCGAGGGGGACCTGTATGCCACCCGTGTGACCTGGGGAGCGCCAGTCGAGGGCCCAGCGCGGGAGCTGCTCGCCCAAGCGGAGAGCGTGCCCGGGGAGGAAGACGATGGCGGAACCCTTGGGGATGCCATGCGCTTTCTGCGGAACCTGCTTGCCGATGGGCCGTTACCGCAAAAGCAGATCATGGACGATGCCCGCGGTGCGGGGTACTCCGAGACCACCATCCGGCGGGCCAAGCAAAGGCTAGGGGTGGAGGCTGTGAAAGAGGGAGGGTACTTCGGGGGCCACAAACAACAATGGGCTTGGAGGCTTCCACCTGAAGATGATCAAGAAAACCTGAAGATGCCCACCTTTCAAAGGTTGAGCACCTTCAAAGAAGCTGATCACCTTCTGGCCCCCGAGAAGCCTTTGGCTGACCAAGACCAGGCCGAAGGCACCGACGAGGAGCGCTTCTAATGACCCCCTTGGAGCTTGCCGACCACCTCGAAGCGCGGGGGTTCCGCCTGAGTGTGCAGGATGGCCACCTGATCATCGCCCCGGCCTCCCGCCTGCTGGACGCTGACCGGGCCTTGATCCTCCAACACCGCGACACCCTGGTGGCCTTGTTGACCAACGATTACTCCACCCTGCCCGATGGCTGGCACCGCTCCCCCGGCCTGCCCAGCCGCGTGGTGCGCATCCAGGGCGGGCACCTGTTCGATTCCGTGTGCTTTGAGTCCGAGGCCGCCGCTTCCGACTTCCTGGAACGCCTGCGTCAAGGGGAGCACCCCGAGGAGGCCATGCGCAACGCAGGGCGCACGCACCCAACCCTCAAGGCCGCCTGAAGTGATGACCGACAACGCAGACCCCCTACAAACCCTCCGCGCCATCCGCCTCTGCGGCCCCGCGAATGCCGCCACCTGGGCCACGGCAGCCGCCGCACTGCTGACCCAGACCGATGAAGACCTCACCGAGCAAGACGCCCTGCACTTGCTCGAATCCGTCCTCCCGCCATGCCGCCTACGCGGATTCTGGCCCGAGGTGTTACGGGCCATGCTTGCCCTAGGCGCGGGCAGGCCGCCGCCCCCGCCGGTGGATTGGAGCCTCCCCACCCCAAGCCCAGACCGCCCCACGCGCCGCCAGCAAAAAACTGAGAGATAGAGCCTATGACCCAGAGCACCACCCCCAAGCGCCCGCCCAACGCCGGAAAAGGCCGCCCCAAGGGCAGTCCTAACAAACTGACCCGGGACCTCAAGGCCATGATCGAGGCCAGCCTGCACGCCGCCGGGGGCGAACAGTACCTGACCGAATGCGCACTCAGCCCCGATCCACGCATCCGCGCCGCCTATCTGCGCCTGCTGGAGAAACTCCTCCCGCACAACATCGAAGGCCCCAAGGATGTGGTGGTCACGTGGGAGCCTTGAGCGGGAGGGGGTGGGCTGCCTCCCTCATTTGAATTGAGGGGGTAGGGGCCTTGAGCGGGAGGGCGTCGGTACTGCCGACACCCCCGGAAAGTCACCGCAAAGTCACCACGGATGACACAAAAAAGCACTCCACCCTTCCTGACCCGTGCCGGAGTTACCGTTGGGGGGCTCAGGGCTGCTTACTGATGCAAGCCCCCTATGAGGACGTTTCGCTCGCCAATATGGGCTCTGCTCTGTGTGGCGCGGTTATGTTGTATGACAAGTGCCGCCCTTGGCGGAGGTGGAGATTGAGGTCTAAGGCTTTTCGCGCATGCGGTTCAGCTCGTCGATCAGCCGCTGCTTTTCCATCTGCGCAGACTGGATGCTGGTCCCATACTGAGTGGCAACGGCATCCATCTCTGTAGCGAGGCTCTGTTCCCACGTCGCCCCAGCAAGGTTGTTGTTCGCATGAATCCGCTTGACGCGCAACATGAGGATTTTTGCATCACGGTCGCGTTCAAGCTGCGCGATGCGCGCGTCGGCATCAGCGATGGCCTGTTCGAGTTGTCTCATACGCCGATCACGCTCCATGCTCGACGCAGAGGCCTGAATAGATGCATTCACCACGGATTGTTCAGCCATCGCATCCGCTGAAGGCTTCACGACCTTCGGCTTGACCTCCACCGCGTCCTTGGCACACGGCTGCTGGGAGAACACGGTCTGCCCATTGACTACACACTTGTAGATTTCGGCATGGGCCAAGACCGGAACGGCAAGGAGCATGGGGATGATGAATGCACGCATGGGACTGTCCTTAGTTGCGCATTGCTTTAGCTTTAGCACGCTGGCAAACATCCTTCAACGACTGTCGGAGGGTAAGAAAACCGACGGGGGCTGCCCATCCTCACTCCCCACAACTGCATTTGGCTAAAAGCCCAAGCCAAAACCGACATCCCCCGGCCTCTGCGCCGGGGTTTCGTTTGCCCCCCTTCGCCAGGCCCATCATGCCAAGAGAGCACAAAAAGCTTGAGGGCCACGAAATCACTTCAAGCACCGCCCCTGCCTACCAAGAGAGCCCCGATCCAAGGCGCCGATGCGGCCTTCCCATCCCTCCATCAAACTGCGCCGCGTCCCTGCTTGAAGCTTGGACGTTTCGTTGCAGCGCTACCCCAGCGCTACCCAGGCTTCCTTCGGACATGAAAAAGCCCGCACTGAGGCGGGCTAAGTCATTGAATTTGTTGGTGGCCAGGGAGGGAATCGAACCCCCGACACGGGGATTTTCAATCCCCTGCTCTACCAACTGAGCTACCTGGCCGACTGGAGGCGCACATTAAAGCCTCGACGCGAGGCGGCGTCAAGATTTTTTATCACCGCGTTTCCGCCGCGCGCAAGCTCATTGTATGCTTTCCCCATCATCAGCCTGTAATGAAGACCATGAGCCAGACCTCGCGCCGAGCGTACGTTTCCCGGGACACCCTGGAAACCCGCGTGCGCGTCCAACTCGACCTCGACGGCACTGGCCGCGGCGAGTTCCGCACCGGCGTGCCGTTCCTCGAACACATGCTGGACCAGATCGCGCGCCACGGCCTGTTCGACCTGACCGTGGAGTGCGAAGGGGATCTGCACATCGACGACCATCACACGGTGGAGGACATCGGCATCACCCTCGGCATGGCGCTGGCGCAGGCGGTGGGCGACAAGCGCGGCATCCGCCGCTACGGCCATGCCTACGTGCCGCTGGATGAGGCCCTCTCGCGCGTGGTGATCGACCTGTCCGGTCGCCCAGGGTTGGTGTTCGCGTGCGACTTCACCCGCGCCAGCATTGGCCGCTTTGAGACCCAGCTGGTGCAGGAGTTCTTCCAGGGCTTCGTCAACCACGCGCGCGCCACGCTGCACATCGACAACCTGCGCGGGGTGAATGCCCACCACCAGGCGGAGACCATCTTCAAGGCCTTCGGCCGCGCCCTGCGCATGGCCTGTGAGCCGGACCCGCGCCTGGGCGACGCCCTGCCCTCCACCAAGGGCGCGCTCTGATGGGTACCGTGGCGGTCGTCGATTACGGCATGGGCAACCTGCGCTCGGTCGCCAAGGCGATCGAGCATGTAGCCCCGGCCGGCATGCGTGTGCAGGTGACCAGTGACCCTGGCGAGCTGGCCGCCGCCGACCGCATCGTCTTCCCCGGCCAGGGCGCGGCCCGCGACTGCATGCTGGAGCTGGACCGGCGCGGCCTGCGCGCCCCCCTGCTGGACGCTGCCCACAGCAAGCCGTTCCTCGGCATCTGCATGGGCATGCAGGTGCTGATGGAGCGCAGCGAGGAGAACGGTGGCACCGCCTGCCTTGGCCTGTACCCCGGCGAGGTGCGCTTCTTCGGCCATGAGCTGAAGGATGCGACCGGCGAGCGGCTGAAGATCCCCCACATGGGCTGGAACCAGGTGTGGCAGGCCCGCGCCCACCCGATCTGGGACGGTATCCCGGACGGTGAGCGCTTCTATTTCGTCCACAGTTACCACGTGGTGCCCAAGGACCCCGAGCTTGCCCTCGGCGCCACCGATTACGGCATCCGCTTCGTTTCTGCCATCGCGCGGGGCAACGTGGCCGCCGTGCAGTTTCACCCGGAGAAGAGTGCGGAGGCGGGCTTGAGCCTTCTGCGCAACTTCCTCCACTGGAATCCCTGAACCGCCCGAGGACCTAAGACGTCATGTTGCTGATTCCCGCCATCGACCTGAAGGAAGGCCAGTGTGTGCGCCTGCGCCAGGGGCGCATGGAGGACGACACCGTCTTTTCCAGCGATCCGGTGGCCGTGGCCGCCCGCTGGGTCGAGGCCGGCGCGCGCCGCCTGCACCTGGTCGACCTGGATGGCGCCTTTGCCGGCAAGCCGAAGAACAAGGAGGTGATCCGCGCCATCGCCGAGGCCTTCCCCGACCTGCCGATCCAGGTGGGTGGCGGCATCCGCGACGAGGCGACCGTGGAGGCCTACCTCGATGCTGGCGTGAAGTATGTGATCATCGGCACCAAGGCGGTCACCACCCCGGGCTTCATCAGCGACCTGTGCGTGTCCTTCCCCGGTCACATCATCGTCGGCCTGGATGCGAAGGACGGCAAGGTGGCGACCGAAGGCTGGTCCAAGCTCTCCCACCATGATGTGATCGACATGGCCCAGCACTTCGAGCGTGACGGGGTGGAGGCGATCATCTACACCGACATCAGCCGCGATGGCATGATGCAGGGCGTCAATGTCGAGGCCACCGTGCGCCTGGCGCAGGCGGTGCGCATCCCGGTCATCGCCTCCGGCGGCGTGACCTCGATGACCGACATCGAACGCCTGTGCGCCGTGGCCGACGAGGGCGTGGCCGGCGTGGTCATTGGTCGCGCCCTGTACGAGGGCGGGCTGGACCTGAAGGAGGCCCAGGCCTACGTCGATCAGCGCTGCCCTGACTGAGGCCATGGACGAATCGCGGTCGCGCGATGACTTCTCCGCCAGCCGGAATCTGCATGCCGTCGAACTGGACGCGCACTTCCTTGAGCTGGTGGAAAAGTCGGGCCTGACGCTCGACCAGCGCGGCATGGCCCATGCCGTGCGCTGCATGGGGCGGAGGATGAGCGACGGCTGGAGCGCGCCCATGCTCGCCGTTGCCGCGAAGCCGCAAGAACTTACCTTGGTATCATCCCTCCCCCTCGAAGAAGGGCAGCGCCTGATCCTCGAACGCGGCGATCGGCTCGACAAGGAGCGCTTCGTCGAGGGCATCGTCCAGCATAGCCGCCGCGGCGGTCGGCCGAACGACGATGACCACGTCTTTGTTTCTATCCTGAAAATCACCCACGGTCATTTCTAGTGCTCGCCAAACGCATCATCCCCTGCCTGGACGTGGCCGAAGGGCGCGTCGTCAAGGGCGTCCAGTTCCTCGGCCTGCGTGATGCCGGCGACCCGGTCGAGATCGCCCGCCGGTATGACGCCGAGGGCGCCGACGAGCTGACCTTCCTCGACATCTCCGCCAGCCACGAGGGGCGCGAGACCATGCTCCACGTGGTCGAGCAGGTGGCCGAGCAGGTCTTCATCCCGCTCACCGTCGGCGGCGGCATCCGCACGGTCGCGGACGTGCGCCGTCTGCTCAACGCGGGCGCGGACAAGGTGTCCATCAACACGGCCGCGGTGGTCAATCCCGACTTCGTGCGCGAGGCCAGCGACAAGGTCGGCAGCCAGTGCATCGTGGTCGCCATCGACGCCAAGCGCGTCTCGGCCCCCGGCGAGCCGCTGCGCTGGGAGATCTTCACCCACGGCGGGCGCAAGCCCACGGGGCTCGATGCCATCGCCTGGGCACGGAGGATGGTCGACTACGGCGCCGGCGAGCTGCTGGTCACCAGCATGGACCGCGACGGCACCCGAGCAGGCTTCGACCTTGAGCTCATGCGCGCCATCAGCGAGGCCGTCGAGGTGCCCGTGATCGCCTCCGGCGGGGTCGGCAACCTCGACCACCTGACCGCAGGCATCCTCGAGGGCAAGGCCGATGCCGTGCTGGCCGCCAGCATCTTTCACTTCGGCGAATACAGCGTGCACCAGGCCAAGGAGCACATGGCCCGCGCCGGGATCGAGGTGCGCCTGTGAGCTACCTCGACCAGATCAAGTGGACGCAGGAGGGCCTGGTGCCGGTGATCGCCCAGGACGCCGCCTCCGGGCGCATCCTCATGTTCGCCTGGATGAACCGCGAGGCGCTGGAAAAGACCGTGGCCTTGGGCGAGGCGGTGTACTGGTCGCGCTCGCGCAACAAACTCTGGCACAAGGGCGAGAGTTCCGGGCACGTGCAGAAGGTGCGCGAGATCCGCCTGGACTGCGATGGCGACGTCCTGCTGCTGGAAATCGAACAGGTCGGCGGCATTGCCTGCCATACCGGGCGCGAGAGCTGCTTCTATTCCCGCCTCGAGGGCGGCGAGTGGGTGCCCGTCGACCCGGTGCTGAAGAACCCCGAGGAGATCTACGGCGCATGAGCAACGACATCCTGAACGCGCTGCACGCGGTGCTCGAGGCGCGCAAGCAGGCCGCCCCGGAGAGCTCCTACGTCGCGAGCCTCTACGCCAAGGGCCGGCCGACCATCGCCAAGAAGGTCGGCGAAGAGGCGGCGGAGACCATCATCGCCGCCATCCAAGGCGACCACGACGCACTGGTGTACGAGACCGCCGACCTGTGGTTCCACAGCCTGGTGCTGCTGGCCGAGGCCGGCATCCCGCCGCAGGCCGTGCTGGACGAGCTGGCGCGCCGGTTCGGCCTCTCCGGCCACGCGGAGAAGGCGGCGCGGGCCAAATCCTGATAATGTTTTACCGACTGTGACGGCCTCAGCCGGCCGCATCATCCCTATTCACGAGGAGTATTCCCATGGGCGCACTTAGCATCTGGCATCTTCTGATCGTCCTTCTGATCGTCATCCTCCTGTTCGGCACCAAGCGCCTGAAGAACATCGGCTCAGACCTTGGCAATGCCATCAAGAGCTTCCGCTCCGCCGTCAAGGACGAGAACAAGGAGGGCGAAGCCAAGCCTGAAACCACCCAGACCGCGCAGAACCTGCCCCCGCAGGGCGGTCAGGCCCCGACGCAAGGCCAGCCGCAGGGCCGCGTGATCGAGGGCGAGGCCACCCGCGACACCCACAAGTCCTGATCGAGGGGGTAGAGTCCCGTCTGCCGCGCGCAGGCGGGCCCCCTCTCACGAGCCGCCAGCATGTTCGACCTCAGTTTTTGGGAGATCGCGGTGATTGCGGTCGTGGCCGTCATCGTCGTCGGCCCCGAGCGCCTGCCCGGTCTTGCCTACAAGGCCGGCCAGTGGGTCACCAAGGTGCGCCGCTTCGTCGCCAATGCCAAGGCGGAGATGGAGAGCGAGTTCAACACCGCCGACCTGCGCAAGCTGCTCTCCGCCCAGGAGGAGGAGATGCAGCGGCTGCGCCGCCTGGTGGAGGACACCCGCCAGGAGGTCGAGCAGGAGGGACGGCGCCTGACCGAAGCGCTGGAGCACGGGGCGGACACGACGGCCAGCGCAGGCAAGCCGGTCCCGCCCGCCGCCCTGTCCAGCCCGAACACTCCACCCGCGCCCCGCACACTGGAGGACGACATGCAGGCCCTCAGCCAGGAGCTCGGTGAGACCCTGCATCGCCCGAGCTTCGGCGGCGAGGACAAACCTGAGCCCTCCCCGACACCGCACACGCCCCCCGGCAGCAAGCAAGCATGACGGACCACAACGCCAACACCCCCGATCCCGGCCTGTCGGAGGGCATGAAGGGGTTCATTGCGCACCTGATCGAACTGCGCGACCGCCTGTTGCGCGCCGTGCTGGCCATCATCGTGCTCATGGTGCTGCTGTTCCCCTGGGCCAGCGAGCTGTTCCATGCCTTCGCCACCCCGGTGCTGAACAGCCTGCCGGAAGGCCAGAGCATGATCGCCACCGGCGCCATCTCGCCGTTCTTCATCCCGATCAAGCTCGCCGCGCTGGCCGCCGTGTTCCTGGCCATGCCCTACCTGTTGTACCAGCTGTGGGCCTTCATCGCCCCCGGTCTGTACCAGCATGAGCGCCGGCTCGCCATGCCGCTGATCGTGTCCAGCTCCGTGCTGTTCTACATCGGCGCGGGCTTCGCCTACTTCATCGTCATCCCGGCGGTCTTTCATTTCATGGGCATGTTCGCACCGGAAGGGGTGTCGTTCATGCCGGATATCGGCAGCTACCTCGATTTCTCGCTCACCCTGTTCTTCACCTTTGGCCTCGCCTTCGAGGTGCCGGTGGCGGTGGTGCTGCTCTCCGTGATCGGCGTCGTCACCCCCGACCAGCTGGCCGAGAAGCGCCGTTACGCGATCCTGGTGGCCTTCATCATCGGCGCCATCTTCACCCCGCCGGACATCCTCTCCCAGTTCATGCTCGCCATCCCGGTGTGGATGCTCTACGAGCTGGGCATCCTGGTGGCGCGCATGATGGTGCGCGAGAAGGCCAAGCACGCCGAAACCGAAGGGGCTGCGGAACAGGGCTTGCTGCCTGCTGCGGGCGCGGCCGCGGCCCTCCCAACGGCCGCCGGCGGTGACGACCAGCCGCCCGCGCCGGAGGGTGAGGCCGCCTTCCGCCCCCTCACCGCCGAGGAGATGGACGATGAGCTGGCGCGCGCCGAGGAGGAGGAGCGCCGACTCAGTCAGGGCGAAAACACGCCCCAAGAGCAGGGCGAGCCGCCGGCCGGACAGCCGGAGGATGAGGCGCCCGAGGCCACCCCGCCGCACCTGCGCGATGACCGCAACACCTCGCTGCAGGACCCAGACCGCAAGGACTGAGGCTTCCCAAAGATCAAGGCGACTCACACCGAGGGTCGCCTTTTTTCTGTGCCTGCTCGCCCTGCCTGCCGCGGCCGAGCCGTTGCGCAACGCCCTCGCCGGCACGGCCTCCCCCTACCTCGCCATGCATGCGGACGACCCCGTGGCCTGGCAGACCTGGTCCGCCGATGCCCTCGCGCGCGCCCGCACGGAGGGGCGCCTGATCCTGGTGTCCAGCGGCTTCTTCGCCTGCCACTGGTGTCACGTCCTCCAGCAGGAAAGCTTCCGCGACCCGGTCTTTGCCGGCCTCCTCAACACCGCCTTCCTGCCGATCAAGGTCGACCGCGAGGCGGAGCCTGCACTGGACGCCGAGCTGCGCCGGGCCATGCAGGCCATCAGCGGGCGTGCCGGATGGCCGCTCAACCTGATCCTCACCCCGGAGGGCGATCCGCTGTACGGCTTCGTCTACGCCCCGCGCGGCGAGCTTCTGGTTCGCCTGCAAAGGCTGCATGCGCTGTGGCAGGCCAACCCCGAGCGCCTGCGGGCGCTCGCCCAGAGCGCGAGCGCCGAACTGCGCCCGCAGAACGCTCCCGCTACCCCCATCTCTCCCGCCGAGGCCCGCCAGCTGCTGCGCGAGGCCTTGCTGGCCGAGGCCGACCCGCTCGCCGGCGGCTTCGGCCACGGCGCCAAGTTCCCCCATGCCCCCCGCCTGCTGGCCGTGCTGCGCCTGATCGAACAGCAGGGCGACGACGCCCTGGAGGGGTTCCTGACCACCACCCTCGAGGCCATGGCCCGGGGTGGGCTGCGTGACCAGCTCGGCGGCGGCTTCTTCCGCTACACCATCGACCCTGACTGGCAGCTGCCCCATTTCGAGCAGATGCTGATCGACCAGGCCCTGCTGGCCCGCATCTACCTGCGAGCCGGCCGCCTGTTCGGACGTCCAGACCTGAGCGCGGTCGGCCATGACCTGATCCGGGTGATCCTGCGCGACTTTGCCCACCCCGGGGGCGGCTTTGTCGCCGCCCTCTCGGCCCTGGACGCCCGGAGGAGGGAGGGCGGTGGCTACCTTTGGGATGACGCGGCGCTCGCCGCCGTGCTGGACGGCCCTGTGCTTGAGGCCGCCCGCCGCTGGACCTGGGTCGGGCATGAGTCCTGGGGGCCGGGGCGACTCCCCTTGCGCCTAGGCGCGAGTGAGGCCGACCGGCAGGCCATCACCCTGCTCGCGGCCGCCCGCCCGCGCCCGGTGCACCCGCGGGATGAGCAGATCCCCCTCGCGGCCAACGGTCAGCTGCTCGTGACCCTGGCCGAGGCCTGTCAGGCGGGGCTCCGCCCCGCCTGCGCAGCCGGTGGGGCCTTGGCTCACTTCGTACGCAAGGCCGCCAGCGGCCCCATCGACGAACTGCAGGCCGCCGTGAGCCTCGCGGCCGGTCTGGCGCGCTGGGGTCAGGTCGAGGGCTTAGAGGACGATCGGGCGCGCGCCCGCGCCCTCCTCCGTGACGCCGCACGCACCTTTGGTGGAACCGGGGGCTGGCAGCCCAGCGCTCGCCCGCTGCCGCCGTGGAGCGGACGCATGGCCGAACTGCCGGATGATGAATACCCGTCCGCCAGCGCCCAGTGGCACGAGCTTGCCCACGGGCTGGGCGTCATTCCGGCTGTCAGCGCAGGACTCAGCCTTGAGGTCCGCCGGGCCCCACTGCAGCACGCTACCGCCCTGGCCTTTTGGGCGCGCGGCAGGCCACCCCCTAACCCGAAGGGGAATCGCATGAAGGCCTAATGCATTCACGCAAGGCGAAAAACCAGCATGCACAGAGGGCCTTCCTCGCTCTGCCGGGTTGTAGGAGGCCCGCCCACGGGCCGATCGCCCACGCACAATCCGCCTGTCGCGGCGAGGGCGCCGCTCCTACAGCCAACCCGCTAACCCGCTGATCTGCGCGGGCGTTTCTGTTATATTCTCACGTTTGTTTTCAACGTCCCGACCGCCGCCGCCACACCGCAATGTCCAGCTCATCCATCGCCCCCCGCCGCCCCGTCATCCTCGTCATCCTCGACGGCGTCGGCGTCAACCCGAGCCGCGAGAACAACGCCGTCGCCCTCGCGCGCACGCCCCGGCTCGACGGATTCTTCGCCAACCATCCGCACACCGTGATCGAGGCCTCCGGCCGCGCCTGCGGCCTGCCGGACGGGCAGATGGGCAACTCCGAGGTCGGCCACCTGACCCTCGGCTGCGGCGACATCCACCGGCAGGACCTGGTACGCATCGACGACGCGATTGCCGACGGCAGCTTCTTCGAGGTCCCGGCGCTGGTGATGGCGGCGCAGAAATCGGCCAAGAACAACCGCCCCCTGCACCTGGTCGGCCTGGTCTCCGACGGCGGCGTGCACAGCCACGTCAACCACTTGCTGGCGCTGATCAAGCTCGCCAAGGAACAGGGCGCCCGCCCGCTGGTGCACATGTTCACCGACGGACGCGACACCGCACCCAAGAACGCGATCAGCTATCTGGCCGAGGTGGAGGCCGCGCTGGCCGACGCCGGCGGCGCCATCGCCACCATCTGCGGCCGCTACTACGCCATGGACCGCGACCAACGCTGGGAGCGCACCTTCAAGGCCTGGGACGCCATCGTGCACGGCCACGGCAAGCGCGCCCAGAACGCGCGCGCGGCGATCGAACAGGCCTATGCCGAAGGGAAGACGGACGAGTTCATCGAACCGATCGTGCTCGATAGCTGGGAGATCCCGCACGGCGACACCGACGGGCTGATCTTCTTCAATTTCCGCAACGACCGCCCGCGCCAGTTGGCCGAGGCGCTCGGCCAGAAGGGCTTCACCGGCTTCGACCGCTTCGAATTCGACCCGCTCACCGTCACCTGCCTGACCGAGTACGACCCGCGCTTCCTCTCCCCCATCGGCTTCCCGCCGGAGCGCCCGGGCGTAACCCTGGCCGAGGTCATCAGCCAGGCCGGCTACAAACAGTTCCACTGCGCCGAAACCGAGAAATACGCGCACGTCACCTTCTTCTTCAACGGCGGCAAGGAGCAGCCCTTCGCCGGTGAAGACCGCGTGATGGTGCCCTCGCCCAAGGTCGCCACCTACGACCTCAAGCCGGAGATGAGCGCCGCCGAGGTGGCGGATGCCACCATCGCCGCCATCCAGAAGAACGAGTACGCCTTCATCCTGGTCAACTTCGCCAATGGCGACATGGTCGGCCACACCGCCATCCGCGAGGCCGTGATCGCTGCCGTCGAGGCCGTCGACACCCACGCCGGCCGCGTGGTGGATGCCGCCGTCGAGGCCGGCTACAGCGTCATCATCACCGCCGACCACGGCAACTGCGACGAGATGGTCGACCCGATCACCCGCGAGCCGCACACCCAGCACACCATCTACCCCGTGCCCTGCATCATCATCGACGAGCACCCCTGGCGCCTGCGTACCGGCGGTGGCATCGCCAACATCGCCGCCACCGTGCTGGAACTGATGGGGCTGCCGGCGCCGAAGAAGATGAAGGGCTCGCTGCTGCTCGGCCCGGTCCAGCGGACGAACTGACCTCCGCTCGCCCAGGGCCACGCAAAAGCCCGCCGAGGCCTATGCCTCGGCGGGCTTTGTTTTGGTTTTGTGTCCGCGTCGCGGTCAACAAAAAGGGAGCCAGCGGCTCCCTTCTTCCTATTCCACAGGGGCGATCCTGGCCGCCCCCTCCGGCCATGGCCTTACAGCGAGGCGAGATAAGCGCTCAGGTCAGCGATGTCGCCATCCGACAGAGCGGCGGCGTTCGGTGCCATCATCGCGCTGTTCGGGCCGACGGTCTCACCCGCGCGGTACTTCTTCAGCTTGGCCGCCAGGTCGGCCGCAGACTGGCCGGCCACCTTCGGGAACATGCCCTGACCTTCGCCATTCATGCCATGACAGGACGCGCAGGCAGCGAATTTGGTCTTGCCCGCGGCCACATCACCCGTAGCGACTGCGGCCGGGGCAGCTGCGGCAGGAGCAGGAGCAGCGGCCGGAGCGGCTGCAGCGCCACCGAAGGAGGCGATGTGGGCGGCCAGGTTGGCGATGTCGGCGTCCGACAGGCTGGCTGCATTCGGCGCCATCATGGAGGTCATCGGACCGAGCTGCTCGCCGGCGCGATACTTCTTCAGCTTGCCTTCGACGTCCGAGGCGGACAGGCCGGCGAGCTTCGGGAAGGCACCGGAACCCTCGCCGTTCGCGCCGTGGCAGGCCGCGCAGGTGGTGTACTTGGCCGCACCGGCCGCAGCATCACCGGTTGCAGCGGCTGCGGCAGGAGCAGCCGCTGCGGGCGCGGCAGCTGCCGGAGCTTCGGCGGCCGGCGGGGCTGCCGGTGCGGCCGGGGCCGTCGCCACCTCACCCTTGGTGCTGCCTCGCTCGATCGTGTTCATCAGCGACTTCGCCATGTAACCGACCACGATCAGCAGGAGCACCACGCCAAGGGCGGTGACGACCTTGGCCATCGAGTCCACTTTCACATCATGCTGGGCCACGAAAAAATCCTCGTTGTTTTTGGGAAACCCGCGAAGTGGCGCACCGGGCGCCACGACCTAAAAAAACATTATAGGTCCACCGCATCCAGGCGGGACAATAAAAAAATGGACGGGTCGATTAGAGAGGGGGTATGCTTTTGCACCCCAAGCGCCCGTAGCTCAGCTGGATAGAGCGCTGCCCTCCGGAGGCAGAGGTCTGGGGTTCGAATCCCTACGGGCGCGCCACTTCTCCTTCGCTAACAGGCTTTTTGTCTCTTTCCGCTCGTGACGGGCCCGCTGCTGCGCGCCGCTGGTCAATGTTGACCCACACCCCTCAATCCATTTCCGGTGCGTTTAGACGCACAAAGAGACCATCGTCTGCCCCGCTCGTTTCCAGCTCCTTGATCCAAGCCCTGAGCATATCGTCCTCAATGCGCGGCTCGGCGTGCCCGACCCTGCCGACCAGGCTCAGGGGAGCGCCCTCCAGCTTGCGAAGAGCCGTCTGGACGCGCGGCACATCCACCGGACTGCCCAGCCGCTCACGCATCTCCGCGAAGCTATCCTCCGAGTAAAGAGGCTTCTCCCTCAAGATTTGACGGAGGACGAGACGCCCCAGGGGTGAAAGCCCTTCAAGGAGTCAAGGACACCGGATATCCAGCCTGATCGACAATGCCGCAAACAGACACAAACCGATCGGCCTGTTCGGGAGACTCTTGGGCCAAGATGCAGGGCTCCAGGAGGGGGCGCTGGCACCGCAGGCTTTGCCCCCGCCGACGATACAGATCGAGAACCAGGAGAACTGCGCGCACCGGCCATTCGCCACCTGTGATTTCGTGAAACCGATCCGCGAAGTGCTGAACCAGCTCGGCCTAGTGAATCGCCCTGAGCAGACTTTTCCAGACGCGACTCAGCACACTCAGTGCCTGAGCTCGAAACGAGTCGCCGCCAGGAAGGACTGGAGACCTTTGAATGCGGGTCCCATTGAGCCATCACTGAAAATCGCGACAGGACGCTCCATGTCCGTTTTCCCCGCCAAGTCCCCGCCATCCTCGACAAACTCCGCGAGCTCTTCATAGAAAGCCAAGACGCGCTCACCCTTGCTCCCCTTAGCCTCCCTTCTTCCCTCCTTGCGCACTTCCTCTGCCACAGACGCCGCAAAGGTTTTGAGGTCGCCGGGAAATTGAGCCTGCTCCCGCTTCCCAAGCAAGACGCGCTCACGCAGCCCCGCATCGTTCAGCCTGAAATCCAACTCTGCCAGCCTGACGTTGCCCGCCGCTTCCAGCGCACTCAATCCAAGCCCCAGCAGGAGCGCCGAGGGATAAAGATCCGGCGCAGCTACGACCTTTCGCAGCTTAGTCAATGCAGCAAGATCAACCTTCTCCAGCGCCACAGTCGCGTGCGCCTTGCCCATGTCCTCCAAGTCAAGCGCCATTCCAATCTCGAGCCGATGCCCTTCAGATTGATAGTCATAGCGCAGTTCTACATCACCAACGAGACGCGTATAGCCCAACCCCGCGAGTGATGCGAAGTCGTTGCGCGCCAACTTGAGCGTTTCCCCCGCAGCGGTGGTGACAATGGGCATGTCCAAGCCTTTGAGCTGGATTCGAAGCGCACTGGGAATATCGCTGTCCTCACTCTCGCGGATATCGGACAGCCTCAGCTGAGCGATGTGCAGGACCGATTCTTCGCCTTGGGCGGCGTGGATAGCCACATCCCTCAGGGTCACACTATTGCCTAACCAGCCTGCGGATACACTCTTGTAGGTCAGCTTGGATTCAAGCTTCTGGTCTTCGAGCACCTCAGCAATGCGCGCCTCAGCCTTGCGATCGATGGCCATTTTCCCGGCCATGGCCAAAACAGCGACCATGGCGGCAGCGCCAATGCCAATAAAGACGAACTTGTTCTTGAAGATAGATTGCATGATGGTCTTGTCCATAATCATCACTGTGTCTCCGGATAGCTTTGCAGTGCATACTGGCGAGCCATCTCCGCGATCTGCTTGGTGATGCGCTCCTCATCGGCATATTCGGCACAGGCCTCTTTCTCACAGGCCACCGCCTCGGTGACATTCATGCGACCAATGATCTGGTTGGGTTTCGGGCTTTCCGCCCGGACGAGCCCGTGGATCACATACCAACGTCCAGCCTTGAAGCCCTCGACCTCGCCACCCTCTGCATCGAGAACGAGCCGGCCAGGCCAGGCGGCGGGAATATCCTTCTCTCCCGACTTCTCTACCCGGACCAGCAAGGTGGCCTTATGTGGCAAGCCGGTTTGAATGCTCGCAAGCGTGGCAGCCGCGGCGGTGCTGAATCCATGGAATCCCGCCATGTTCAGATATCCGGCCCGCTGGGCCGGCGTTGCGGACCGGACAAGGATCTCAAGCTCCCGCTGGCGCTGCTCCATGCGGGCCTGTCGCATCTCTTCCATCCGCTTGGCCATTTTGACCCGCTCCTCCTCCTGCTGCTTGGCCTCGCGTACCTTACGGGCGGCCTCGTTGGCGGTACGGATGGCCTCAAGCTCCCTACCACTTACGCTGCCCAGTAAGACACCCGCCCGACTGCTCTCATGAAAATCCACCCAGGCCGGGCGGAGGGTGAAAACCTCCTCTTTCTGCCAGCCCCCATCCCTTTGCTCGAACTTGACGATATCAACCAGGGCTCGTACCTCGACCGTCCGATAGCCGTTACTCTTCTTAAGGAAGGCCCGCGCATCCTCCATGGACATGGGCAGGAAGCTGGGCGCTGCATCCTGACTGAATTCGACCTTGAACTGATACGGCCAAGAACTCCGGTCTGGCAAAGGCATGCTGCCGTAATAGGCACATTGGCTCGTCTGTTTATTCCGCAGGCCAATGACGATAGAGGCTGCCGCCCCTTCCTCCAGCGGAAAGCCTTGGCGCATCTGGTCATACTCGGCAAGCCGGACCTCATAGGTCAGCAGAGCGCGCTGCGGCAGTTGGGAGGCAAGGCGGTCGGACTCAGCCTTGTACTTCGCCACAAAATCCTGCAGATCGAGTTCATTGCGGCTGACCTTGTTGTAGCCCACGCAATCCTGCGTGTAGGCAAATGCACGGTTCAGGTCGACTGTGCCGCGCAGTTCAGGCCTGTAGTAAGCGAGTGCATGCGCCAGGTGATACCAGTCCAGCATCGGATACTGAGCCATGTCGGGACGCTGGGGCTCATTGGCCTTGGTGACAGGCTCGGGAATATCCGCCTTTGCAGAGGCCGAGACCTCAACAGGCATCGGCTCGACGGAAGGCACGGGGGAGGGGGCCGCTTGGGGCAAGGGCTGTTTATTGGCCGCGGCGATGTGCGCCTCGGCCAGGCTCGCCGGCCCACTCACCTCGGTCACCGCTGGGGTGGCCGCGGTTGGGGCAACTGATCCCCCGACCGGCGTCAGGGGTGCCTTGGTCGTCTCGGGCGCGACCTTCTGCCAGCCTTTGGCTGCGTCGATGATGAAGGGCTCCCCTGCAGCCTTGTTGCCACTTGCCTGGACGATCAGCGGCGTCACCCGGGCTGTCGTGGCCGAGGGGCATTCCGCCGCAAAAACGGAGGCTAGCTTGGGCATCAGCCCCCCTGCCCCATCCGGCAACAAGGAGCTGTCCGGCTGCAAGCGCACCTCGAGCTCAAGCCGCTCCTTGCACCAGGCGCCATCGGCTTGGGGTTGGGCAAAAACCTCGACCCCCATTTTGGAGGAGTGAGCCAGGCGGTGCGCCTCAGCGGCATGGGCTTCCCCTTGGGCCAGTAACATCGCGATGATCAACGGGAGCTGCTTGTGCATCAGCTGATCTCCCATGCGCCGTCAGTACCACGGCAAGCTTGGGAGGTCTGAGTCTCAGACTGCCCATCCTTGCTCTTCAGCTGGATCGTCAGCGGACGACAGGTTGTGGTGGCCGCTACTTTCTCGACCACAATCCCCTCTTTGTCCAGATCCACCCCCGCCATTCCCAGGGCATCGAGGTCCACCCCGCCGCCTGGCTTAACACCCCGCGAGGCCCTCAGGGAGGATGCTGAAGCCACCTGTTGCACAGCCCGCCCCTCCGCCACGTAGGATTGGGACACATAGCCCACGGTACGCCCTTTCTTGGCCACAGCGACCCACGGAGCCCCAACCACCTTACCCACTGCGGTGAACTCCTCTCCAGCTTTCAAGCCATTCACCACATCACTTTTCGTACTCGGCGCAGCCCGGACATTCACCGCACTTTTAGCAACATAGGTTTTTCCGATCAGATCAAGCTGGGGCGGCGGCTCAACGTTCTTGTCGCGCACCATGACGATCTCTTTCTGCTCATTCTTGGCGGTGCCCGCCTGAATTTCAGCGCTAACGCCCTTCTGCTGGTTGGTCCAGTTCGCACCAGCTTGCCCGTCTGGCTTATCCAGTGCTTGTGCTGCCTGAAGCTCGATAGCCTTTTTATCCTCCTCATCGAGCATCTGGCCGATCTGCTGGCCCAAGAACCCGCCTGCAAGTGCACCAATGGCCGCGCCAAGGACACGGCCTTCACCCTTTCCTCCCAGAACCGCACCGAGGAGCCCCCCAGCCACCGCGCCTATGGCCGCTCCACTCGTAGCCTTGTTGGTCTCGCCACCCCCGGTTTGCCCCGGGCCCGTACCTGTCGTGACACAACCGGACGTTAAGAGTGTGATTGCGAGCGCCAGCGCGCTCAGACGAGTTTTCGACATACGGTCCTCCTGAGTAGATGTCGAATCAAGAACGAAAAAAGGCCGCGCCATGCCAGCGCGGCCTTTTTCTGGAACGGGACATGATAGGGATGTAGTGTCCGTGCTTAACGTATCCATTCGTCCGTCTTCATCCATGAAGGTAAGCAGGTCATCGCTAACTATGCTGATGTTACAGCATAAAATATAGCCATATTACTCACGGCTGTCGGTGAGATTAACCGAAGGGCTTTGTCTGCGCCAGACTTCGCCTAACTGGCGCCTCGCTGGAAGATCTCTCTCGTGCCGCCACTCATTGCGCTCCTGCGTTCGCGGCGGCTTGTCGTGCTCAAACCGAAGGGGTTCGACACGTTCCACGCGGCGCGGCGTCAGTTCCTGGCGGGCCTCACGATGATGCTCGTGACGCTCCTCCATGCGCCGTGGATCAACATGCCCATGGTCCGGGGCGGGCGGTCTGACCACCACGATTCTCGGCTCCTCGACCACGACGACCCGCGGCCGCGGCTCGTAGTAGGTCTCGCGATGCACATAGACCGTCCCGGGATACCGTGGTGGGCCGTAGTAGCCATCGCCGTAGTAGGTCTCGTGCACATAGCCCGAGCCTGCGCAGCCGGTCAGCGCCATGAGGGGCACCCCCAGCAAAACCAGCTTGATGTTCATGGACCGATCTCCCCGGGGGTATCCCGCACTCATCTGATGATGCGAGGGGTTAGAAAGCGACGCGGGTGAGGGGTTCCAAGCCCCACTGGGGGCGAGGCGGTGGCGCATCACTCCTCGCCCTGGCTGCGCAGGTAGTCGTCGTAGCTTCCGCTGTAGTTGACGATGCCGTTCGGGGTCAACTCGATGATGCGGGTGGCGAGCGAGGAGACGAATTCGCGGTCGTGGCTGACGAAGATCAGCGTGCCCGGATAGTTCTCCAGTGCAGTGTTGAGCGACTCGATCGACTCCATGTCGAGGTGGTTGGTCGGCTCGTCCATCACCAGCACGTTCGGGCGCTGCAGCATCAGCTTGCCGAACAACAGGCGGCCCTGCTCGCCGCCGGAGACGACCTTGACCGACTTCTTGATGTCATCTTGCGAGAACAGCAGACGGCCGAGGGTGCCGCGCACCATCTGCTCGTCATCCTGCGGGCGGCGCCACTGGGTCATCCAGTCGAACAGGGTCACATCTTCGGCGAAGTCCTCGGCATGGTCCTGGGCGAAGTAGCCGAGGTTGACGTTCTCCGACCACTTCACCGTGCCGCGGTCGGGGGCAAGCTCGCCGACCAGGGTGCGCAGCAGGGTGGTCTTGCCGATGCCGTTCGGACCGATGATGGCTATGCGCTCACCCACCTCGACCATCAGGTCAAGCCCCTTGAACAGCGGCCCCTCGCCGTAGCCCTTGGCCAGATCTTCGACCTCCAGCGCCAGGCGGTAGAGCGCCTTGTCCTGTTCGAAGCGGATGAACGGGTTCTGACGACTGGAGGGCTTGACCTCCTCCAGCTTGATCTTGTCGATCTGACGCGCGCGCGAGGTGGCCTGGCGCGCCTTGGAGGCATTGGCTGAGAAGCGGCTGACGAAGCTCTGCAGCTCGGCGATCTGCGCCTTCTTCTTGGCGTTGTCGGCCAGCAGGCGCTCGCGCGCGGCGGTGGCGGCGGTCATGTACTCGTCGTAGTTACCGGGGTAGACGCGCAGCTCGCCGTAGTCCAGGTCCGCCATGTGGGTACAGACGCTGTTCAGGAAGTGGCGGTCGTGGGAGATGATGATCATCGTGCTGTTGCGCGCGTTGAGCACCTTCTCAAGCCAGCGGATGGTGTTGATATCGAGGTTGTTGGTCGGCTCGTCCAAGAGCAGGATGTCCGGGTCGGCAAACAGCGCCTGGGCGAGCAGCACGCGCAGCTTCCAGCCGGGGGCCACCGCGCTCATCAAACCGTAGTGCTGCTCGATGGGGATGCCCACGCCGAGCAGCAGCTCGCCCGCGCGAGACTCGGCGGTGTAGCCGTCCATCTCGGCGAAGGCCACCTCCAGCTCGGCGACCTTCATGCCGTCCTCCTCGCTCATCTCGGACAGGGCGTAGATGCGGTCGCGTTCCTGCTTCACCGCCCACAGCTCGGCATGCCCCATGATGACGGTGTCGATGACGCTGTAGTCCTCGAACGCGAACTGGTCCTGGCGCAGCTTGCCGATGCGCTCGTCGGGATCGAGCATGACGGTACCGGAGCTGGGCACAAGGTCGCCGCCGAGGATCTTCATGAAGGTGGACTTGCCGCAGCCGTTGGCCCCGATCAGGCCGTAGCGGTTGCCGTCGCCGAACTTGACGGAGATGTCCTCGAACAGCGGCTTGGGGCCGAACTGCATGGTGATGTTGGCGGTAGAGAGCACGTGGGGATTCCGGAAAAGAGGAAGCGCCCCCGCCCCGGGACACAATCCCAGGGAAGGAGGCGCGAGGGATGGCGCCTACTTTACCGGAGATTGAGTCCGAATGCGGCCCTTTCCAGGCTGTTTCAAAAGGGCCATCCTGCCCTTTTGAAACTCGCCTCGTCGCGGTACACGCCCGCGACGGGCTCCGAGAATCAATCACTTACCCTGATTGATTCTCGCGCGAGCCATCCATGGCTCGCATTTCCTGGCTGTGTCAAAGACTTTTGACACAGCCGGTTTCAAGCGCCGATGCGCGCTCGGGGTGCCGGTAGGCCGCAGGCGAGAGACCCGACCATGGCCCTGCAAATCATGAGGGTCCATGCCGCCGCACATCGGCTATCTTGATCGGACCCGCCACTCCCCAGTTGACCCAGACCATGTGCGCCCTCCCGGCGCGGGGCTCCCTCGAGTCCCTGCGCTTCGACAACCGCTTCGTCCGTGGGCTTCCGGGCGACGCCGCCCCCCGCAACGCACCGCGCCAGGTGTTCGGCGCCTGCTACAGCCGTGTCGCCCCCACCGCCGTGGCCGCACCACGCCTGCTGGCCTGTGCGCCGGAGGTGGCCCGCCTGATCGGGCTGGACCCAGAGGAATGCCAACGGCCGGAGTTCGCCGAGGTGTTCGGCGGCAATGCCCTGCTGCCCGGCATGGAGCCTTATGCCGCTTGCTACGGCGGCCACCAGTTCGGCCAGTGGGCCGGGCAGCTGGGCGATGGGCGGGCGATCAACCTCGGCGAGGTCGTGAACCCGCAAGGGCTGCACCTGACCCTGCAACTCAAGGGCGCCGGCCCCACACCCTACGCCCGTACGGCAGACGGGCGCGCGGTGCTGCGCTCCTCGCTGCGCGAATTTCTGTGCAGCGAGGCCATGCACCACCTCGGCGTCCCCACCACCCGTGCCTTAAGCCTGGTGGCCACCGGCGAGCCGGTGCTGCGCGACATGCTCTACAGCGGCAACATCCGCCCCGAGCCGGGCGCCGTGGTGTGCCGGGTGGCCCCCTCCTTCACCCGCTTCGGCCACTTCGAGATCCATGCCGCGCGGGGCGATCACGCCCTGCTCAGGCAGCTTGCTGACTACACCCTACGGCATGACTTCCCCACCCTGGGCGAGCCGGGGCCTGCGACCTTTGTTGAGATGTTCCGCGAGGTCTGCCGGCGCACCGCGGTGATGGTGGCCCATTGGATGCGGGTCGGGTTCGTGCACGGGGTGATGAACACCGACAACATGTCCATCCTCGGCCTGACCATCGACTACGGTCCCTATGGCTGGCTGGAGGACTACGACCCGGACTGGACGCCCAACACCACCGACGCGCAGGGGCGCCGCTACGCCTTCGGCCGCCAGCCGAAAGTGGCCGCCTGGAACCTCGCCCGCCTCGGCGAGGCCCTGCTACCCCTGGTCGGGGACGTCCGGCCGCTGCAGGAGGCACTCGAGTCCTACAGCGCCACCTATGCGCAGGCGTGGCGGGCGATGATGGCCGCCAAGCTTGGCCTGAGCGCCTGGCAGGCGGACGACGAGCCCCTGGTCGACGACCTGCTGGCGCTGATGCAGCAGGCCGAGTGCGACTGGACGATCTTCTTCCGCACCCTCGTCGCCCTGCCCGCCCCCGACACGACCATGGACGAGGACGCCCTGCTCGCGCCCTTCGTGCACGCCTCCTACCTGCCGGAGGGTCTGGATGCCGGGATGCGGGCGGCGGCGCTGGACTGGCTTGCGCGCTACCAGGCCCGCTGCCGTGCGGATGGGCGCCCCCTTGAGGCGCGCGCGGCGGCCATGCACGCGGTCAACCCGAAGTACGTGCCGCGCAATTACTTGGCCCAGCAGGCCATCGAGCGCGCCGAGGCGGGCGATCTGTCCCTGCTGCACACGCTGCAGGCGGTGCTGCGTCGCCCCTATGACGAGCAGCCCGAGCACGAGGCCCTGGCCGCGAAGCGCCCGGAGTGGGCGCGCCACAAGCCTGGCTGCTCGATGCTCTCCTGCAGCTCGTAAAGAAGATCTGAACAACCCGGAATGTGGTACGCCCCCTCCCCTTGGCGGGGAAGGGGTAACACGCAACGGGTGCCCCCTCTCCCCCGGCCCCTCCCCCTCAGGGGGAGGGGAGAACCATGGACTCAGCCCCGGCGCTCAAGCAGCACCAGTACCTCGCTGTGCGCGGTATGCGGGAAAATATCGAACAACTGGGCCCGAACCGGCGTAAACGACGGCAAACGCGCGATGTCCGAAGCCAGAGTCGCCGGGTTGCAGCTGGAATAGACCAGCCAGCGCGCCGCGGAAGACTCCAGGAAGGCGCACAGTTCCGCGCCGATCCCCCGCCTGGGCGGATTGACCAGCACCAGCTCGGGCACCTGCGCCTGACCGAGGGCAAAGTCAGCCGCCGCCAGGGCGCGGAACTCGGTATGGTTCAACCCAAGCTCGGCGGCGCTGAGGCGCGCACTCTCGATCGCCTCCAGGCTCACCTCGATGCCCGTCACCGTGCCGCGCACGTGCGGGGCACAGTGCAGGGCAAAGCCGCCCACCCCGCAGAACAGGTCCCACATCCCCTGCGGGGCGATCTCTGCCACCCAGTCGCGTGCGGTGGCGTAGAGCGCGGCGGCCACCGCGCTATTGGTCTGGAAGAAGCTCTTCGGGCGCAGGTGAAGCGGCAGGTCGTTCAGCCACATGGTAAGGGTCTGCTGCTCCGTCAGCACGATCTCCTCCTCGCCCTCGAGGATCGCCTTGTGTTCGGGCTGCAGGTTGACCGACACCACCTTCAGGCCCGGCAGGCGCTCCAGCAGGCCAGGCAGCTGCGCGCGGATGGCCCCGAGCATGGCGCGCGAACGGAGCACGAGGCGCAGCATCATCTCGCCGCTCTGCTCGCAGCGGGTGAGCAGGACGTACTTCAGCTCACCCCGCCGTCCGGGCACGTCGTAGGGCGGAAGCCGCGTCTGGCGAATGAAGGCCTTGATCGGCCCGAAGGCCGCCTGCATGGCGGGTGGGTAGAGCGGGCAGTCGGAGAGGTCCACGCCCCGGCCCGAGGGGTCGAGGATGCCGAGCAGCGGGGCTTCGGCCGTGCCCGAGACGACCATCTTGGCCTTGTTGCGGAAGCCCATGTCCGCGCTCGCCACGGGAGGCCGCCAGGCCAGTTCGGGCCAGGCGACCAAGGCGGCCTGGCAGGCCTGTTGCTTGTGCTGGAGCTGTTCGGCATAGGGCCGCTCGATCAGGGTGCAGGAGCGGCAGCGGCCCGCCTTGTGATGGTGACAGGTGATCATGGCCGCATAAGGTTAACCCATGGAAAAAGGGGGCTTCGCAAAACGTTGGTTCATCCCCACCTATTCCACCCACCCTTCCAGCCGTGCCAGCCGGTAGGCCTCGATCTCGCCCTGCACCCCGAGCTTGCGCAGCGCGTTCTGCTTGTGCTGGCTGACCGTCTTTTCCGACAGCATCAGGTTCTGCGCGATGGTCTTGTTGTCGTGGCCGGCAAAGACCTGCATCAGCACCTCACGCTCCCGCTCGGTCAGGCTGGCGAAACGCTGCGCCGCCCCCTCCGGCTCGGCCTGCAGCGCCGCGGCGAGGCGCGGGCAGATGAAGCGCCGGCCCGCCGCGACCTCCGCCACCGCCCGCAGCAGGTCACGGCCGGCAGCCTCCTTGGAGACATAGCCGTCGATCAGCTCATCGCGGAATAGGTCGCGGACGAAGGCCGGGGTGGTGATGGAGGACAGGCCGATGATCCTCGGCCCCTGCTCGAGGGCGCGCAGGCGGCGCATGGTCTCCAGTCCACCCATGCCGGGCATGTGGATGTCGATCATCACAACATGCAGCTCCTCACGCCCGACCAGCGCGAGCAGGGCCTCGCCCGAGTCCACATCGGCCACCACGCGAAGCGCGCGTTGGCCGTCGAGGTGCATGCGCAAGGCCTGCCGCACCAGGGTCTGATCATCCACCAGGGCAACCCTGATCATTGCCTCTCCTCCTCATCTGCGCGTTGCCACAGGGCGTCCCACAGGGCGCCGTCGTCGGGTATCCGGCCGCCGCCCCGGCTGGCCTCATCCAGCGCACGGGCGGCATCCGCCAGACCGGTCAACCCCACCAGTCCCGCCGTACCGGCCAGGGTGTGCAGCAGTTCGTGCAGCGCCGGGCCGTCTTCCGCCAGGCGCGCGGCGCGCAGGCGCGTGGCGAAGGAGGGCCACTCATCCCGCCAGAAACGCGCCCGCAGGCCCTCCAGTTCCAGCGGAGGGGACGGCGACGGCAGGGGCTGCCCGAGGGCCGTGGCCAATGCATCGAACAGCCGGGTCTCGCCGACCGGCTTGTGCAGCACCGCCCTCGCCCCCGCCTCCTGCAGGCGTTCCGCGGTCTCGCCCAAGGTATCGGCGGTCAGCATGAGCACGGGGAGCTCGGGCTGGCGTGCCCGCAGCTCGCGCAGCACCACCTCACCATCCATGCCCGGCATGTGCAGGTCGAGCAGGACGGCGTCCACGCCCTTGCGCCGGGCCAGGGCCTCCTCCCCGCTCGCGGCCAGCACTACGCGCGCGCCGGCCTGCTCGAGCATCTGGCCAAGCACTTCGCGGTTGAGCGGATGATCGTCGACCACGAGGATCGTCCTACCCTCGAAGGCTGCGCCGCCCACCTCGTCAGCCGCCGGACGGGCGTCGGCATGAAAGAGGAGATCGCCCAGGCTCTCGACCGCGCGTTCGAGGTCGCGCTGGGAGGCGGGGCACCGGATCACCGCGGCCCCCAAATGCTCGAGGCGCCGCTCCCAGTCCGGCTCATCGCGCGCGGTGCAGACCAGCACGTGCCGTGCCCGTTGCCGTCCCTCGAGCGCCATGCCGAGCAAGGCCGCCCGGCCATCCTCGCCGCGCTCCACCGGATCGCGCAGGGCGAGGACGTCGAGGCCGTCCGGCAAGCGATCGAGCAGCCTGCGCCATCCCTCCGACGCAAGCCCGCCCTCCTCCAGCTGGACGCTCCAACCCAGGCGGCTGAAGCGGGTGTAGGCCGCTTGCCGGAAACTCGTACGGTCGTCCAGCACGGCCACGCGCACCGGGAGGCCGCCGCGCTCCGGCCCAGACACGGCGCCGCACACCGGCCAGGTGAAGCTCAGCATGGCGCCCCCCAGCGCCCCCGCGTCGATGCGCAGCTCGCCGCCCGCGCGCTCCACCAGCCCACGGCAGATGGCAAGCCCAAGGCCCGTGCCCTCGTGCGCCCGCTCGGTCCCCACCTCCAGCTGCTCGAAGGCCTCCAGCAGGCGCTGCCGGTCGGCCTCGGGGATGCCGGGGCCGCTGTCCTCCACCTCGAAACGCAGCACACATCCCTCCCCGCGCTCGTCCGGCGGCTGCTCCAGCATCAGGCGCATGACAATCCCGCCCTGCGGGCTGAACTTGATCGCGTTGGAGAGCAGATTGATGAGCACCTGACGCAGGCGCAGCGGGTCGCTCTCGACCCGCTCGGGCACGTCGAGGAAACTCACCACGTCGATGTACAGTCCCTTGGCACGCGCACGCTCGGCCAGTTCGATCGCCACCTCGTCCAGCAGACGCATGGCCGAGAACGGCACCGAACGCAGTTCCAGCTTGCCGGATTCGATGCGGGAGAAGTCGAGGATGTCGCCGATCAGCTCGCCGAGGTGGCGGGCCGACTGCTCCATCGCCTCCAGGTACTGCTGGCTGCGCAAGGTCATCGGCTGGTCGGCATACTCGCGCCGCAGCAGGTGCATGAAGCCGACCAGGGCGCTGAGCGGCGTGCGGATCTCGTGGCTCATGTGGGCAAGGAAGAGGGTGCGCACGGCCTTGGCCTGCTCGGCCCGCTCGCGCGCGAGGTCGTGGCGCAAGGCCTCCGCGCGCAGGCGCTCCTGGGCCTCCAGCGCGTCGGCCAACAGGTTGACTCCGCGCTGCAATTGGCGCAGTTCGTTGTCGGCGTCCTCGGCGATCCTGACCCCGCCGATCCCATGGCCGATCCGGCGCATGGCATCAAGCGATTCGCGCAAGGGACGCAGGATGCGCGTCGCCAGGCGCCAGGCCACCCCGCCGACCACCAGGGCAAGCAGTACGGCCAGGGCCATCGCCTGCCAGAAACCCTGGCGCTTGATCGCATTCACCGGTCGCTGGTCGAACCAGATCCAGGCCTCGCCGATGCGCAGCTGGTCATCCTCGCCCCGCTGCGGGATGCACAATGGCACGAACACCGCGCGCAGGGCGTCGGCGGGGGCACTCTTCGGGCCCTGACCACGCTTGACCAGTGGGTCGCCCATCGGGTCGGCCAGGCGCAGGCCGTAGATGTTGGACTCGCCCACCATCTCGCGGGCGAGGTCGTCGAGAGCCTCCATGTCACCGGCCAGCAGGCTTTGCGTGGCCCGCGCAGCCAGCCCGCGGGAGAGATCGTGCACCCGCGCCTCGAATTGCTCGTCCAGCAGGACCGTGCGGTTGTGGGCGTGGAAGAGGGTGAGGCCGATGAACAGCACCGCCAGCGGCAGAATGGCGAGCAGCATCAATTGCGTGGTGACCGAATGGCCGCGCATCACTCCCCCTCCTCCAGCCGCAGGCCGAGCCGGCTGAGCATGAGCGGATTGTGCAGGACGCGGGCCTGGTCCAGCGCCTGCACCGGCGGCAAGGGGTCGGGGCCGAGCAGCTCGGGCAAGAGACGCACGGTCAGCGCGATCGCCGCCTCTTCCGCCTGCACGGCGGCGGCCACCACGCCTCGCCGCACATCCTGCAGACCGAGCCCGCCGACCATCGGCACCCCCTCGCGCGCCGTCATCAGCAGCCAGTGCTTGAGCAGGCCCTCGTGATAGAGCGCAGGATCGGGCAGGGCGAGCACGGCCTGGACCTCACCCAGCACCTCGCGCAGCGGGCGCAGGGGCTGGTCGTCGGGCCGGGATGGGAGCAGGACGGGCTGGAAACCGTGTGCGCTCAGGATCTGCGCAGCGGCGCGGGCCAGTCCTTCGGCGGCCGGCGAATAGGGCACCGCCACCTGGCGGGGGCGTGGCCGCAGGGCCTCCAACAGGGCAACCTGGCGCGCGGGCGGCGGGTCCGAGGCCACGCCGGACAGGCGCCCTGGCGCACCCGCACGCAGGGCGTCGAGGCTGAGGGCGGGCAGCCCCAGGGCCCATACCTTCGCCTGCGGGCACCCGCGCAGCGCCGCGCGGGTCGCGGCCTCGCCCACCGCCAGCACCAAGCGCGCACCGGGACACTGCACCCCGACCCCGTCGCCCAGTCGTTGCAGCGCAAGGCTCGTCCCCGGAGGCAGGGCGGGACGCAGCGATTTGGCGATCGCCTCGCCCTCCTCCGCGCCCAGCACCCAGACATCCTCCGCCCTCGCAACCCCGCCCATCAGCACCGGCAGGAGCAACAGCAGGAGGAGAAGGAGGATCCGACGCATGGCCTCAGCTGGCGCTGAGCGCCAGCCGCAGCCAGACGGCCCGGCCCCAGCCACGGTCCATGTCGAAATCATGCACTCGTCCATTGAGGTTTTCCCCGATCAGGTCGATCCGCATGCGCTGGGTGCCGAACCGGCGCACATAACCGATCCTGGCGGCCACGCCGGTCGAGGCGTCGAGCGCATCGCGGGTGAGGAAGCCCCACTGCATGGGGCTCGTATAGTGTAGCCGCAGGCTGGCATCCCAGGCCTCACCGAGGCGCTGGGTGAGCAGCAGGCCGGCGGTATGACGGGGCACCGTGGCGGCATAGTCCGGCCACCCCGGCGCCAGACCCTCGTCCTCCCGCGCCTCGGTCAGGGCGTAGCTCAGATGCAGGCTGAGGTCCCGCGCCAGGCGGGTGTCGAGCTGGGCCTCCAGCCCGCGCACGCTGACCGACCCGCCATTGCGCATGTCCAGCACCAGCGGCAGCCAGTCTCCTCCGATGGGATAGAGCAGTGTGTTCATCCCGTCCTCGACCCTCATCATGGCACGGATGGGATCCTTGAGGCGCAGATGGAAGGCGCGCAGGTCCAGTTGCATCCCCCGCCGGGGCACCCACAGGTAGCCGAGGCTCCATTCGGTCGCGCGCTCGGCCTTCAGGCCGCCGCTCTCCGCGCCGGAAGCCAGGGTCAGCCAGACCGGATTCCCATCCCTGTCCCAAGCCGCGGTTCGGCCCTGGTTCTCGAAGAGCAGCGGCTGGCGGGTTCCCGTGCTCCAGCCCGCACGCAGGGTGTGGCCCGGCGCCAGGTGATGGATCAAGGCCAGGCGGGGGGTGAAGACCGGCTCGCTGATGGAGGTGCGTTCCACCATGGCCCCGCCGTTGAGCAGCCAGTTCGGAGCAATCCTCCACTCGGCATGGCCGAACAAGCGTCCGCTGTCCAGCCGCTGGCTGACCGGGGTGCCGAAGAACCGCTCCCCCTCCGCCTCCTCCCGCCGCAGGCCCATGCCCCATACACCGCGCACCTCGCCCAGGGGAACCAGGTGATGCTCCAGTTCCACCTCGTAGCGGGTGGCGCGATAGCTACGCGTCAGGCTCAGGGGCTCAAGGCCTGCCGAAGGCACGCCGTCCACGAGCCTGTAGACCCAGTCATAGCGCAGCGCATCGGCCTCCTTGTAGCTCTGCGCATTGCGCGCCAGGCGCAGCACCCACTCGCCCCCCCCATCGGGGCGATGGTGAAGGGTGAGGAACTGGTGGTCGTTCTCATCGAGGAAGGCATCGTTGATGGTGCCACTGACATCCTGCTCCAGCGCGGCGCCAATGCCGTTGTGCGCCCGGGCGGCCCCGAGCTGCCACTGCATGTCCGTGGACGGCGATAGATCGAGCTCACCCTTCAGGCGCACCCCGTCCATCCGTCGACCGCCACGGTCATCGGCGGCCCGGCCATCCAGGCCGTCGTCCTGCTGGTGGACGACGCTGAGCATCCAGGCGCCGGCGGAGCCGCTGCCCGCCAGACGAGCATGGGCATCGCGCACGCCGTTCGATCCGATCGCCCCGCCCGCCTCCCAGCGCGAGGCCTCGCGCGGCGCGACGGTGGTGATCTTGATGGTGGCGAGCAGGGCATGACTGCCGTAGGCCGCCGTATTGGGGCCACGCACCACCTCGATGCGCTCGATATCATCGATGGCGAGCGGCAGGTCCTGCCACAGCACCGCACCGGTCGAGGGGGCGTAGATGGAGATGCCATCGACCAACACCTGCACACGGCGCGAGTAGTCGTCAGACAGACCAAGGTAGGTCGCAGGCTGGATCGCCGGGCTGCGGCTGCCGACCACCATGCCCGGCACCAGACGCAGGATGTCGGCGATGCGGCGCACGCCCGCCTCGCGCAACATCTCGCGGTCGATCACCGTCACGGCGGACGGCGACTCGTCCAGCCGCTGCGGCAGGCGGCTCGGCGCGATGGCGAGCTCGGGCTCGACCGCGGCCGCAAGGAGGGCACCGGCCGGCGCGAGCAGCACAGGCAGGGTCAGGAGGGGAAGGAATCGACGCATCAGCAGGCCGTTTTTTGCTGTTATGCTGCGTCAAGACGGCCCCCCGGTAAAGGTTCCCCCCATGCAGGAAATCCGCATCCCCGTCGGCATCAGCAGCTGCCTGCTTGGCGAAGAGGTCCGCTTCGACGGCGGCCACAAGCGCGACAACTACATCATCCGCACCCTCGGCCAGTTCTTCCATTTCGTGCCGTTCTGCCCGGAGGTGGCGATCGGCTTGGGCACCCCGCGCCAATCCCTGCGCCTGATCAAGATCGACGGTGAGGTGCGGGTGCGCGGCAACAAGGACCATGACCTGGACGTCACCGACGCCCTGCGCACCACGGGCCGGGTCCAGGCCGAGCGCCACCCCGAGCTGTGCGGCTACATCCTCAAGAGCAAGTCGCCGAGCTGCGGCATGGAGCGGGTGACCCTGTACGAGGGCTGGACGAACGATCGCCCACCGGAGAAAAAGGGCGTGGGCCAGTTCGCGGAGGTCTTCATGAGCGCGCGGCCGGAGCTGCCCTGCGAGGAGGAGGGCCGTCTCGGCGACCCTGTCCTTCGCGACAACTTCATCACCCGCGTCTTCACCCTGCACCGCTGGCGCCGCATGGTGCATGAGGGGCTGAGCGCCGCCGCCCTGCTCGACTTCCATACCCGGCACAAGCTGCTGATCCTGGCCCATCATCCGCAGACCTACACCGCCCTCGGGCGGCTACTCGCCAACCTGCGCCAAGTGGACCTCGAACTGCTGGCCGCCGACTATCTGCTCACCCTCATGCGCGGCCTCAAACACATCGCCACCCGCGGCAAGAATGCCAATGTGCTCCAGCACCTGGCCGGCTACCTGCGTGACGAACTGGATGGCGGCGACCGCGAGGAGCTGGCGCGGGTCATCGACGACTACCGCGAGGGCCGGGTGCCGCTCATCGTGCCGATCACCCTGCTGCGTCACCACTTCCGCCGCCACCCGCACCCCTACGTGGCCGGCCAGGTCTACCTCGAGCCTCACCCGCCGGAGCTGATGCTGCGCAACGGGGTGTGACGCTCACCCCTGCGCGGGGGTGATCGTCTTGCGCATGCGGTGGGTCAAGAGGATCAGCGAGAAGAACAGCGCGCTGATCACGCCCAGCACCAGCAGCACCCACACCTCGTGCGGCGCCGCATCGAGCAGAATCAGCTTGCGCAACAGGACGACGAAACCGACCTCAAGGAAGGTCAGCGCGTAGTGGAAGCTGTCGTTGATGAACAGCGAGCGCACGATCGCCAGCACAATCAGGGTGAACAGGGCGTCGTTGAGCAGGGCCAGCAGCTGGTGGAAGTCGGGCGCGCCGAGCTGCGGCAGGTAGGCCACGAGCTTGCCGCCGAGCCCCAGCAGGCAGGTGGCCAGGTAGACGATCATGAACACGATGAGCGCAAAACGCAGGCCGGCGACCACCCGGCGCAACAGCTTCTCGGAACGCTCAAGCACGAACGGCAACCTCTGAAGAAGGGGGATGGCTCATTCTAGCAGGCGCGGGGCATCCCGCAGCCCCAGCGCGGCGAGGCAGATCGTCGCCGGATGCCCCACACAGACCACTACAGACCGCCGGGTATAGAATGCCCGCATGAGCCGTTCCCTCCTCAAGTCCACCGCCGTGATCAGTGCGATGACCCTCGTCTCGCGCATTCTCGGCTTCGTGCGCGACATCGTCTTCGCCAGGCTGTTCGGGGCCTCCGCCGCGACCGACGCCTTCTTCGTGGTGTTCAAGATCCCCAACTTCCTGCGCCGCCTGTTTGCCGAGGGGGCCTTCCAGCAGGCCTTCGTGCCAGTGCTGGCGGAGTACCGCGAGAAGCGCAGCCAGGAGGAGATGCTCGACTACGTTGCCCATGTCGCCGGTACCCTGGGCGCGGTGCTGCTGCTGGTGACGACGATCGGTGTCGCCGCCGCCCCCCTCCTGCTGCTGCTGTTCGCCCCGGGTTTCACGGGAAACCCCGAGCAACTGGCGCTGGCGGAGACCATGCTGCGCATCGTCTTCCCCTACCTGTTCTTCATCTCCCTGACCGCCTTCGCCAGCAGCCTGCTCAACAGCTTCGGCCGGTTCGCCATCCCCGCCCTCACCCCGGTGTGGCTGAACATCGTCCTGATCGGCGCGGCCTTCCTTGGCGCCCACCATGCCGAGGAACCCTTGATCGTGCTCTCCTGGGGGGTGTTCGTCGCCGGCGCGGTGCAGCTTGGCTTCCAGCTGCCCTGGCTGTGGCGCATGGGCCTGCTGCCCAGGCCCAGGATCGCTCGCCACCATGCGGGGGTGAACAAGACCCTGAAGCTGATGCTGCCGGCGATCTTCGGCTCCTCGGTCACCCAGCTGAATCTCTTGATCGACACCATCCTCGCCTCCTTCCTCATCGCCGGCTCCGTGTCCTGGCTGTACTACTCCGACCGGCTGGTGGAGTTCCCGCTCGGCATGTTCGGCGTGGCACTCGCCACCGTGATCCTGCCCAAGCTCGCGCGCGAGCATGCCGCAAGCTCCAGCGCCGACTTCAACCAGACCCTCGACTGGGGCCTGCGCCTGACCGTGCTGCTCGCCCTGCCTGCCACCGTAGGGCTGGTCCTGCTGGCCGGCCCCCTGCTCGCCACCCTGTTCCAGCACGGCGAGTTTTCCGCCCACGACACCGCCATGGCCCAGCTCTCCCTGATCGCCTACAGCCTGGGACTGCCCGGCTTTCTGCTGATCAAGGTGCTGGCCCCCGGCTTCTATGCCCGCCAGGACACCACCACCCCGGTGAAGATCGGCATCCGCGCCGTGCTCGCCAACCTCGCCTTCAAGGCCGCGGTGGTGGTACCGATGATCCTGCTCACCGTCCCCGGCACCCATGCCGCGCTGGCCGCCGCCACCGCCTTCGCCGCCTGGCTCAATGCCTTCTGGCTGTACCGCGCCCTGCGCGGAAGAGCCGTCTACCAACCCAGCCGCCAGTGGTGCAAGCTGGCCCTGCAGGCCGGTGGGGCCACCCTGGGCATGGCGGGATTCCTGTTCCTGCTCGCCCCCGAGCTTGCCGCCTGGTCCGCCATGCACGGCAGCCAGCGCGCCCTGTGGCTCGCCGGACTCGTGCTCGGCGCCGTCGCGGTCTATTTCATCCTGCTCGCCGCCCTCGGCCTGCGGCCGCGCGACCTGAAGCGGGAGGAGACGACATGGAGCTGATCCGCGGGGGGGCAGCCCGCAGGCGTCCTGCGGCCACGCCGACAGGCTGCGCCGTAACCATCGGCAATTTCGACGGCCTCCACCTCGGCCACCAGGCCTTGGTGCGACGTCTGGATGCCGCGGCGCGGCCCGAGGGGCTACGCCGCATCGTGCTCACCTTCGAGCCCCTGCCGCGCGAGGTCTTCGCCCCGCACCCCGTCCCGCGCCTGACGAGCCTGCGCGAAAAGGCCGCCTGGCTCGCCGCCTCCGGCCTGGTCGACGAGCTCCACATCCTGCGTTTCAACCAGGCCCTGGCCCATCTTCCCGCCGAGGACTTCGTGCGCGAGATCCTGGTTGGGCAGCTGCACGCCCGCCATGTCCTGATCGGCGATGACTTCCGCTTCGGCCGCGCGCGGCGCGGCGACTTTGCCCTGCTGCAGCGGCTTGGCGCGGAACACGGCTTCTCGGTCGAGGCCACCCCGCCGGTCGTGCTGGACGGCATGCGCATCTCCAGCACCTTGGTGCGCACCGCCCTCAGCGAGGGTCGGGTGGAGGATGCCGCCCGCCTGCTCGGGCGGCCCTACAGCCTGTGCGCCCGTGTCACCCACGGCGACAAGCGCGGGCGCCTGCTCGGCTTCCCCACCCTCAACCTGCCGCTCGGGCGCAAGCACTTTGCCCTGCATGGAGTCTTTGCCGTCGAGATCCTGGGCCTGGCCGACCGCCCCCTGTTTGGTGTCGCCAACGCCGGCATCCGCCCGACCGTCGGCGGGCTGACGCCGCGTGTCGAGGCCCATGTCTTCGACTGGTCGGGCGATGCCTATGGCCAACGGGTGGAGGTGCGCTTCCATGCCTTTCTGCGCGAGGAGCAGCGCTTCGCGGGTCTGGACGCGTTGATGGCGCAGATCGCCAGGGATGCCGCGGCGGCACGGGCCGTCCTTACTGGCGAGTTCAAAGCAAATCGGGAATAATCGGGCCTAATTTTTCCTTATTTCTCCGCACCTTCCCCATGTCCAAAGACACCGCCAGCGAATCCGTCTACAAGGCCTCCCTCAACCTGCCTGAAACCGAGTTCCCGATGCGCGGCAACCTGCCGCAGCGTGAGCCCGAAATCCTCGCCCGCTGGCAGGCGCAGGACCTGTACGGCCGCATCCGCGAGGTCAGCGCCGGACGGCCCAAGTTCGTGCTGCACGACGGCCCGCCGTATGCCAACGGCGACATCCACATCGGCCACGCGGTCAACAAGGTGCTCAAGGACATCATCGTCAAGAGCAAGCTCTTGGCGGGCTTTGACGCGCCCTACGTGCCGGGCTGGGACTGCCACGGCCTGCCGATCGAGCTGCAGGTGGAGAAGAAGCTGGGCAAGGCCGGGGACAAGGTGAGCGCACGCGAATTCCGCAACGCCTGCCGTGCCTACGCCGCCGAGCAGGTGGAGCGGCAGAAGGCGGACTTCGTACGCCTGGGCGTGCTGGGCGACTGGAAGCGCCCCTACCTGACCATGGACTACAAGTTCGAGGCCGACATCCTCCGCGCGCTGGGCAGAATCATTGCCAACGGCCACCTGGTGCAGGGCCAAAAGCCGGTGCACTGGTGCGTGGACTGCGGCTCCGCGCTGGCCGAGGCCGAGGTGGAGTATCAGGACAAGACCTCGGATGCCATCGACGTGCGCTTCCAGGCCGTCGATCAGGCCGCGTTCGAGAAGGCCCTGAATGCCACGGGTGAGGGCCCCATCGAGGTGGTCATCTGGACCACCACCCCGTGGACCCTGCCAGCCAACCAGGGCGTGGCGCTCAACCCGGAGCTGGACTACGTGCTGGTCCAAGTCGACGGCGCACGCCTGCTCTTGGCCGAGGCGCTGGCCGAAGTGACACTCAAACGTTACGGCTATGCTGCCCCCATCGTCGGCCGCGCCAAGGGCGCCGCCCTGGAGCACCTGAAGCTCCAGCACCCCTTCCTCGACCGCCAGGTGCCGATCATCCTCGGTGAGCATGTCACCACCGACGCCGGTACCGGCGCGGTCCACACCGCCCCGGGCCATGGTCAGGAGGACTATGTCGCCGGCAGCCGCTACAGCCTGCCGGTGGACAACCCGGTGGACGATGCCGGTCGCTTCAAGCCGGGCACCCCCTTCGTCGAGGGGCTGCACGTGAACAAGGCCAACCCGGTCATCATCGAGCTTCTGCGCGAGCGTGGCCGCCTGCAGCACGCCAGCAAGCTCAACCACAGCTTCCCGCACTGCTGGCGGCACAAGACCCCGCTGATCTTCCGTGCCACCCCGCAATGGTTCATCGGCATGGACGTCAACGGCCTGCGCGCCAAGGCGCTGGAGGCCATCAAGGCGACCCGCTGGGTCCCGGAATGGGGTGAGAACCGCATCACCGCCATGGTCGAGGGCCGCCCGGACTGGTGCATCTCGCGCCAGCGCACCTGGGGCGTGCCCATCGCCCTGTTCGTACACAAGGACACCGGCGCGCTGCACCCGCGCACCCCGGAACTGATCGAACAAGTCGCCCAGCGCATGGAATCGGGCGGCGTGGACGCCTGGTTCGAGCTCGATGCGGCAGAACTCCTGGGTGCAGAGGCCGCGCAGTACCGCAAGGTGACCGACACCCTAGACGTGTGGTTCGATTCCGGCGTGACCCACTTTGCCGTGCTGGCCCAGCGGCCCGAGCTGCACGACCCCGCCGACCTGTACCTGGAGGGCTCCGACCAGCACCGCGGCTGGTTCCAGTCCTCGCTGATGACCGCCATCGGCATGCACGCCCGCCCGCCGTACCGGCAGGTGCTGACCCACGGCTTCACCGTGGATGCGCAGGGGCGCAAGATGTCCAAGTCCCTCGGCAACGTCATCGCCCCGCAAAAGGTCATCAATAGCCTCGGCGCGGACGTGCTGCGCCTGTGGGTGGCCTCCAGTGACTACCGCGGCGAGATCACCGTCTCCGATGAGATCCTCAAGCGCGCAGGCGATGCCTACCGCCGCATCCGCAACACCGCCCGCTACCTTTTGGCCAACCTGAAGGACTTCCAGCCTGAGGATGCCGTGCCATTTGCGGACATGCTTCCTCTGGACCAGTGGGCGGTGGACCAGGCCGCGCGCCTGCAGGAGGAGATCCTTGCCGCTTTCGACACCTACAACTTCCACCAGGTGGTGCACGCGGTGCACAACTTCTGCTCGGTGACCCTGGGCGGCTTCTACCTGGACGTGACCAAGGACCGGCAGTACACCTGCCAGGCGAACTCGCGCGCCCGCCGCTCCAGCCAGACCGCGCAGTGGCACATCCTCGAGGCCCTCACCCGCTGGATCGCGCCGATTGCGAGCTTCACCGCCGAGGAGCTGTGGGGCTATCTGCCGGGGGCGCGGGAAGACTCCGTGTTCCTCGCCACCCACACCACCGGCCTTGCGCGCTTGGACGAGAATGCCGTGCTCGGCCCCAAGGACTGGACACGCATCCTCGCCGTGCGTGACGCGGTACTGGCCGTGCTCGAAGGGCTGCGCAAGGATGGCACCATCGGCGCCAACCTCGATGCCGAGGTGGACATCTACGCCGACGATACCACCCTCGCCGTGCTCAGGAAGCTGGAGGATGAGCTGCGCTTTGTGCTGATCACATCAAGCGCACGCGTCCACCCGCTCACCGCGCGCCCGCCCGAGAGCACCGTGGTGGACATCGAGGGCGGCCAGATCGCCATCGCCGCCAAGGCCAGCCTGCACGGCAAGTGCGTGCGCTGCTGGCACCACCGCGAGGACGTGGGCAGCCACCCCGCCCACCCCGAGCTTTGCGGACGCTGTGTGGAGAACGTGGAGGGTGCGGGCGAGACCCGCCGCTTCGCATGACCCCGATCCTCAAACGCGGCCTTGGCCTGGCCCTGACCGTCATCCTCCTCGACCAGGCCACCAAGCTGTGGGCAAGCTCGGCCCTGGGCTACGCCCAGCCGGTGCCCATCCTCCCCGGTTTCAACCTGACCCTGATGCACAACCCCGGCGCCGCGTTCAGCTTCCTGGGCGAGGCTTCCGGCTGGCAGCGCTGGTTCTTCCTGGCCCTGGCCGTAGGGGTCTCCGCCTGGCTCATGGTGTGGATGCGCGCGCTCAAGGCGCATGAACGCTGGACGGGGTTCGCCCTCGCCCTGATCATCGGCGGGGCGCTGGGTAACGCGATCGACCGCGTCTGGCTTGGTTACGTGGTCGACTTCATCGACCTGTACTGGCAGGGCTACCACTGGCCGGCCTTCAATATCGCCGACTCCGCCATCACCGTTGGCGCGGTGCTTCTGGCGCTGCTCATGCTGTTCGAGAAGAAGGACGAACCCCATGGCTAAGATCCTCCCTGGCTGCCGGGTCAAGCTGGCCTTCCGCCTCTCCCTTCCGGATGGCACCGAGATCGACGCGGCACCCGAGGACGACCCGCTGGAACTGCTGGTGGGCGATGGCACCATCAGCCCGGGGCTGGAGTTCGCCTTCCAGGGCATGCAGGCGGGCGAGCGGGGACGCTTCGAGATCGCCCCCGGCACCGCCTTCCCCCTGCCCGACCCGGACAAGGTCTTCGTCCTGCCGCCGGAGGATCTCGGTGCCGACTTCGTGCCGGAGCAGGGCCAGTTCATCGAGTTCGAACTGCCGAGCGGCGAGACCACGGCGGGCCGGGTCCTGGACCTGACCGAGGAAGGCCTGAAGGTGGACTTCAACCATCCCCTCGCCGGTTTTCCCCTGATCTTCGAGGTGCATGTCCTCGAGGTTCAGTGTTAAGTTCCCGCCCATGACCATGCAGCCCCTCATCCAGCTCGCCAACCCGCGCGGCTTCTGCGCCGGGGTCGACCGCGCCATCGAGATCGTCGAGCGCGCCCTCGAGCAGTTCGGCGCGCCGATCTTTGTGCGCCACGAGATCGTCCACAACCGCTACATCGTCGAGGGGCTGAGGGCCAAGGGGGCGGTTTTCATCGAGGAACTCTCCGAGGTGCCGGACGGCGCCACGCTGATCTTCAGCGCCCACGGAGTCTCCAAGGCCATCCAGGAGGAGGCGGCCGCACGCGGCCTGCGGGTGTTCGATGCCACCTGCCCGCTGGTGACCAAGGTGCACATCGAGGTGGCCCGCCTCTCCCGCCAGGGCCGCGACGTGATCCTGATCGGTCATGCCGGGCATCCCGAGGTCGAGGGCACCATGGGCCACTACGACCGCGCGTTCGGCGGCCAGATCCACCTGGTCGAATCGGTCGAGGACGTGGCGCGCATCGAGGTGCGCGACCCCGCCAACCTCGCCTACTCCACCCAGACCACGCTCTCGCTGGACGAGACCCGCGCCATTGTCGAGGCCCTGCGCGCGCGCTTTCCCCTGATCCAGGGGCCGCGCAAGGACGACATCTGCTACGCCACCCAGAACCGGCAGGATGCCGTCAAGCGGCTGGCGGCGGAATGCGACCTGCTGCTGGTGGTGGGGAGCAAGACCAGCTCCAACTCCAACCGCCTGCGCGAGATCGGCGAGCAGCTGGGGGTGCCGAGCTTCCTGATCGATGGCCCGGAGGATATCCAGCCCGCCTGGCTGGTCGGCAAGCGCCACATCGGCCTGACCGCCGGCGCCTCAGCGCCCGAGGTGCTGGTGCAGCGCGTCATTGATCATCTCAAGTCCTGCTGCGACGCGAGACTTGCGCGCGAGGACGAGGGGGTGCGCGAGGACGTGGTCTTTCCCCTCCCGCGCGAGCTTCGCCGTCCGGCCTGAACCGGCCGTCCCGACGGGAGGCGCCCACATGAAAAAGGCCGGCAGCATCACTGCTGCCGGCCTTCGGGTCATAGTGGCCATCCCTGCCCGCGCCCTCCGGGCGCGCATCCCATGGTTCTGCATCCCAGCGCGCCATCCAGGCATCCTGCGCACATCCTGATGCGGTGAAACCTCCTGGCTTCATGTCTCTCCGGCCTCCTGGCCCGTGCACTCCTACAGCCTCAGGCTGCTGCGCGCTCCCGCCTCCACTCGTTCACGCGCTCTTGCACGGAACTCATCCTACGCCTAGGGAAATGACAAAACCATCAGAAAAATCCAAGAAGTTCCATATTTTTTCGCCTATTCCATAGAATGTTTTTATCCTGGATCAATCAGGATAGACGAGCAAAGGCATCCAGCGCCCGCTGGCGGCTCGCAGCAAGATCGACGACCGGGTGGGGATAGTCCGTGCCAAGGGCGATGCCCGCAGCACGCAAAACCTGGGCCGGGGCCTCCCAGGGGCGATGCAGCCACCGCCCGGGCAGACGCGCGAGCTCCGGCACCCAGCGCCGCACGTAGTCGCCCTCGCCATCGAAGCGCTCGCCCTGCAGCACCGGATTGAAGATGCGGAAATAGGGCGCGGCATCGGCGCCGCAGCCCGCCGTCCACTGCCAGCCGAACACGTTGTTGGCGAGGTCCGCGTCGACCAGCGTGTCCCAGAACCAACGCTCTCCCTGCTGCCAGCCGATCTGCATGTTCTTGGTCAGCAACGAGGCCACGATCATGCGCACGCGGTTGTGCATCCACCCCGTCTGCCACAGCTCGCGCATGCCGGCGTCGACCAGTGGGATGCCCGTCTGGCCCCGCGTCCACGCCTGCCACAGGCGTGGATCGGCCACCTGCCCCTGGAGGAATCCTTCCCAGCGCGGATTCATCGGCCGGTCGACGGTGTGCGGGAAGTGGAAGAGGATGTGGTGGGCAAACTCCCGCCAGCCGAGCTCGCTGAAGAATCGGCGCGCATCGGCATCCGGCTCGCCCCGTTGTGCCTCCAACACCGCCCGCACCACCTGGCGCGGCCCAAGCTCGCCGAAGTGCAGGTGCGGCGAGAGGCGCGAGGTGCCCGCATGGCCAGGACGATCCCGGGTAGCCGAATAGCCGGCGAGGCCGTCGCCGATGAACCGCCGCAAACACCGCCACGCCCCCTCCTCGCCCGGGGTCCAGTGGTCACGGAAGCCGGCATCCCACGAGATCTCCGGCAGCAGGCGGAGGGCTTCCAACGGCTCGCTCCTCACCTCCCGCGGCACGGGGGGGAGCGCGGAGGGCGGAGCGATCAGCTCCACCCGGTCGAGACCATGCCCCTGACAGGCCTTCCAGTAGGGGGTGAAGATGCGGTAGGGCTTGCCCTCGCGGGTCAGGACCTCCCATGGCTCGAACAAGAGGCTGCCATTGAAACTCTCCGCCCGCAACCCCAGCCCGCGCAGTGCAGCCTTGACCGACTGGTCGCGCGCGATCTGCTCGGGGGCGTACTGGCGGTTCCAGAACACGGCCTCCGCCCCCGTTGCGGCAGCCACCGCCCTCAATGCCGCCTGGGCACTGGCGGCACGGCGCACGATCAGGCGCGACCCCAAGGCGCGCAGCTGTCCATCCAGTGCCGCGAGGCTGTGGTGCAACCACCAGCGCGAGGCCGCGCCGGGGGCTGCCTCCCCCTCCTCGTCCGGTGCATGGATGTAGAGCGGAATGACAGGGCCGTGCAGAAGGGCCGCGGCGAGCGCCGGGTTGTCGGCCAGTCTCAGGTCGCGACGGATCCACCAGATGGCCGTCATTTCACGTTCCGTCCACCATCCACCGGCAGGGTCGCGCCGGTGATGAAGGGGTTGTCGAGCAGACAGCGGATCGCCTGCCACACCACCCCCGGTCCGGGTTCGTAGCCGAGTGCAGAGCGTGCAAGGCGGTCGCGTCGATAGGCTTCGCTGTCGCCTTCGTTAAACAGGATCAAGCCGGGCGCGAGGCTATTCACCTTGATGCGCGGGGCGAAGCGGGCGGCGAAGGAGAGGGTCAGGCTGTCCAGCGCCGCCTTGCTGGCGACGTAGGCAGCACGCGCGGCGCTGCCCTTTTGCACGGTGGTATCGGTGATGTGGATGATGTCGGCGAAACGTGCCGAGCTCGCCCGCAGCAGGTCCTCGCAGGCAAGGTTGATGCGGTAGGGCGCACGCACATGCAGGTTCATCAGCACCTCGAAGCCCGCCGGGTCGCGGACGAGATCCTCGTCGGTGAGCCAGAGCGAGGCGTTGTGGATGATGGCGCGCAGGCTGGCGGCCTGCTGCCGGATGCCATGGATGCAGGCCTCGATGCCCTCGGGGGCCGAGAGATCGGCCTGGATGGTGCGCGCTCCGCGCTCGCGCAGGCGGTCGAGGGACGGGCGCTCGGTCCGGTAGGTGACGATCAGCGGCGTGCCCTCGTCGAGCAGGCGCTCGGCGTGGTACAGCCCCAGGCGTTGGCCCGCCCCCGTCAGCAGGATGGCGTCGTGCAGCGGTTCGATGGTGGGTGCATGGTTCGGCATGGCTTTCCTGTCATCCCCCGCCCGATCAAGCCTGGCGGGTCAGCGTTCGGCAACGATGATCGCGCGGCGCGGCGCGGGATACCCTTCCACCGTGCGGGTCGGATCGCGCGGATCGAGGAAGTCGGCCAGCGACTGGAACTGCATCCAGCCGGTCCGGCGCTGCTCGGCGGTGGTCGTCACGCCCTCGTCCACGATCCTGGCGCCGCGGAAACCGGCCGCCTCCACCCAGCCACGCAGGGTGGCCGCCGAAGGCACCGCCCACACGTTGCGCATCATGGCGTAGCGCCCAGAACCGGTCTCTGCAGGATAGAGGCAGTCGCCTTCCCCGCCCTCGATCACCAACCCTTCCAGCACCAACTGGCCGCCCGGGCGCAGGCACTCGGCGAGCTGGGCAAGATGCTCCAGCGGGTCGCGCCGATGGTAGATCACACCCATCGAGAATACCGTATCGAACACCGGCAGGCGCTGGGGAAGGCCCTCGAGAGTGAAGGGGAGGACGTGCGTGTGGCTCGTGTTTGACAGCGCGCGCAGCAGGGCGAACTGGGCGGTGAACAGGAGCGAAGGGTCGATGCCGATGGCAAGCCTGGCCCCCGCCCCGCGCATGCGCAGCAGGTGGTAGCCGCTGCCACACCCCACATCCAGCACATCGCGCCCGGCCAGCGGCGCAAGGTGCGGGGCCACCCGTGCCCACTTCCAATCCGAGCGCCATTCGGTATCGACGTGGATGCCGAACACGTCGAACGGCCCCTTGCGCCAGGGCATCAGACCCTGCAGGGCGTGTTTCAGCTGCGCCCGCACCGCCTCATCCGCTTCATCCGCCGCGCCGATCAGGATCGTGTCTCGCGCAAGATCGATGTGACCGGCCCGCAGCGGCGGGCAGGCGTCCAGGGCCGCCAGGAAGCGGGGCAGGTTGCCATTGCGCTGAGGGTCGAGCTGGTCCTCGAGCGTCGAGGGGAGCCATTCAAGCCAGGACTCCAGGGGATGCCCCTCAAGCTCCCGCCGCAAGGCAGGCAGGTCGACCATCATCATGTGCATCACGCCATGGCCAAGAGGGATACGAAGCGGGTGTGTTGCAGCCAGGTTTCACATGAAACGAACCCCGCCTCGTGCAGACGGGCGCGATGCGCCTCCAGGGTCTCGGGCACCAGCACGTTCTCGAGCGCCTGGCGCTTCTGCGCGATCTCCAGCTCCGAATAGCCCTGCGCGCGCTTGAAGTCGTGGTGAAGCTCGGTGATCAGGTGCTCCATGCGCTTATCCTCGAAGGCGATCTTCTCCGACAGCAGCAGCACCCCGCCGGGCCGCATCCCGGCACGGATGCGGCGCAGCAGTTCGAGTCGGCGCTCCAAGGGAATGAACTGGAGGGTGAAATTGAGCAGAACGAGCGAGGCATGCTCGATCGGCACGTCCAGCACGTCGGACTGCACCAATTCGACCGGCACGTTCGAGCGGAAGCTGCCGAGCCACTCGCCCGCGCGCCGGATCATCGCCTCCGAGGTATCGACGGCGATGATCCGGCAGCCCTCACCCCTCACCCCGCGCCGCACCGCCTGGGACCCGGCGCCGAGCGAACAGCCGAGGTCGTAGACATGGGTGCCCGGCTGCACGACGCGCGCCGCGAGCCAGGGCAGGGCCTGCAGGATCAGTTCGTAGCCCGGCACCGAGCGCCGGATCATGTCCGGGAATACCGCGGCGACCTGCTCGTCGAAGGTGAACGGTTCGATCCGCGCCTGCGGATCGGCATAGAGCGTATCGCGGATCATGCCGCGGCCCACCTCGTTTTCCACCATGCGAGCACCGCCTCGCGATCGCCGCGAAAGACGACGCGGTCGAGCTTCTTGCTGATCTGGTAGTCGTACATCGGGTCGTAGTATTCGACCAGCAGACGGCGCACGAACTCCCGCATGCCTGCGTCGTCACCGGCGCGGAAGGCCGTCAGGGCTTCCTCGAGCAGATCAGTCAGATGCCGGTGGCGCAAGCCCCCCAGCCGCCGGTGGATGCGGGCGAGGCTGGCGCGTACCTGCTCGGCGTAGAGCGCGAAACCCACCTCCTCCCCATGGAGCCTGCGGAATTCTGCCAGGCTATCGAGCACGTAGTCCTTGAACGACTGCGCCTCGCGCCGCTCGAGCGACTCCTCCAGCAGGACCAGCGGCGAGGCTTGCATGGCGGCGTACAGGGCCTGCGGGACCTCGCGGCTGCCGATGGCCCGCCCCTCATCCTCCAGCAGCACCGGCATGTTTCCCGTGAAACGCAGCAGCCGGATGGCGATCGCATTGTCGATATTGATCTGGGTAGGCTGCGGGGTGGCGTGGCGCCCGAAAGCCGAACCACGATGATGCGCAATGCCTTCAAGATCGATGCTGTTACCGACCATTTGCAACAGATCGGTCTTTCCTGAACCGGTCCTCCCGCCCAGGACGACCAGCGGCTGGCTGGCCGAGCGCTCGGTCAGGGTGTTCAGCAGGAAGCGGCGCAGGGCCTTGTAGCCACCGGTCACACGTGGCACGACGATGCCCGCCTCCGCCGCCAGCATCTGCTGGGTCAGGCGCGAGCGCAAGCCCCCTCGGAAGCAGTAGAGCACCCCGTCGGGATGGCGCCGTGCCCAGTCGGCCCACAGCGCGATGCGCCGGGACTTCTCCTCGCCGGAAACCAGCCGGTAACCCAGTTCGATCGCAGCGTCCTGTCCCGCCTCCTTGTAGCGGATGCCGACCCGGTGGCGCTCCTCGTCCGTCAGCAGCGGGATGTTCTCCGCCCGTGGAAAAGCGCCCTCGGCGAATTCGACCGGCGCGCGCAGGTCGAGCAACGGCACATCCGTAAGGAACAGGCGGGCGTAGTCCGCCGTGACGGGCAGGGTGGTCACACCACCTCCACGAACGGCCCATCCCCAAGGCGCGGCAGCAGCTCGCCAAAGGGTTTGAGCGCAAGACCGGCGGCCTCGGCGCGGCGCAGGAATTCCGGCTCGCCCTCGGGCATGACCGCCATCAACAGGCCGCCGGAGGTCTGCGGGTCGCACAGGATCAGCTTCGCCTCCTCGCTGATCGGCGCGACCTTGTGGCCGTAGCTTGCGAAGTTGCGGTGCGTGCCGCCGGGCGAGCACCCCAGGGCCGCATAGTGACGCGCCTCGGGGATGACCGGCACGGCATCGAGGTTAAGACGTGCGTTCAGCCCACTGCCCTCGCACATCTCCAGCAGGTGACCGAGCAGGCCGAAGCCGGTCACGTCGGTCATCGCCACCAGTTTGTCCATATCGCTGATCGCCGCGCCGAAGGTGTTGAGGGTCACCATCCAATCGCGGGCGATATGGGCGTGCTCGGGCGCGAGCTTCTTGCCCTTCTGCGCGGTGGTGAGCAGGCCGATGCCGATAGGCTTGGAGAGGTACAGCTTCGCGCCCGCACGGGCGGTGTCGTTGCGCTTGAGGTTGTGAAGCTGGACCTCGCCGGTCACCGCCAGGCCGAAGATCGGTTCGGGGGCGTCGATGCTGTGCCCGCCCGCCAGCGGGATGCCTGCGGCGTGGCAGGCCGCGCGCCCACCCTCGATCACCTGGCGACCCACCTCGGCCGGCAGCTTGTCGATCGGCCAGCCGAAGATGGCAATGGCCATCAGCGGCCGGCCGCCCATGGCATACACGTCCGAGATGGCGTTGGTGGCGGCGATGCGGCCGAAGTCGAACGGATCGTCGACGATCGGCATGAAGAAGTCGGTGGTGGAGATCACTCCGCGTCCGTCGCCGAGGTCGTACACGGCTGCATCGTCGCGCGAGGCATTGCCGACCACAAGGCGCGGGTCGTGGAAGGCCTCGAGCTGCGAGTGCAGCAGGCCATCCAGGACATTCGGTGCGATCTTGCAGCCGCAGCCGGCACCGTGGCTGTATTCGGTCAGACAGATCAGGTCTTTCATAGGGATTCGCTCACAAAATGGGGGCCTCAGAACCGGCCGCCCAGTTCGAGGCTTTGCAGATTGATGCCCGGGTTGTGCTCGTACAGATCGCCGTTGGAGAGGTGGTGGATGCGGTAGCCCAGGGTCACGCTGCGCCCAAGATCGAGGCGCAACCCGACATGGGTATCGAACTGCACCTTGCCCCCCAGATCGACCTCGCCGAAGCGGCGCTCGCTCAGCAGGGTGGGCCGCCAGCCGGCATCGAACACCCAGCCCGCGCCCGAGGGGCGCAACTGGACCACCGGACCTGCGGACAGACGCCAGATGGAATCACCCTTGCTTTCCATGCGGCCAACCCCGCCCTCCAGACGGAACTGAAGACCGGGGGTTGGCGTCCAGAAGCTGCCGCTACGCAGGCGTAGCTCCTGTACGGAGGCGTTTTTGTCTTCGCCAAAGAAATTCAGCCCCGCGGACAGACCGACATCCACCGCGAATACGGAAGGGGAACCAAGAACCATCCCCAAGGCAACAAGAAACGGGCGCATCGGACAAGTTCCTTCAACAAAATTCTTGAAAACGGATTATAAGACTGGGATGTCCTCCACCACTGCGGAGAGCCATCCATGACTCGCCAAGCTTCACAAGCCGTTACCCTTGTGCTGGACGATGAACCCCACGAAGGGCTGCTCGGCCTACCCGAGCATGCGATCGGTCTCGTCCTGTTCGCCCACGGCAGTGGCAGCAGCCGCCTGAGCCCACGCAACACCCAAGTCGCCCATGTCCTGCACGAACACGGCATCGCCACCCTGATGTTCGACCTGCTGACGGCGGCGGAGGACCGCGTCTTTGCGACCCGCTTCGATATCGCCCTGCTCAGCCATCGCCTGCTCGACGCCACCCGCTGGGTACGCGAGCAGAAGGAGACGAGGGATCTTGCGCTCGGCTATTTTGGCGCCAGCACCGGAGCCGCCGCCGCCCTGATCGCTGCCGCGACCCTCGGCGACGGGATACGGGCGGTCGTCTCCCGCGGAGGACGTCCCGACCTCGCCATGCCTGTCCTGGCCGACGTCACCGCCCCCACCCTGTTGCTCGTCGGCGGACTGGATTTCCCGGTGATCGAGATGAACGAGGCCGCCTTCCGCCACCTCAAGGGGCCGAAGGAGCTGCGCATCATTCCCGGCGCGACCCATCTGTTCGAGGAGCCCGGCACCCTGGAACAAGTCGCCGAGGCCGCCGCCGACTGGTTTGCCCGCTATCTTCCCGAAACCATCGAACAGTGAACGCGCCAAAGACCTGCGGTCGGCGGCTTCGATTCACTTGCCGATGCAGAAACTCGAGAAGATCCTTCCTAACAGATCATCCGAGGTAAAACGGCCGGTGATCTCGCCCAAGTCCTCCTGCGCCAGCCTCAGCTCCTCCGCCGCGAGTTCCCCGGCACGCGCGTGCAAAAGATGGGCCCGCGCCGCGTGCAGGTGGGCCTCGGCCCGCTCGAGTGCATCGAGGTGGCGGCGGCGGGCAAGGAACACGCCGCCCTCGCCCGGCTGATACCCAAGGCAGGCCTTCAGGTGTTCTCGCAACAGATCGAGGCCCTCGCCGCGCTTGGCCGAGAGGGCGATCTCGGTCACCTTGTGCCCCGGGGCCTCGGTCAGCTCCTCGAGCAGGCGCTCCCCGGCCGGGCGGCCGGACAGGTCGATCTTGTTGCGTACCAGGGTGAACGGCTTGCCGGCAGGCAACTGCTGGAGGATGGCCGCATCCTCAACGGCGATACCCTGCGCATCGTCCACCACCAGCAGCACGCGGTCGGCGCGCTCGACCTCCAGCCAGGCGCGGCGGATGCCCTCCTGCTCGACCACATCCGCACTCTCGCGCAGCCCGGCGGTATCCACCAGGTGCAAGGGCAGACCGTCGATGGACAGATGCTGGCGCAGGACGTCGCGGGTGGTGCCGGGGATGTCGGTGACGATCGCCGCCTCCACCCCGCACAGGGCATTGAGCAGGCTGGACTTGCCCGCATTTGGCTGACCGAGGATGACCACGTGCAGCCCCTCGCGCAGCAGGGCCCCCTGATGGGCGGCGGCGCGTGTACGCGCCGCCTGGGCCAGCAGACCGTCCAGCCGCATCACGAGGGCCTGGTCGGCGAGGAAGTCGATCTCTTCCTCGGGGAAATCGAGCGCCGCCTCGATGTACATGCGAAGCTGGATCAGCTGCTCGGTGAGGCCCTGCACCTCGCGCGAGAAGGCTCCCTGCAAGGAGGCCAGCGCGGCCTTGGCTGCCGCCTCGGAGCCGGCGTCGATCAGATCGGCGATGGCCTCGGCCTGGGCAAGATCCAGCTTGTCATTGAGGAAGGCTCGCTCGGAAAACTCACCCGGCCGGGCCAGCCGTGCGCCAAGCCCAAGGCAGGCGCGCACGATGCCATCGAGCACCACCGGACCGCCGTGCCCCTGCAGCTCGAGCACGTCCTCGCCAGTGAAGGAATGCGGGGCAGGGAACCAGAGGGCAATGCCATCGTCCAGCGCCTCGCCGGCCGCATCGCGGAACACGCGGTGGGTGGCCTGGCGCGGCTTCGGCAGGCCACCGAGCATCGCGCCTGCAATGGCCGGGGCGAGTGGACCTGAGACCCTCACCACCCCCACCCCGCCGCGCCCGGGCGCGGTGGCAACGGCGACAATGGTGTCCTGGCGACCGCCGCTCATGCCCCAGACCTAGGACGTCAGACGTCCATGGCCCCCATGCGCTTGTTGATCACCCACTGCTGCGCGATCGACAGCACGTTGTTCACCACCCAGTACAGCACCAGGCCCGACGGGAAGAAGGCGAAGAACACGGTGAATACCGGCGGCAGGATCATGAATACCTTGCGCTGCATCTCGTCCATCGGCTGGGGGTTGAGCTTGTGCTGCAACCACATGCTGATCCCCATCAGGATGGGCAGGACGAAGTAGGGATCCATGGCGGTCAGGTCATTGATCCACAGGATGAAGGGCGCCTGGCGCAGCTCCACCGACTCGACCAACACCCAGTAGAGCGCGATGAACACGGGGATCTGCACCAGAATCGGCAGGCAGCCGCCGAGCGGGTTGATCTTCTCCGTGCGGTAGAGCTTCATCATCTCTTCCGAGAACTTCTGCTTGTTGTCGCCATAGCGCTCCTTCAGCGCCTGCAGCTTGGGCTGCAGCTTGCGCATGTTGGCCATGGAGCGGTAGCTGCTCTCGGAGAGCTTGTAGAACACGAGCTTGATCAGCACGGTGACCAGCACGATCGCCCAGCCCCAGTTGCCCACCCAGTCGTGGAACAGGCTAAGCAGCCAGAAGATGGGTTTGGCGATGAAATGCAGCATGCCGTAGTCGACGGTCAGATCCAGCCCTTCGGCCAGGGCCTCGAGGTTGCTCTGGATCTTCGGCCCGATGTACAGGCTGGAGGCAAAGGTGGTGCTGACACCCGGCTCGACCGTGCGGGTGGGCGACATCATGCCCAGGGTGTAGAGCGTATTGCCGTTCTGGCTGGTGAGGGTGTAGAAGCGGTTGAGCTCGGCCTTGTCGCCCGGCACCCAGGCACTGACGAAATAGTGCTGGATCATGGCCACCCAGCCGTTGCTCAACTGGGCATCCAGCGGCACCTTGGCCATGTCCTCGAACTTGACCTTCTCGTAGGCACGACGCTCGCCATCGGCCTGCGTCCCCGCATACACACCGCCGGTGTAGGTGTAGACCAGTGCCATGCCCCCCGCATCGGCGTTGCGCTGCAGCTGACGGTACTGACTGCCGTTCCACGGCTTGGCCGCGCCATTGTGGACCTCATGGGCCACATCCACCTTGTAGCTGCCACGCGTGAAGGTGAAGGTTTTGGTGACCTTCACCCCATCCTGCTCCCAGGTCAGCGGCACCTCGATGCGTTCCTCGCCCTGGCCCAGACGGTATTCATGCGCCGCCGCCGCATAGGCGGCATAGTGGTCGGGCGCGGGACCGTCCGCAGCACGCAGACCGGACTGGGCAATGTTGATCGTTCCGGACGCATCATTGAGCAGGCGCACCGGCTGGTCCGGATGCTCAAGACTGACCGGATAAGCCAGCAGGTCGGCACGCTGGATCACCCCGCCGCGCGTGCTGATCACCACATCCAGCACATCGGTCACCACGCGGACCTGCTGCTCACCCGCCGCCACCGGGCGGGCCGCTGGCTGGGCCTGGGTGGTGGGGACGTCATCGCGCGCGCCCGAGGCAGCCTCTACCTTGGCTGCGGGCACATCCGCCTGGGTGGTGGGGCTCACGGCCGCCTGCTGCTGGGCGAGGAAGGCGGCCTGATCCTCGTTCCAGGCCTGCCACATCAGCAGCATGACGAAGCTAAACGCGATGATCAGAATGAGGCGTTGGCTGTCCATGATTGGGCTTGTCTTGGGGCTCGGGGACGGGATCATACCCGCCGGGGCTGAAGGGATGACAACGCAGCAGGCGTTTCACGGTCAGCCAGCTGCCACGCAGGGCGCCGTGATGCTGGAGCGCGTCGATAGCATAACAGGAACAGGTCGGCTCGAACCGGCAGTGATGCCCGAGAAAAGGGCTCAGCAGCAGGCGATAGGCCTTGACCAGGGCAATCAGGACTCGGCGCATCGGTCGAGCAGCCTCTGCCAGGCGAAATTCAGCGCGGCACGCAATTCGCCATTGGTCACCTGCTCGACCCCGGCACGGGTGAGCAGCACGCAATCCATGCCGCAGCCGCGCAAGGCATGCTGACGGAAGGTCTCGCGCGCCAGGCGCTTGATCCGGTTGCGCTCGTGCGCACGCCGAACGTGGCGCTTGGCGACGGCGAGGCCAAGGCGGGCGAAACCCAGCTCATTGCGGCGCGCAAGCACAACGACCCCGTTGCGCGAAACGCGCACGGGGTCGGCAAACACGTTCTTGAATTCTGCCGGCCTGAGCAGGCGCGCACGCTTGGGAAAGGACGTTTCCACGTAGGCGCCCGTCAGAGATCCGACGGGAATCAGGCGGACAGACGCTTGCGGCCTTTGGCGCGACGAGCGTTGAGAACGGCACGACCGCCACGGGTCTTCATGCGGGCACGGAAACCGTGGGTGCGCTTACGATGGATGATGCTGGGTTGGAACGTTCTTTTCATGATCAAGACCCCTGCGAAGGGACGAGCGGATAGCAAACCGCGGATTAAAGCCAAAAATGCCCACCGGGTCAATGATCAATGACCAAGCCGAGCAAAACCTTTGTGGATGAGGCTGTGGATAAAAGGTTAAGATAAGCCGTCTTTAGACGACACGCGCAAGAGAACCCTTCCTTGAGCAACCTCCCCCTCTGGTCGCACTGCCAGGCCCAACTGGCCAGTGAACTCCCCGAACAGCAACTCAACACCTGGATCCGCCCCCTGCAAGCCATCGAGGAGGACGGGCACCTGCGCCTGCTCGCCCCGAACCGCTTCGTGCAGGACTGGGTGAGGCAGAACTTCCTTGCCCGCATCGAGAGCCTCGCACGCGGCGCAAGCGGCAACGACGGGTTCAAAGTCAGTCTCGAGGTCGGCAGTTCACCGCGCCCGCGCAGTCCCGCGGCCCCTGCCCCCGCGGCAAACGTGACACCGGTCGTCACGGCCGAACGGCGCGCTGCACCGCGCGAGGAGAGCGCGGCGCACAACCTGAATCCGTCCTTCACCTTCACCTCATTCGTCGGCGGCAAGTCCAACCAGCTGGCCCGCGCGGCCGCCGTGCAGGTGGCAGAGAATCCCGGCGGTGGCTACAACCCGCTGTTCATCTATGGCGGGGTGGGCCTTGGCAAGACCCACCTGATGCACGCCATTGGCAACCAGATGCTGGCCAACAATCCAAGCGCCCGGGTGCTCTACCTGCATTCCGAGCGCTATGTGCAGGACATGATCCGCGCCATCCAGCACAACGCGATCAACGAGTTCAAACAGTTCTACCGCTCGCTGAACCTGCTTTTGATCGACGACATCCAGTTCTTTGCCGGCAAGGACCGCTCGCAGGAGGAGTTTTTCCACACCTTCAACGCCCTGATGGAGAACGGCCAGCAGATCGTCATGTCCTGCGACCGCTATCCGAAGGAGATCGAGGGTCTGGAAGAGCGCCTGAAGTCCCGCTTCGGCTGGGGCCTGACCGTCGCCATCGAACCGCCGGAGCTCGAGACCCGGGTCGCGATCCTGCAGAGCAAGGCCGAACAATCGGGCATCGAGTTGCCGAGTGAGGTCGCCTTCTTCATCGCCAAGCGCATCCGCTCCAACATTCGCGAGCTCGAAGGGGCGCTGCGCCGCGTGATGGCCAGCAGCCAGTTCACCGGCCGTCCGATCACCCTCGACTTCACCCGCGAGGCGCTCAAGGACCTGATTGCCCTGCAGGATCGACTGGTCACAATCGACAACATCCAGAAGACCGTGGCCCAGTACTACAAGCTCAAGGTGGATGACCTGCTCTCCGAGCGCCGCAGCCGCTCGATCACCCGCCCAAGGCAGATGGCCATGGCGCTGGCCAAGGAGTTGACCAACCACAGCCTGCCCGAGATCGGCCAGGCCTTCGGTGGTCGCGACCACACCACCGTCATCCACGCCTGCCGCAAGATCGCCGAATTGCGCGAGAGCGATTCGCGCCTCGCCGAGGACTACATCACCCTCCTGCGCACCCTGAGCAGCGGTTGAGTCCGTAGTGGATGAAAACGTGGATCACGCTGTGGATGAAGCATGGAACAGCGCTGTGGATGAAATCCATGCACAGTTATCCACAGATTGCGAGCAGCATGCCCATGCACAGATCGCATCCCCCATCCACCAGGAAATATTTCGTTAGATGATGAAACAAAAGGGATTTTTCGCTTTGTCCACAGCGGGACGACAGCTACAACAGCGTCATCACTTTCTCTTTTATCCATAAATAGCTTGCTTTTGTTAACAAGGAGCCACCATGCGCCTGAGCCTTCCCAGAGAGACCTTTCTGCCTGCGATCCATCAGGTCATGGGCGCCGTGGAACGCCGCCAGACCCTGCCCATCCTCGGCAACCTCCTGATCGAGGCCTCCGCCAATACCGTGCGCCTCACCGCCACGGACCTGGAAATGGAGCTGGTGACTGAAATCAGCGTGCTGGTCGATCAGGAAGGCGCCACCACCATCCCCGCACGCAAGCTGCTCGACATCTGCCGTAACCTGCCCGAAGGCTGCGACATCACCCTGAGCACCGATGGCAGCCAGGCCGTGATCCAGGCCGAACGCAGCCGCTTCCAGCTGGCCACCCTGCCGGCGGAGGACTTTCCGCGCATCGAGGCCCTGCGTGATCCCCAGTCGCTGGTCATCCGCCAGGGTGTGCTGAAGAACATCATCCAGCACGTCGCCTTCGCCATGGCCCAACAGGACGTGCGCTACTACCTCAACGGCATGCTGCTCGAACTCGCACCGAATGCCCTGCGTGGTGCAACCACCGACGGTCACCGCCTGGCCCTGTGCGAGGCGCCGGCCGAGCTCTCGCTTGGCGAGGTGCGTCAGGTGATCGTGCCGCGCAAGGGCGTGCTCGAACTCCAGCGCCTGCTCGGTGAGGGGGATGCCGAGGCGCGCATCGAGGTGGATGCCAACCACCTGCGGGTGGACATGGGGACCCTGCGCCTGACCAGCAAACTGGTGGATGGCCGGTTCCCGGACTACCAGCGCGTGATCCCGACCAGCAGCGACAAGCGCCTGACGATCGGCCGCGAGGCCCTGCGCCAGGCCCTGACCCGGGCTTCCATCCTCTCCAGCGAGAAGTTCAAGGGCGCCCGCTTCACCCTCGAAGGGGACCTGCTCTCCATCGAGACGCAGAACCCGGAGCGGGAAAATTCCCGTGAGGAATTGCTCGCCGAGTACCAGGGCGAGGCGCTCACCATCGGTTTCAACATCGCCTACCTGCTCGATGTGCTGAACACCCTGCAGGATGCGGAAGTCACCCTGGAGCTGCGCAATGCCGAGAGCAGCGGGGTCATCCACCACGATGGCCCCGACGGCATGCGTTGCACCTACGTGATCATGCCGATGCGTCTGTGAGCCCAGCGGCATTGAACCTGCCGGGGAGACCCGCCAGCCGGGCATGATCATCGAACAGCTCACGATCCGGCACCTGCGCTCCATCGGGCAGGCGGAGCTGGATCTCGCCCCTGGCATCAACCTGTTCTGCGGCAGCAACGGCGCGGGCAAGACCAGCGTGCTCGAGGCCGTGCACGTGCTGGCCACCGGACGCTCCTTCCGTACCATCCAGCTCGAGACCCTCCGCCAGCATGACCAGGCGGAGCTGATCCTCGCCGCACGGGTGAAGGAGGGTGATACCCATCACCGGATCGGCCTGAGCAAGGGCGCGGCGGGACTCGCCCTGCGTCTGGATGCAGCACCGGCGGAACGGCTGTCGGATCTTGCGCGCCATCTCGCCGTCATTGCCCTGCATGCCGACAGCGACCAGCTGGTGCAGGGCGGACCCTCGCTGCGGCGGCGTTATCTCGACTGGTGGCTGTTCCATACCCGTCCGTCCTTCTTTGCCGAGTGGATGCGCTACCAGCGCCTGCTCAAGCAGCGCAACGCCGCCCTGCGCACGGACCCCCGCCAGCTTGCGGCCTGGGATGAGCCCCTTGCCCAGGCGGGGGAGGTGGTGGCGGGCCTTCGGTGCGAGGCGGCCGAGCGGCTGATGGGGCAGCTCGAACGCCGCCTGGTCGAGTTGGGTGAATTTGCTGGCTTTGCCTGGTCGCTGCATTCCGGCTGGAGCCGTGGCGAACCCTTGCTGGAGGTGCTGCAGCGCACGCGGATGCGGGATCGGGAGCAGGGTTTCACCGCGCAGGGTCCGCACCGGGCCGAGCTGCGCCTGCAGCTTGCAGGGCGCGAGGCGAAGGAGGTGCTCTCCCGCGGCCAGCAGAAGACCCTCGCCACCCTGATGCTGCTGAGCCTGGCCGAGTCCTACCATGCCGAGCGGCAGACCCTGCCCGTGATCCTGCTCGACGACCTTGCCGCCGAACTGGACGACCGGCACCGCGAGCACCTGCTCCAGCAGCTGACCGGCCTGGGCGGGCAGATCCTGCTCACCGCCCTTGAGGGCGGTGAGCTTGCCCCCTGGCTGCCCTCCTCCACCCGGAACTTCATCGTGCAGGCTGGAAACATCAGCGTGCTATGATGCAAAAGTTTGATCATTTCCCGGTCGCACGAACCATGACCACGGACAGCCCCCCGAACCCCAGCGCGCAGCAGTACGACTCCTCCTCGATCAAGGTGCTCAAGGGCCTTGACGCCGTGCGCAAGCGCCCGGGCATGTACATCGGCGACACCGATGACGGCAGCGGTCTGCACCACATGGTGTTCGAGGTGGTGGACAACGCCATCGACGAGGCCTTGGCGGGCTACTGCACCAACGTGGACGTGGTCATGCACGCCGACGGCTCGGTCAGCGTGGCGGACGACGGTCGCGGCATCCCGGTGGACATCCATCCGGAGGAGGGCCGCTCCGCCGCCGAGGTCATCATGACCGTGCTGCACGCGGGCGGTAAGTTCGACGACAACTCGTACAAGGTCTCCGGCGGCCTGCACGGGGTGGGGGTGTCGGTGGTCAATGCCCTCTCCGACCACCTCGAGCTGGTCATCCGCCGCAACGGCAAGAAGTACCGCCAGGAATACTGCCTGGGTGAGCCGCTCTACCCGCTCAAGGAGATCGGTGAGGCGCAGGGCACCGGAACGCGGGTGCGCTTCAAGCCCAGCCCGACCATCTTCAGCAATGTCGAGTTCCACTACGACATCCTCGCCAAGCGCCTGCGCGAGTTGTCCTTCCTCAACTCCGGCGTGCGCATCCACTTGCAGGATGAGATCAGCGGGCGCGAGGATGTGTTCATGTACGAGGGCGGCATCCGCGCCTTTGTCGAACACCTCAACCGTGGCAAGACGCCGATCCACCCGAGCGTGATCCACATTTCCGGCGAGAAGGACGGGATTGGCGTCGAGGTGGCGCTGCAGTGGAACGACGGCTACAACGAGAGCGTGTTCTGCTTCACCAACAACATCCCGCAGCGGGACGGTGGCACCCACCTTGCCGGCTTCCGTGCCGCGCTGACCCGCACCCTGAACCAGTACATGGAGCAGGAAGGGCTGTTCAAGAAGGCCAAGGTGGACATCTCGGGGGATGATGCGCGCGAGGGCCTGACCGCCGTGCTCTCGGTCAAGGTGCCGGACCCGAAGTTCTCCTCGCAGACCAAGGACAAGCTGGTCTCCTCCGAGGTCAAGGCCCCGGTCGAGACCCTGCTCGCGGACGCCCTGCGCGACTTTTTGCTCGAGCGCCCGGCCGAGGCGCAGGCCATCACCGGCAAGATCATCGATGCCGCCCGCGCCCGCGATGCCGCGCGCAAGGCCCGCGAGCTGACCCGCCGCAAGGGCGCGCTGGACATTGCCGGCCTGCCCGGCAAGCTGGCCGACTGTCAGGAAAAGGACCCGGCCAAGTCCGAGCTGTTCCTGGTGGAGGGTGACTCCGCGGGCGGTTCCGCCAAGCAGGGCCGCGACCGCCGCAGCCAGGCCATCCTGCCGCTCAAGGGCAAGATCCTGAACGTGGAGAAGGCGCGCTTCGACAAGATGCTCTCCTCCGCCGAGGTCGGCACCCTGATCACCGCGCTCGGCACCGGCATCGGTCGCGACGACTACAACCCGGACAAGCTGCGCTACCACCGCGTCATCATCATGACCGACGCTGACGTGGACGGCTCGCACATCCGCACCCTGCTTTTGACCTTCTTCTACCGCCAGATGCCGGAGCTGATCGAGCGCGGGCACATCTACATCGGCCAGCCGCCGCTGTACAAGGTCAAAAAGGGCAAGCAGGAGCAGTACGTCAAAGACGATGTGGAGATGAACGCCTACCTCCTGCAACAGGCCATCGACGGCGCCCGCCTGCACGTCTCGGCCGACAGCCCGGCCATTTCCGGCGAGGCCCTGGAACAGTTGGCCCGCGCCCACCTTGGCGCACGCGTCGTCATCGATCGCCTGGCCCGCCGTTTCGACCGTGCCGCCATCGAGCACCTGCTCGACCTGCCGCGCATGTCTGCCGATAAGCTCGAGGGTGCTGCCGAATGGGCCAACCGCTGGGCCGAACTGCTCAACGAGGGCATGGATACCCGCGTGCGCCATTCCGCCGAGGTGGTAAGCGTGGAGGGCGAGCCGGCCATCCGCCTGACCCGCGACCAGCACGGCTTGAGCCACTCTTGGGTGTTCGATACCGACTTCTTCAACTCCAACGACTACCGCCTGCTGGCCGAGCACGCCGACCGCGTCCACGGTCTGCTCGGCCCGGATGCCATCGTCCGGCGCGGGAATGAATCCAAGCTGGTGCGCCGTTTCGAGGAGGTCATGCAGTGGCTGCTCGATGAGGCGCGCAAGGGCCTCACCATCCAGCGCTACAAGGGTCTGGGTGAGATGAACCCCGAGCAGCTGTGGGAAACCACCATGAACCCCGAGACCCGCCGCCTGTTGCAGGTACGGATTGAGGACGCCATCGCCGCGGATGAGATCTTCACCACCCTGATGGGCGATCTGGTCGAACCGCGGCGGGAGTTCATCGAACGCCACGCCCTGTCGGTCCACAACATCGACGTGTGAAACATCAAGGCCCGTTCAACGGGCCTTTTTCGTATCCTGCTATGCTCAACGAGAAGGGTAAGGGATGAATGAATCATCTCCCCTCCCCCTTGAAGGGGGAGGGGGTGGGGGAGAGGGTGATCATTCAGTGAAACGCACAGCCCCCTCTCCCTAACCCTCCCCCGCCAGGGGGGAGGGAACATGCCACAATTCAGCGCATTTCAAGGAGTAAGCCTGTGAGCATCGCCCTGATCGTCACCCTGGCCCTGATCGGCGCCCTGCTGCTGTACGGGGTTTTGATCTACAACAACCTGGTCAGTCTCAAACACGGGGTGAGCAAGGCCTGGGCCAACATCGACGTGCTGCTCAAACAGCGCCACGACGAGCTGCCCAAGCTGGTCGAGACCTGCCGCCAGTACATGAAATTCGAGCAGGAGACCCTGGAGCGGGTCATGCGTGCCCGCAACCAGGTGCAGGCCGCGCGCGAGGCGCATGACCTGCGTGACCTGGGCCAGGCCGAGGGCCAGTTGCGCTTAGGGCTCGGCAGCCTGTTCGCGGTGGCCGAGGCCTATCCGGAACTGAAGGCCAACGAGACCTTCCAGCATCTGCAGGCACGCATCTCCGGCCTGGAAAGCTCGATTGCTGACCGGCGCGAGTTCTACAACGAGGCGGTCAATGCCAACAATGTGCGCATCGAGCAGTTCCCGGATGTGATCATCGCCCGCCTGTTTGCCTTCAAGCCCTTCGAACTGCTCGAATTCGCGGACGAAGAAAAGGCCGATGTCGACCTGAGGGCCCTGTTCGGCCAGCACTAAGGAAGGCCACGCGCCGTGCAGGCCCTGGTCGATGCGATCGCGCGCGATCCTGAATTCGGTTTTCTGCTGCTCTTCCTTGGCGGGTTGTTCCTGATCGGCATGGCCCGTTTTCTGCGCCTGCAGGCCCGCCGGCGGGTGATGGAAGACACCCCCACCTCACGGATCCGCTCGGCCACCCAAGGGTATGTGGAGCTGATCGGGCAGGCCCGGCTGATGGACGGTCCGCCGATCCTCTCCCCACTGAGCCACACCGCATGCGCCTGGTGGCGCTTCAAGGTGGAAAAGAAAGAGAAGGATGATGATGGTACCCGCTGGGTTGTGGTCCGGCAGGGCACCAGCTCCAGCCTGTTCCTGCTCGACGACGGCACGGGCGAGTGCGTGATCGATCCCGATGGGGCCATCGTCGAACCCGCCTTTCGCCGTACCTGGTTGGGTGCCACGCCCCAGCCAGGGGGTGGCTTGAGCGCCCCGTGGATGAATGCTGGCGACTACCGCTACACCGAGGAGATGATCCAGGCCGGCGAGCGCCTCTATGCCCTGGGCTGGTTCACGAGTGTGGACGGATTGCAGGTGAGCCCGCAGGAGATCACGCGCGACCTCGTGATTGCCTGGAAAAACGACCCTTCGCTGCGCCAACGCTTCGATGCCAACGGGGATGGCCGCCTGGACGAGGTGGAGTTTGCCGCCTTGCGCGAGGCGGCCCAGCGGCATGCGCACGACCTCCAGCAGGAACAGGCCCTCCTGCCGCAGACCCATCTGCTGCGCGCCGATCCGCAGGGCAGGCCGTTTCTCCTCTCCACCCATGACCAGCAGCAACTGGCCCGGCGCCTGCGCCTTCATGCCTGGCTGTGGCTGGTGGCCGCGCTGGCCGCGCTCGGGGTCCTCGTCCACCTTGTGACCGAAGGGGTGCCGGCAGGATGAGGGCGGATGTGGAACAATACGCCGCCCCCACTCACCGCCGATGTACTGACGATGAAGATCGCCACCTGGAACGTGAACTCCCTGCGTGTGCGCCTGCCGCAGGTGCTCGACTGGCTCAAGACCGAGCAGCCCGACATCCTCGCCCTGCAGGAGACCAAACTGACCGACGATCTCTTTCCGCAGGAGGCCTTCCGTGCGCTCGGGTATGAGGCGGTATTCTCGGGCCAGCCGACCTACAACGGCGTGGCGGTGCTGGCACGCCAGCCCCTTGCGGACGTGGTGACCGACATCCCGGGCTTCGAGGATCACCAGCGCCGCGTGCTGGCGGTTACCGTCGGCAACCTCCGGGTCATCAACCTGTACGTGGTCAACGGTGAGGCGGTGGGTTCCGAGAAATATGCCTACAAGCTCGCCTGGCTTGCGGCCGCGCATGACTGGATCCGCGACGAGTTGCAACGCCACCCCGAGACGGTGGTTCTCGGCGATTTCAACATCGCCCCGGAGGATCGCGATGTGCACGATCCGGAGGCCTGGCGCGAGAAGATCCTCTGCTCCACCCCCGAGCGCGAGGCCCTGCGCCGCCTGCTCGACCTCGGTCTAGTGGACGTCTTCCGCCGCTTCGAGCAGCCAGAAAAGACCTTCAGCTGGTGGGACTACCGCATGAACGGTTTCCGGCGTAACCTTGGGCTGCGCATCGACCTGATCCTCGCAAGCACGCCGCTGGCCGATCGCTGCACGGCGGCTGGGATCGACAAGACGCCGCGCGGTTGGGAACGCCCGTCGGACCACGCTCCGGCCTGGGCAGACTTCGACTGACATCAAGGGCTTTCCGTCATGGCCCGCTGGATCGGCAGGCAAGCGTCAATCCCTTGGGACAGCCTCTTTCGACAAGGCACAGGATAGGCTTCGACAATGTTTGGGACAGGCTTTCTGAAAAGGAGAAAGGCATCCGCCCAGGGCCGGGTCGGCATCGCCATCGGCGCGCAGGGCATGCTCGCCGTGCGGGTGGGCCGCCCTTTCGACCCTCGTCCGCGCATCGAGGCCTGTACCTATCACCCCCATGTGGCCGAGGCTTCGTGGCCGCAGGCCTTCGCCGACCTCGCGCGGGATTTGTCTGCTGACGGGTTGCCTGTCGTCGTGTCCGTGAATTCCCAGCTGGCCAGCCTGCTCCAGCTGTCGCTGCCTGACGTGCCCGAAGCGGAGCTGGCCAGCGCGCTCAAGTTCCGTGCCCGCGAAATCAGCCCTGTCCCAGTGGATGACATGGTGCTCGATTATGTCGAAGTGCCGGGCATACGCGCGCGGGGCGGGGAGCGGACCGGCTACTGCGCGGTGGCGCGCCTCTCGCAGATGCGGGCCCTGCGCGATGCGATCAAGGCTTCCGGCATGACCCTTGCCGCCATCGACATCAAGGACATGGTCCTGCGCCACCTGCTGGCCCGATTTCAGCCGGGGGAGGAGAACGGCGCCCTCCTGTTCATTGGCGCACAAGGGTCGCGCGTCATCGTGGCGCGTGGCGACAGACTCTACCTGTTCCGCTCCAGCAATATCGGGGCTCATCATCTCGAAGGGACCGAGAGGAGGGATCCGCTGCAACAGGACCGCCTTGAGCAAGGCGAAGGTCTCGCCCTCGGCCGGGTCGAGGGGCTGGTGCTGGAGATCCAACGCACGCTGGATTTCTACGACAGCCATTTCACCGATCCCCCGCCGCGGCAAATCTGGCTGGCACCGGACTGGCCGTTCATCCCGCACCTCGCCCGCCAGCTCGGCGACCAGTTGCGCCTGCCCGTGCACGAGATCGCGCTGGCCGAGGTATTCGACGGTACCCAGCGGCTATCCGGCCAGCCGGCGGACCTGGCCTGCCTGGCGCTGGGTGCCGTCCTTCGTCCCCGCGATGAGAGGGCGGGCCGATGAAGAACCTGCTCAATCTCTACACCGACGAACTGCGTGAACGCCCGCTTCCCTACGGCTTGCCGTGGCTGGTGGCTGCCCTTCTGGCCACGGCTGGCCTGATGCTGGGTTATGGCCTGTGGACGCAGCAGCGGCTGGCCGGAATGGAGGAGGAGCAGCAGCGGCTGCACGCACGCCAACTGGCATTGAACGCCTCCATCGCGGCGCTCGAGGGGCAGCTCGTGAAACAGGACCGGCTCGAGGCGATGGAGCGGGAGATGGCCCGCTTGCGGCAGGCCAACGCCCGGCGCGAAACGCTGCTGGCCGAACTGCAGTGGCAGGTGAAGCATCCGACCGAAGGCTTTTCGCGCCAGCTCCGTGGACTGGCCGCCGCCCATGGTCAGGGTGTCTGGCTGACCCGCATCCAGCTGATGTCCCTGGCTGTAAAGCAGGACGAGCCGACCCTGCCCATGGACGTGCGCCTGTCCGGCCGCATGCACCAGGGGCAGCAGCTGCCTCGCTACATGGATGCCCTGGCCGAGGCGGAGGCCTTCCGGGGGCTGCGCTTCAACAGCATGCAGGCCCTTCGCCTTGACGGGGATGACAAGACCATCGCCTTCCTGATCAGCACCCGTGTGGATGACCAGCTGGAACAGGAGAAAGGGCCATGATCCCATCTCACCTCAAGCCTGCCATGGGCAGGGTCGTCGAACCCCTCCGGCAGCGTTTCGAGGCGCTCCAGCCCCGCGAACGCCTGCTCATCATCATGGTGGGGGTGGCCCTGGTTTGGGCCCTCGCCCAGCTGCTCTATTTCAATGCCGCCGCCGTGCGGGAGAAACAGCTGCTCTCGGCCACCCGGGAGGCCCGTCAGCAGCTGGCCCTGCTTGAAGCGCGTGAACAGATCCTGCGCATCCAGTTGGCCGAAGGGTCGTTGGCCGCGCTGGAGTCGAAGCGTGGCGAGCTCGTCCGCAGGCAGGCGGATCTGGATGTCGAATTGAAGCAGCAGGGCCTCAGGCTGATGGATGCGGAGCGCATGCGGCAGGTGCTGCATGAGCTGCTGCAGGGGTCGAACCTCAGCCTGATCGCCCTCCGTCGGCTGCCGCCGGAGCTTGCCTTCGGCGCACCGGCCGAAGAGGCGGAAGAGGGGTCTGGCGCGAAGCCTGCGCCCAAGGCGGGGGTACAGGGCATGGCGCTTTACCGCCACCCCGTGCAGATCGAGCTCGAAGGCCGCTATGTCGACATGGTGCGCTATCTGGAACGGCTGGAGGCAAGCCCATGGCGGCTGATGTGGCAGGGGCTGGACATCGAAACCCGTGATTATCCGAGCGCCCGCATGCGCCTGACCGTCTACACCCTGAGTCTGCAGGAGGACTGGATCGGTGTTTAAGCGTTTGGTGATCAGCGCCCTCGTGTTCTGGGCCCTGGCCTCAGCCGCAACGGCGGAACAACCCCCTCTTGCTGATCCTCTCCGTCCCGAAGCAGGCGTGCCGGCGGCGGAGCAGACGGCCTTATCCCCCGAGGCTGGCCTGCCGCGCCTGAGCATGATCGTGCGCAACCTGCGCCAGCATTACGCCGTGATCGATGGTTATCCCCGCCGTGTCGGCGAGCAATGGGCCGGCTATCGCGTGCTGGCCATCCGCCCCTCCTCGGTCTTGTTGGGACGTGAAGGAGGGCCACCGGTGGAACTGGGCCTGTTGTCTGGCGCCGTCATCAAGAAGCCTGTCCCGAACAACGCCGTCGGGAACGGCGTTGGGTCGCCGCAAGGCGACACCCGAAGGGCGGAATCCATGGATGGATTCCGCAACCCTGTCGAAGAGAATCTGCGTCCATGAACACCCTCCCTCTGCAAAGAACCTCTCTGCCCCTGGCCATTTTGACCCTGCTGGGTTTGATCCAGGGGTGCACCACACCGCGCACCGACCCGGAGCCACGCTTGGATCGGATCGAATCCTCCCTGCGTCCGACGACCGCCATGCCTGCAACGGTCGTAACCCCTCCGCCTGCCGTCGAGGCGGCCTTGCTTGCGCCAATGAAGGATGACCTGGCCCGCCTGGCGCCAAGTAAGATGGCCGGTCGCTTCGACGTGGCGGTCCACAATGCCCCAGCGCGTGAATTCTTCATGGGACTGGTGCAGGGCACGCCCTACAACATGGTCGTCCATCCGGACGTGCAGGGCAGCATCGACCTCGAGCTGAAGGGCGTCACGGTGGACGAGGCCTTGGGCCTTGTGCGCGCCAGCTACGGCTACGAATACGAGAAGGATGGCCTGAACTACGTCGTCCTGCCGCCACGCCTGCAGACCCGCCTGTTCCAGGTCAGCTACCTGAACGTCAACCGGGGTGGACAGTCCGGCACCCAGGTCAATTCTGGTCAGGTCAGCCAGACCCCGCGCCAGACAACCCCCGGCACAGCGGTGGCTGGCACCATGGGCGGGACCGGCACGCCCTACCCCGGCAGCGCGGGGACCACTTCGCCGTACGGCAGCCAGATCCACACCCAGTCGCAGTCCGACTACTGGCGCGAGCTGGCGGCCTCGCTCTGCACCCTGGTCGGTCTGCCGCTCAGCCAGGAACAGATGCCGGTGGCGGGCAGCACGCGCTCCATCAGCACCCCGCTCGGTTGCAACGGCGCCTCCCTGCTGGATGCCTCGGCAACCCCGGGGCCGCAGGGAACGGTCCCGGCGCGCCCGGCGGAGAGCCGCAGCATCGTCATCTCGCCGCAGTCCGGCCTGGTGGTGGTGCGCGCCCTGCCCTACGAGCTGCGTGAGATCGAGCGCTACCTGAAGCAGTCGGAGTCCAGCGTGCAACGCCAGGTCATCCTCGAGGCCAAGCTGATCGAGGTGGAGCTGAATGACGGTTTCCAGAGCGGCATCAACTGGTCCGCCCTGCGCTACTGGAATGGCGGTAACAATGGACTGCTGTTGGGGCAGACCGGCGGCGGCACCCTGCTCAATACCGGCAAGTCGGAGATCGCCGGCAACACCGGTGTGCTCAACCCGGACGCGAGGCAATTCATCGAGGGCACGGCCGCCTCCGCCTTTGGCGGCATGTTCGCCGCCACCCTGGCGACCCGGGATTTCACCGCCTTCATCGAATTGCTCAAGAGCCAGGGCAACGTGCAGGTCCTCTCCAGCCCGCGCGTCTCCACCCTCAACAACCAGAAGGCCGTGATCAAGGTCGGCAGTGACGAGTATTTCGTCACCGGCGTATCCTCGACCTCGACCAGCACCGCGGCGGGCACCAGCGTGGTGCCGGACATTCAGCTCACGCCCTTCTTCTCCGGCATCGCGTTGGACGTGACGCCGCAGATCAACGAGAGCGAGGTCGTGCTGCACATCCACCCGATGGTGACCGAGGTGGTCAATCAGACCAAGGAATTCACCATCTTCAACCAGACCCAGCGCCTGCCGCTGGCCTTCTCCAAGGTGCGCGAGGCGGATTCCATCGTGCGCGCCAAGAACGGCCAGGTGATCGTCATCGGCGGACTGATGGAGGATGCGGGCCGCCTGAACAACGCCAGCCTGCCGGGACTGGGCGACATCCCGGGGCTGGGCGAGCTGTTCAAGCACCGCAAGGATTCGACCCGCAAGACCGAATTGGTCATCCTGCTGCGGCCGGTGGTGGTGAACGGCGACGGTGACTGGCAGCAGGAGATCGATGCCACCCGCGTGCGCATCCAGAATCTGCGGGCGGTGGACAAGGCCAGCCAGCCTGCGCTGGTCGCGGAGTAAGGGATGTATCTGCAGCATTTCGGCCTGCGCGAATACCCGTTCAGCCTGACGCCCGACACGGGTTATTTCTACGCTTACCCACGGCACCAGGAAGCGCTGAACGTGCTGAAGGTCGCCCTCATCGAAGGCGAGGGGTTCATCAAGGTGACCGGCGAGGTGGGGACCGGCAAGACCCTGCTCTGCCGCACGCTTCTCGGTCAGCTCGACGACAGCGTGATGACGGCCTGGCTGCCCAATCCCCAGCTCGATGCCCCGGCCCTGCGTCGTGCCGTGGCGGACGAGCTCGGCGTGGATGCCAGCGGCCTGGATGACCACCAGCTGCTCAAGCGCCTGACCGAGCGCCTGGTCGGTCTGCATGGCGAGGGGCGGCGGGTGGTGCTGGTGGTGGACGAGGCCCAAGGACTAGGCGAGGAGGGGCTCGAGGCCCTGCGCCTTCTGACCAACCTGGAGACGGAAAAGAGCAAGCTGTTGCAGGTGGTGCTGTTCGGCCAGCCGGAACTGGACACCATCCTCGCCCGCCCCTCGATCCGCCAACTGCGCCAGCGCATCACCTTCAGCCATCGCCTCACTCCGCTCGACCCCGACAGCGTCGCGGACTATGTCATGCACCGCCTGCGCATGGCTGGCTACAACGGCCCGGCTCTACTCGGCGGCCGCGCCGCCCGCCTGCTGGCGCGGGGAAGCCGTGGCGTGCCCCGCTTGGTCAACATCCTCGCGCACAAGGCGCTGATGAGCGCCTACGGCAAGGGCGAGCGCATGCTCCGCCCGATCCATGTGCGCCGCGCCATCGAAGATACGGAAGACGCCACCCGCCCGCGCTGGGGCGGTTGGTTCGGGTAATGCCATGAGTCTCATCAACGACATGCTCAAGGATCTGGAGGCGCGCAAGGCCTCCAGTGGCCAGTCTCCCGGTGAGATGGCCCAGGTGGGTGAACGCCTGGCCTCTCACGTCGACGGTCTGCGGCACACGGACGTCACCCCGCCCATCGAAAGGGTCGTGCGGCGCCGTCTGTCCTGGCTGTTCTGGCCCTTCCTGCTGATCCTGTTGGCCATGGCCGCGGCCTTGTACCTGCTGCGCTCGGGGAACCAAGCCCCGATGGCTGGCCTGGGTTCGGTCGAGGAACTCGCCGGCTCACGGGATGAGACGCCCCCCTCCGGGCCCGAGATTCGCCAGGCGTCCAGTCCGGCATCCGCCCCGGAAACCGTGCCCCCAGCGACCCCGCAGCCGGCCCCGGGGGACGCGGAGGATGAGGTTCGTCTGGTCATGCTTTCGGCTGTTGACCAGGGTCAGGCGCTGCGCCTCGATCTGGCCTTCGACAAGGCCCTGCGGGAGGCCGTGCGCCTGAGCCGCGATGGCGAGCGGGTCGACCTCTACCTCCCGGGCATCCGCTCAGCGACGGTGGAAAGACCGCACCCCAGCCTGCGCGAATGGCAAAGTCAGCCGGCGGGTGAGGGTTGGCGGCTTGGATTCGTCTGGCCTTCGACGGCCGATGTCCGGCTCCAGCCGCGCAGAAGCGACGATGGACTGCGGCACTGGGAACTCCTCCTTGCTTCGCCAGCGCCGTCGGATCGGGAGGCCGCACCTGCCCTTGCCAAGGACGGGCATGGTGTGCCGGTCGCCACAGGCCCCGCGAAGAAGGAAGCGCCTCGGGCGGTTTCTGCCCCGCCCAAACCGGCTTCGGACAAGGTCGCGGGTTCCTCGCCCGGCCTTACGGCAGCGCAGCAGGCCGAAGCACTCTACGCCGAGGCCTGGCAGCTGCAGCAGAAAGGTCGTGCCGAGCTGGCCATGGATAAGCTGCGCCAGGCCGTGCAGGCCCAACCCGAGCACGTCCGCGCGCGCGAACTGCTGGTCCGTCTGCTGTTGCGGTCCGGTCAACCCCGCGCCGCGGAGATTGAGCTGCTGCGCGGCCTGGAGATCCAGCCCCGCCAGCCGGAACTGGTCGAGCTGATGGCGCGCCTGCTCGCCGATCAGGGGCGTGGACAGGAGGCCCTGGCGTTTTTGCGGGCGAGGATGGCCGCGGATCGTCTTGCCCACCAGGCCCTGTTCGCGGTGCTCGCGGCCCGCGCGGGCGACCATGCCGTGGCGGCGGAGGCCTACCGCCATGCGGCCGAACTGGATCCGCGTGATCCGCGCTGGCCGCTTGGACGCGCCATCGCCCTGGAGAACAGTGGCCAGCCGGCCACCGCCCGCGCGGCCTATGCCCAGGCGCTCGGCCTCGAAGGGCTGGATGCGGCCTCGCGCGCGTTTGTCCAGGAACGCCTCCAGCAGCTCGGTCAGGGGGAGTAAGTCATGGCGCAGGCAGTTCTGAAGAAGGTGCGGCTGGGCGACCTGCTGGTCCAGGCCGGTGAAATCACCGCCGAACAGCTGTCGATGGCGCTTGGCGAGCAGAAGCGCAGCGGGCACAAGCTCGGAGCCACGCTGGTCGAACTCGGTTTCACCACCGAGCAACGCATCCTCGAGGCCCTGGCCAACCAGCTGGGCCTGCAACTCGTCGATCTGCGTCACTACCGCTACGATCCCGAAGTGGTGCGCAAGCTGCCGGAGCATGTGGCCCGCCGCAACCGCGTCATCCTGCTCGACAACGATCCCGAGCAGCCGCTCATCGGCATGGCCGATCCGACCGACCTGTTCGCCTACGACGAGGTCTGCCGCGTGCTGGGCCGACAGGCCAACGTCGCGGTGGTGCGCGAAACCGATCTTTTGGCGGTGTTCGACAACGCCTACCGACGCACCGAGGAGATCGTCCAGCTGGCGCGTGACCTCGGGCAGGAGCTCTCGGCCGGCGATACCGACGTCGACCGCCTGCTGCGCGCCGAGGACGTGGCCGATGCACCGGTGGTCAAGCTGCTGCAATCCTTGTTCGAGGACGCCGCCGCCAGCCGCGCCTCCGACATCCACATCGAGCCGGACGAGACGGTCCTGCGCATCCGCATGCGCGTGGACGGGGTGCTGCAGGAGCAGGTGATGCCGGAGAAGCGCATCGCCTCCGCGGTGGTCTCGCGTCTCAAGCTGGTCGCCGGGCTGGACATCTCCGAGCGCCGCCTGCCGCAGGATGGGCGCTTCAACATCAGCGTGCGCAACAAGAACTTCGACGTGCGCCTGTCCACCATGCCGACTCAGCACGGCGAGTCGGTGGTCATGCGTCTGCTCGACCACAATCTGGAGCATTTCGATCTGAAAAAGCTCGGTATGCCTCCGGCCATCCTCGAGCGCTTCCGCCGCCAGCTGCGCCACCCGCACGGCATGATCTTGGTCACTGGGCCGACCGGCTCCGGCAAGACCACCACCCTGTATGCCGCGCTGCGCGAGCTGAACAGCCCGGAACGCAAGATCATCACCGCCGAGGACCCGGTCGAATACCGGCTGGAGCGCATCAACCAGGTCCAGGTCCATCCGAAGATCGGCCTGACCTTCGCCAACATCCTGCGCACCGCCCTGCGCCAGGACCCGGACGTGATCCTGGTGGGCGAGATGCGCGATACGGAGACGGTCGAGATCGGCCTGCGCGCCGCCATCACCGGCCACCTAGTGCTCTCCACTCTGCACACCAACGATGCCGTCAGCACCGCCGACCGCCTGCTCGACATGGGCGCTGAGGGCTTTCTCGCCGCCGCTGCGCTGCGCGCCATCATCGCCCAGCGCCTGGTGCGGCGCGTGTGTGAGAACTGCGCGCAGGAGCACATCCCCGACCCGCAGGAGGCGGCCTGGCTGCAAGGGGTGGGGCGCGACCCGGCCGCCATGCGCCTGCGCAGGGGACGCGGCTGCCCGCAGTGCAACAACACCGGCTATCGTGGGCGCATCGGCGTGTACGAGTACCTCGAGCCGAATGCCACCATGCTCGCCGCGCTGCGCCAGGAGGACGTGCATGCCTTCGCCGAGGCCGCCCGCCACAGTCCGCATTTCCATACCCTGCTGGAGAGCAGCCTCGACTACGCCGCGCAGGGGCTGACCACCGTTGAGGAGGTCATGCGCGTGGTGGGCGAGGTGGAGGAGGCATGATGCACGAGCTCTGGAAGGGCTGATCCGTCATGCCGATCTTTCTCTACAAGGCCCGCGACCCACGCGGCCAGCTCCAGCAGGGCCAGGTTGAGGCCGCCTCGACCGAGGCCGCGGCCAGCCTGCTGGGCGGCCAGGGTCTGATCCCGCTGGAGGTGCGGGAGAAGAAAGAGCGCGGCCGTCCGCTGGATGACCTCAAGCGCCGGCTCGGCATCGGCCAGCCGGGCCTGGCGGAGCTGATCCTCTTCTCGCGCCAGATGTACAGCCTGACCAAGGCCGGCGTGCCCATCATCCAGAGCCTGACCCGGCTGGCGGACTCCACCGCCAATCCGCGTTTTGCCGAGGTGCTGCGCGAGATCGTGCGTGACCTCGAGGGCGGACGCGATGTGGCCGGCAGCTTCGCCCGCCACCCGGCCATCTTCGGCACCCTGTACATCAGCATGCTGCGCGTGGGCGAGATGTCCGGCCGCATCGACGAGGCCTTCCTGCGCATGTATGAATACCTCGATCGGGACAAGGTGGCCCTCGACCGTATCAAGTCGGCCATGCGCTATCCCAGCTTCGTCATCGTCGCCATCCTCATCGCCATCGGCGTGCTCACGGTGCTGGTCATTCCGGCCTTTGCCAAGGTGTTCTCCGGCTTCCAGATGGAGCTGCCCCTGCCGACCCGCATGATCCTTGCCTTTTCGGGGTTCATGGCCGCGTATTGGCACATCGTCCTGGGTGGCATCGCACTGGCCGTGTTCGCCTTCAGGCGCTGGACCGCCACCGAAAAGGGCCGCCTGTGGTGGGACCGCGCCAAGCTGCGCATCCCCAAGGTGGGCGACATCCTGCTGCGCGCCACCCTCGCCCGCTTCACCCGGGCTCTGAGCATGGCGCTCGGCTCCGGCGTGCCCATCACCCAGGCGCTGGTCGGCGTGGCGCGCGCCAGCGACAACATGTACCTGGCGGAAAAGGTGCTTGGCATGCGCATGGGCATCGAGCGCGGCGATACCATGCTGCGCACCGCCATCCAGACGGGACTCTTCACCCCCGTCGTGCTGCAGATGCTGGCCGTGGGCGAGGAGACCGGCCAGGTGGACACCATGATGCGCGAGGTGGCCGACTTCTACGACCGCGAGGTGGAGTACGACATTGCCAACCTCTCGGCCATCATCGAGCCCGTCCTGACGGTCGTGGTCGGGGTCATGGTCCTGGTGCTCGCCTTGGGCGTGTTCCTGCCCATGTGGGATCTGACCCAGCTGGCCAGCCGGCGCTGAGACAACAGTTGCCATGTTTCGATAAAAGTGGCACAAAGAGCACAAACACCCCCTGAATAAACCCCTCGCCCTCTGGGAGAGGGGTAGGGGTGAGGGGATCCATGCCATTGCGCGAATGCGGGTTGGGCCTCCCCTGCGCCCAATCCGCGTTCCATGGTTGCTTCATGCAACGCAGTGGTTTCACCGGAATGATTGCCTGGAGGATAAAGGCATGCGTCTTGAGCGTCGTCAGAACGGCTTCACCTTGATCGAACTGGTCATCGTCATTGTCATCCTGGGTATCCTGGCGGCCATCGCCCTGCCGAAGTTCATCAACCTCCAGCGTGACGCACGCATCGCCCAGCTGGCGGCCATGGAAGGCTCGATGAAGGCGGCCGCAGCCATCGTCTACGGCAAGGCCCTTGCCAATGGCGCCAACACCGCCGCCGCCAACGTCGTATTCGCCGTCAACTCGGACGGCGTGACCAACGTCACCCTCGACTATGGCTACCCGGAAGGCGGCACCAACAACGGTATCGTCCAGGTGGTGGACTACAAGACCACCGACTGGACAGTGACGAACGCCGGCACCACCTCCACTTTCCAGTGGAGGAATGTGGCCAACTGCACCGTGGCTTACACGAGCCCTGCGGCCGCCAACGATCGGCCGACCATCACGGTGACCAATACCGGCTGCTGATCCATTCGCATTCTCTATGAGGACTCACCTATGAAAACCCCGCGCGCCCAAAGCGGCTTCACCCTGATTGAACTGGTCGTCGTCATCGTCATCCTTGGTATCCTGGCCGCGGTGGCGGTGCCGAAGTTCGTCGATTTGTCTGCGGAGGCTGAGAATGCCGCCCTCGATGGCGTGGCGGGGGCTATGTCCTCGGCCGCTGCGATCAATTACGCGGCCTACAAGGCATCCAATGGAACCAAAGGCGTTGCTTTGAGCGGAGCTACCAACGGAGATGTTTGTACGGTCGACAAGATGGAAACCATCATGCAGAAGGGCTCGCTGGATAAATACACCATTACAGCGGGCTCCACAGGCAAGGATACGACCAACCTTATCGCTTACTGCAAGCTGACCAGCAAAGCAGATACGACCAAGTCCAAAGACAACATTCCTGTGCAATTGACGAACTGATTCATCAATCACTAGGATGGCGGCACACATGGCTGTGCTGAGCAAAAAGGCGGCTCGAAAGCCGCCTTTTTCTTGGGCGGGAGGCTTCACCCTCATCGAGCTGGTCATGGTGATGGTCCTGCTCGGCATCCTTGCCGTTGTGGCCGTCCCACGCCTCAAGGATGCGGCATTCAATGAATATGGCTACTTTGAGGAGACCCTCTCCGCCGTGCGTTATGCACGTCAGGCGGCGATCGCGGCCAATGCGCACGTGACGGTGGCCCTAAGTCCCAGCGCCTTTCGCGTCTGCCAAGGCGATAGTTGCCCGGGCAGTAGCTATCTGAATAACCCCGCCAAGGGCTTGCCTTGGGATGGATCGGCCCGTGGTCAAGGTCTGGCTCCTCAAGGGGTAAGCATCGCAACCAGCATTTCCAGTCTTACCTTTGATGGCTTAGGTCGCCCGTCTGCTTCAGGGAGCCTGGCCATCGGCTCACATACCCTCACCATCGAGCCAGAGACGGGCTATGTGCACTGAACGCGCAGGCGCTCACGGTTTTACCCTGATCGAGCTGGTTCTGGCTGTGGTCATCCTCTCCATCGGCTTGGCAGGCATCCTGTTGGTGTATAGCCAAACCGTGGCCAAGAGCGCCGATCCCATGCTCAGGCAACAGGCCCTTGCCTTGGCGGAGGGTTACCTGGAGGAGATTCTTAGCAAGGGCAATCCAGTCAATTGCAGCGCCAGCACGCCCGCCAGTGGACTACCACGGGCGGACTGGGATGAAGTGGCGGATTATGACGGCCTGGATGATTCACCGCCGAACGATGTGCAAGGCCATCCCTTGGCGGGCCTTGAAGATTACCGCGTGCAGGTGGCGGCGGTGAGCGACAGCTTGCAAGGCGTCAGTGGCTGCAAGATCGCCGTTAGCGTCACACATGCCCGTGATGATGGCGCACGGGCGAGTTTGGTGGGTTGGAGGATGCAAGATGAGCCCTTATGAATCTTGCCCTCGTGGATTACCGAGCCCCCTCTTCGGAGGGGAGCTGGGTTTTACCCTGCTTGAGCTGGTTGTGGTGCTTGTTGTGCTGGGCATCATGGCCGCACTCACCACGGGCATCATCCTCAACCCCATCCGCGCCTACGAGGATCAGGCCAGGCGAGCCCAGCTCGTGGCCGAGGCCGATACGGCGCTCACCCGCATGGTGCGTGAATTGCGTCACGCCTTGCCCAATAGCGTGAGGGTCGCAGGCGGGGGGCAGTATCTGGAGTTTATACCCACCGTGGATGGGGGGCGTTATCGCGCTGCACAAGATCCCAATAACGCCGCGATCGAGGATATCCTCGACTTTACCCAGAGCGATTCGAGCTTCGATGTCGTGGGGGGGCTACAGACCGGGCAGGCTCAAGCGGGGGATGCGGTTGTCATTTACAACACCACCGCCACCGGCCCTGTGACCAACGCTTACCGTGGCGACAACCGCGAGGCCATCACTACGGTAGGTAGTCGTATTCAGCTTGCGGCCGCCAAGCGCTTTCCCCATCCATCACTCATCGCCCAGCGTTTTGAGGTCGTGCCGAGCAGTGGGCCAGTGACGTTCTATTGCAACAACGGGCAATTGCGTCGCCATACGGGCTATGGCTACGCGGTAAACCAGCCCACCGGTTTTACCGGCGAGGGTAGCCTTCTCGCAGAACATGTCAGCGTCTGTCAGATGGACTACGTTGCAGGGAATCAGGAACGCTCGGGTGTGGTAACCCTGCGCCTCGGCTTGAGCGACCAGGGCGAGAGCATCACCCTCCTCTACCAGGCCCATGTGATCAACGCGCCATGAAAAGGACCGGCGGCTTTTCCATCATCACCGTTGTGTTCGTGTTGGTCGTCCTGGCAGGCCTTGGTCTTTCGATGAGCCAGCTCGCTACCACTCAACACCTAGGGCAGGCTATGGCCCATGATGGGCGGCAGGCCTATTATGCGGCGCGCGCTGGACTGGAGTGGGGGCGCAGCCAGCTCACCCAAGGCAGTTCGCCTCAGTGCTTGGCGAGCCAGAACCTCGTGGTTGAAGGTGTTGCCGTGACTGTGACCTGCCAGGCTGCCTCCCCTGTGACGGAGGGTGCAGGCACCTATACGGCCTATCATGTGCAAAGCGAAGCACGCGGCAGCACCGTCATGGGTGTGGAATTGGTGCGTACCATGCAAATGAGTGTATGGGTCAAGACAGGAGGGGCGTGATGGATAGGCTACTGGGGTTGACCTTATCAAGTTTGTTCGTCTGGTTTTTCTTGTTCGCACCGGCTTATGCTGTCACCAAGGCCAATTTCGACAAGGTAACGGCTAGTTTTCAATGGGAAACGGTATCCACACCCGTTCCGGGTCTTAATTGTGATGATTGTGCCAGCCAAATTAATATCGGCTTTGATTTTCCCTTTGCTGGGGAGATGTTTAATAAGATCTATATATCGTCTAATGGATTGCTTTCCTTGCTTGCGGGGGTGAGTGATTATAACAACGCGAACCTTCCTACGTCGAATTTGACGGAAACCACCTCTGCCCTGATCATGCCCTATTGGGATGACCTGAATCCCGCGGCGGGCGGGAGTGTGACCTATGGCACGTTTGGCAGTGCGCCCCAGCGCCGTTTGGTGGTCAGTTGGAATGCCGTCCCGCACTACCTTAATACCGGTCAGTATAATGTCCAGGTTATTTTGTATGAGACGGGGGAGATCAAGTTTCAATATGGCGCAGGAAATGGTAATGGAGTGGATGCGACGATTGGCATTGAGGTGACCAATGATGATTTTATCAAGCATTCCTATAACCAGAATGCTGTTACGCCAAATTCGGCCCTCCTCTTTCGCCCCCAGCCTTATGTGCAGGGAGTGCTCCAGCCCTGCGGGAGCACCAACCAACTGACAGTACAATATTCTTATCCCGTAGCCTCAGGTAGCGCCGATCGGAAACAGAATTACAGTTTTTCTTCTTCCTCGACGCCGGGGCTTGAGGTCACCTCCGCCACGCTTTCTGCGGATGGTTATAGCGTGACCCTTGCGCTTAATAAGAACCTACAAGCTGGCGGGACTTATCAACTTCAGATCAAGGACGTACAAACTGCAAGTGGGCGTACGATCAATCCCAATCCAACAACGCGCCCTATTTCGGGAAGGGCGGGTCTTGTTGGCACCTATTATTCGCAATACGCCATCCAGAGAAATTATCATCAGGGCCCCTGGGTTAAGAGAAATGACGCGACAGTTGACTTTTCATGGGTAACGTCAACTCCTGATGTTTTGCCGCGCGGGGATGATTTTAGCGTGCGCTGGGAGGGTTATCTGATCCCCTCGCGTACCGGGTCGCATGTCTTCCAAACGTACAGCGACGATGGCATTCGCCTCTGGGTGAACGGAAGCAAGGTCCTGGATGCCTGGAATGATCATGCGCCTCGCTACGATACATCCTCACCCGTGACACTTATTGCCGGGAATGCGGTCCCTATCATGCTGGAGCACTATGAACGGGGCGGGCAGGCATATGCCAGGCTGTTTTGGGATGAGCCCGATGGTACCTCTGGGAATTTTAGCCTGATCCCTTCTTCGGCATTAAGTCCCTGTCCGCTCACGACGGCTGGACCGGATCATATCCGCATCGAGCACGACGGTGAGGGGCTGACTTGTCAGCCTGAGTCTCTGACCATCAAGGCCTGTGCGGATGCCGCCTGCTCCACGCTCTTTACCGGCGATGTGACGGTGGACCTGACCTCGCCTTCGAGCGGCTGGTCAGCGGATCCCATCACCATCAGCGGCGGTTCAGCCACGCTCAATCTGAGCGTGTCTAGCGCCTCGACCATCACCTTGGGGGCGAGCGCCACCTCCCCCACCGCCACCAACCCTACGCGCTGTTTCCGTGGTTCAACGGAAAGCTGTCAGATGGTCTTTTCCGCCTGTGCTGAGAGCTTTACCTGCCTTGAGGCGCGCGAGCCCAGCTCGGGCAACGATCTGCGCACTGGGCGCTTGTATACCAAGCTTGCAGGCACTGCGTTTAGCGTTGATGTGGCGGCACTTAGGGCCGATGGCACCCGGGAAACAAACTATGTGACAAGCGGGGGAAGCCCGCGCTCGGTGTGGGTTGAGCTGGTGGATGCCTCTGGCGGTGGCGCCTGCAGCAGCTTGCCTGCGCTTAATCCAGCCATTTCGCAGACCGTGACTTTTACCAGCAGCGATCAGGGGCGCAAGTCCCTTGCATCGATGACGGTCAACCAAGCCTGGCGTCATGTGAAATGCCGGGTGACTGACACTACGGTGACCCCAAGCAAAGTAGCCTGTTCAACAGATGGCTTTGCCATTCGTCCAACCGCATTTTCCTCCGTGACGACCACGGTGGCGACAGCAGACACTAGCCATGGTGCAGACCCCAATGGTGCGCCACGTCTTAAGGCGGGTTCAGATCCTTTTGATCTACGCGCCTTGGCCATAACGGGTTATGACGGCACACCCAAGACCGACGCTTCCAAGCTTGAGGCTCACGCTGGTGCGCAGGCCCTGGGGGCGCTCCTTGGCGGCTTTGATCCAGCCCCCCGCAATACAGGTGAGGCGGTAGGGCATGCCTTCACTTACAGCGAGGTAGGTTATTTTCGCCTGGGTGCTGAAGGTGTGTATGACGATGATTTCACTCAGGTCGATAGCGCGGGCGGGGATTGCACGAATGATTTTTCCAATACACAGGATGGGAATACGAAGTATGGTTGCAAATTTGGCAATACCAACCCCAGCGATTGGTTTGGTCGGTTTATACCGCATCATTTTGACACCGAGGTCAGCGATGCCTGTACGGGCTTTAGCTACTCTGGCCAGCCCTTTGGTTTGAAGGTCACCGCGAAAAATAGCGCGAGTGGCACCGTGCAGAATTACCAAGGCTCGTTTGCAAAACCGGTCGGCCTGTCCAATGTCACGGGGACGAGCGGTCAGTTTACTCGCGATTTCCTGGCGTGCACCCAGTGTGTGGAGTCCTCCGATTTCAACGCTGGAGAGGCTGACCTCATGGCAAACAAAAAGATTGCCTTTGAGTTTTCAAGTAAAACAACCGCCCCGGCGACCCTTCAGGTTCGCGCCAACGATGCTGACACGGGTGCGGCATCCGGTTCGAATGAGGGGCAGACATTGTTGCGTGCGGGGCGGATGAAGCTTGGGCAGGCGCACCAGTTCTTGGAAACCCAGTCTTTGACCTTGCCTGTACTGGCGGAGTATTACGATGGCAGCACATTTATCCAGAATCAGCTAGATGGTTGCACCAAGCTGGATAGCCCCTCCCTGGTGCGGCTGGATAATAATCAGCAGCAAAACCAGACCACGGGCAGCATCAGTGTGGGCGGTGGTTCAACCACATTGAGTGGGTGGGGTACGTTCTCATCCGGTGCCTTGAACCTTGACTTGAGTGCGCCAGGGGCGGGCCATGCTGGTTTTGTCGATATCACGCCTATGCTCGGGGTCAATGAGACGGGGAAGCAACCTTGGTTGCGCTATGACTGGGATGGCGATGGCGCGCATGACGATAACCCGGTAGGTCGCGCTTCGTGGGGTATGTATCGCGGCAACAAGAGTGTCATCTACCTGCGTGAGCGCTGGAATTGATGGGACGGCAAAAGCCTGTCCGATGACCATACCTGTGGGAGCGGCGTTCTGCTGCGATCAAGGCCCTGCCTCTTGTCGCCACGGCACGCAGTTCGCACAAGGCTGTCCTGCCGCAGTCGAGGGCTTTGAAAAGACCTTTCCATAGGCTGTTAACAGTCCGTTGAAAAAAACTTCTGTTGGGTTGTAGGAGGCCCGCCCTCGGTCCGATGGACCGTTTTGGGCTACCTTATCGCGGCGAGGGCGCCGCGCTTACCCGGCGTTTGGCAGGCCGTTGAAAAACGTTTTTCAACGGCCTGCCAACAGGGCTTCAAACTGGGTTTGATCCAGCACTGGAATGCCTAGCGCCTGGGCCTTGGCGAGCTTGCTGCCCGCGCTTTCTCCGGCAATCAGCGCACTGGTCTTTTTTGATACGCTGTCGGTGACCTTGGCCCCCAGGGCTTCGAGCCGTGCCTTGGCCTCCTCGCGGGTAAGTCCGGTCAACACGCCAGTGATGACGTAGGTCTTGCCCGCCAAGGGTTGCTCGCCCGCCCTGTGCGCAGGGCTGTCCCAATGGATGCCTGCCGCCAACAGGCCGGCAATGACCTCGCGGTTGTGCGGTTCAGCAAAGAAGTCTTTGATGTGCTCCGCAACGATGGGGCCGACGTCGGGAACGTTCATGAGTTGTTCGATCGAGGCATCCATAATCGACTCAAGCGTGCCAAAGTGACGGGCGAGGTTCTGCGCCGTGGCCTCGCCGACCTCACGGATCCCGAGGGCGTAGAGGAAGCGCGCCAGGGTGGTGTGCTTGGACTTTTCGATGGCCTCCAGCAGGTTTTGCGCGGACTTCTCACCCATCCGCTCCAGCGCGGCGATGTCCGCGAGCTTGAGACGGTAGAGGTCGTCCAGGCGTTTGACCAGCCCGGCCTCGTCCAGTTGGGCAATGAGCTTCTCGCCCAAGCCGTCGATGTCCATCGCCCGGCGCGAGGCGAAGTGGCGGATGGCCTCGCGGCGCTGGGCGGGGCAGTACAGCCCGCCGGTGCAGCGCGCCACCGCCTCGCCCTCGACCTGCTCGACATGCGAACCGCACACCGGACAGGCGGCTGGCGCGGTGATCGCGCGCGCGTGGGGGGGGCGGCGTTCGGGCACGCTGCCCACGATCTCCGGGATCACGTCGCCCGCACGCCGCACGATCACGGTGTCGCCAAGGCGCACGTCCTTCTGCCGGATCATGTCCATGTTGTGCAGGGTGGCATTGCTGACCGTGACCCCGCCCACGCGGACGGGCTTGAGCCGGGCGACGGGGGTGAGCGCGCCGGTGCGCCCGACCTGCCACTCAACATCCAGCAGCTCGGTCAGCTCCTCCTCGGGCGGGAATTTGAACGCCACCGCCCAGCGAGGGGCGCGGGCGATGAAGCCAAGCTCGCGCTGATCCGCCAGCCGGTCGACCTTGAATACGGCGCCGTCGATGTCGTAGTCGAGTGCATCGCGCTTCGCCAGAATTCGTGCGGCATAGTCCTTGGCCCCGGCAAGGCCGTGAACGACTTGATTGAGCGGGTTCACCGGCAGGCCCCATTCGCGCAGGCGTTCGAGCATGGTGCTGTGCCGTTCGGGGAGGGCGAGGCCGTCCACCTCGCCCCAGCCGTAGGCGAAGAAGCTCAAAGGACGGGTGGCGGTGATGCGCGAGTCGAGCTGACGCAGGCTGCCGGCGGCAGCGTTGCGCGGGTTGGCGAAGGTCTTCTCGCCCGCCCGCGCCAGCCGCGCGTTGAGCGCGGCCAGGCCCTTGCGCGGCATGTAGACCTCGCCGCGCACCTCCAGGACCTTCGGCCAGCCTTCGCCCATCAGGCGCAGCGGGATGGCATGCACGGTGCGCACGTTCGCCGTCACGTCCTCGCCGCGCTCACCGTCGCCGCGGGTTGCGGCACGCACCAGCAGGCCGTCCTCGTAACGCAGGCTGATGGCTAGGCCGTCGATCTTGGGCTCGGCGTTGTACTCCACCGCGTGGTCCGTCCCCAGGCGCTCACGCACCCGCCGGTCGAAGTCGGCGAGCTCATCCTCGCCCATGGCGTTGTCGAGCGAAAGCATCGGCACGGCATGGCGCACCTCGGCGAAGCCTGCCTGCGGCGCCCCGCCCACGCGCTGGCTGGGGGAGTCGGGCGTGACCCATTCGGGGTGGCCGGCCTCGATCTTAAGCAACTCGCGCATCAGCCGGTCGTATTCGGCGTCCGGGATGATCGGCGCGTTGAGCACATAATAGGCATAGTCGTGCCGGGCGATCTCGCGGCGGAGTTCGAGGAGGCGCTGGCGGAGGCTATCGGCGGACATGGTTGTATTCGGCGTGGTTGGATGCGAAAGGCCGGGAAAATCCCGGCCTTGCTTTTGTCTGAATGAGGAGGTTAGTACCTCACTCCCCCAACGTGATCTCCCGCATGCGGTCGATCGACTCGGTGCAAAGCTCCTCACGGCGCTCGTCGAGCAGGGTGGCGTCCAACTCCTCGGCCAGGCGGTGGGCGATGTCGAGGAACTGCTCGAACACAAGGCCAGGCTGCGCCGGGATCGGCAGGCGCAGGAACAGGGCCAGGGCGGGCGTGCGCTGCTCGGACAGGGTGGACGGGTCGAAGGTGCCTGGGGCGACGCCGTTCATCAGGCTGAACAGGATGGTGCCCCGGGCATCGGCGTGGTGATAGACGTCCATCTCGCCGAACTCAAAGCCGTGGCGGGCGAAAACGTCGAGCAGGGTGGCTCCGGCAAAGCCCTGCGGGTCGCGGGCGACGAGGTAGACCGGCACCACGGCGGGGGGGGCGGCTTCGGCGGGCTGCTCGCTCACCGGGGGCTCCGGGGCAGGATGGGCGGCTGGCGGCTCGGCGGCGGGTGCGGCCGCTCGGGGCGCCTGCCCGGCGCTCGAGACAGGGCGCGGCGTGGCCTCGTAGGAAAAACGTGGGGTGCGGCGGGGGGCGGGGCGCGGTGGGGTAGCGGCATCCTCCTCGAGGGTGCGGCGGCGCACCGGGCCAACCCCCTCATCGCCCCAGTGGCTGATGTCCTCGATGTGCGGCTCGGCGCGGCGGGCCACCGGGGCAGCCTCCAGCGGGTCGTCCTTCAACTCGTCGTTGAAGGGAACGATGGCGTCACCACGACGCTTGCGGCTGAAGAGATACAGGCCGAGGAGCACCAGTGCCCCCAGCCCGAGAAGGATCCAACGCAAATCCTCCATGCTCGCCTCGCTTAAGGTTTCAGGGCTGTGCCCGGGTCTCCACCAGGCGCACGGCTTCGTCCAGGTCGACGGCCACGATCCGCGACACGCCGGCCTCGCGCATGGTCACGCCGACCAGCTGGCGGGCCAGCTCCATGGTGGTCTTGTTGTGGGTGATGAAGATGAACTGCACGCGTTCAGCCATTTCGCGCACCATAGCACAGAATCGCCCCACGTTCGCCTCGTCCAGCGGGGCGTCGACTTCGTCCAAGAGGCAGAACGGCGCGGGGTTGAGCTGGAAGATGGCGAACACCAGGGCGATGGCCGTGAGCGATTTCTCCCCGCCCGAGAGCAGGTGGATGTGGCTGACCTTCTTGCCCGGTGGACGGGCCATGAGCTGGACCCCTGCCTCCAGCCAGTCGTCGGAGGTGAGGGAGAGGTAGGCCTCGCCGCCGCCGAACAGGCGCTGGAAGATCTCGCCGAGCCCGGCGTTGACTGCGTCGAAGGTCGCGCGGAAACGGCCGCGCGTCTCGCGGTCCATCTTGGCGATGGCCGCCTCGAGGGTGGCGAGGGCTTCGGTCAGGTCGGCCTGCTGGGCATCCAGATGGGCCTTGCGCTGGCGGGCCTCCTCGAACTCCTCCAGCGCGGCGAGGTTGACCGCACCCAGGCGGGCGATGCGCGCGCGCGTCTCTTCGAGGCGCGCCTGGCAGCCTTCGACGTCCACTCCGGCCAGCCCCTCGAGCGCCAGGGCCGTGGCCTCTTCGCCCGCCTGGGCGAGGGCGGCGGCGGGGGACTCGGCGCGTAGGGCCAGGGCCTGTACCGTCAGGCGCCGCCCCTCGACCGTGCGCCGCGCCCCCTCGAGCGTGCGCTCGGCGCCCATGTGTGCCTCCTGCGCCTGGCGGGTGGCCTCCTGCGCCTGGGCGAGATCCTGGCGGGCACGGTTCAGGGCCTCGGCGGCCTCGGCCTCGGCGGCCCGCGCGGCCGTAAGCTCGGCCATCAGGCCGGCGAGGGGGGCCTCGGCCTCCTGGGCGCGCTGTGTAAGCTCGGCGCGTCTCTCGGCCAGCCGCGCGGCCTGGGCGCGATGTTGCTCAAGCTGGTGGGTGCGCAGTTCGCACTCGCGTTCGAGCGTCTGCAGGCGAGCGCGGGCGGCCTGCTCGTCACGCTCGGCCGCGCGGCTCACCTCGCGGGCCTGGGCGATGGCCTGCTCGGCCGCATCGCGCGCCGCCCGGGCCTTGGCCAGGGCGGCCTCCTGCTCGCGCACAGCCTCGGTCAGCGTGCGCACCGCCTGGCGGTGCGCCTCGAGCTCCGCCTCCACGCGCGCAAGCTCCGCCGCCACCTCGTCCTGTTCGCGCCGCTGCCCGCGCAGGCGGCTCTGCGCTTGCTCCAGCCGCAGGCGCAGCTGCTCGAGCCGGGTGGCGGCCTCGCCCTGGCGGCGCAGGATCTCGCGCGCCTCGCGCTGGGCCGTGGCCTGGCGTGTCTCCAGCCCCTGCAGGGCCTGGCGCGCCTGCTGGGCCATGGCCTGTGCCTCCGCAAGGCGCGGCTGGAGGGCGGCGTGCGCGGCCTCGACCTCGGCGAGGCGCAGGCGACGGGTCAGGGTGCCCGAGCCCGCCTCATGGGCCGGCGGCCGCCGCCAGGCATGGCGGCTGACCTGTTCGCCCTGCGGCGTGAGCCAAACCTCGCCGGGGGCGAGTTCGTGCCGACGGGCGAAGGCCTCGGCGAGCGACTCGATCGGGCGTAGACCGCCCAGCAGGGCGGCGGCGCAATCGCCGTGCAGGATGCCGCCGGTTGGCGGCTCGGGGCTCGTCTCCACCAGCCACAAGCCGCGTGCGCCCTCCTCGGCCGCACGTTCGCGCCACGCATCGAGGGCGTCGACCGGCACGGCCTGCAGGGCTCCGCCAAGCACGGCATCCAGCGCCGTGGCCCACTCCGGCGCGGGGGTGACCCGCCCCCCGGCGCGCTCGTCGCCCAAACCCTGCTGCTTGAGCCAGGTGCGCAGGGCGGGCGACTCGTCGCCGATCAATGCCTGCTCGAGCGCCCGCAGGGCGCGCAGCTCGGCGGCCACCCCCGCTTCCTCGCGCCGCAGGGCCTCGGCCGCGCCCTCGGCCGCCGCCAGGGTGGCGCGCGCCTCGCGCAGGGCCGCGTCAAGCTCCGCCTGGGTCTGTTCCAGGGCCTCCGCGCCGACGGCTTGGGCATCGAATGCGGCACGGGCCTCGGCAAGCTCGCCTTCCAGCCGTCGCGCCTCGTCTTCGAGCTGTTCGACGCGCAGGCGCTGGCGGCGATCGAGCAGGACCCGCTGCTGCCGTTCGGCATGTTCCAGGCGGGTGCGCTCCACACGAATCTGCTGGGCCGGTTCCTGGGCACGGGCCTGGGCGGCCTCGAAGGTCTGGCGTGCCCGCAGAGCCTCCGCCTCGGCTGCGTGCAGGCGGTCCCGCGCATCCAGGCAGGCCGCCTCGAGTACGGCGATGGCCTCGCGCGCCCGCTCGCGCTCGCCCGACAGGCGGGCCAGCTGCTCGGCGGCCTCGCCCTCGAGGCGGGCATGCATGGCCGTCTCCTGCTCCAGGGTCCGCAGCTCCTGGCCGACCCGCTCGCGCATCTCGCGCGCATGGCGCAGGGCCTGCTCCAGCCGCGCCACCTCGGCCCCTTGGGCGTAGGCGGCGGCCTGGGCCTGGTGCAGGGCCTCTAGGCTTGCGGCCTCGTGGGCGCGGGCCTGCTCGAGTCGCGTCGCGCCTTCGTGCAGGGCGGCCTGGGCGGCGAGCAGATGGGCCTCCTCCTCGGTGAGGCGAGCTTCCTCGGCCCGCTGCTCCTCCCGCAGGCGGCGCAGCTGCAGGGCATTCAGGGCCAGCTCAAGCTGGCCCTCCACCGCCTGCAGCTGGCGGAAGCGCTCGGCAGTCCTGGCCTGCCGCTCGAGCCGTTCGAGCTGGCGGCCGAGCTCCTCGCGCAAATCGTCGAGGCGGGCGAGGTTTTCGCGCGTGTGCTGGATGGAGCCCTCCGTCTCGCGCCGGCGTTCCTTGTAGCGCGAGATGCCAGCCGCCTCCTCGAGCGTGGCGCGCATCTCCTCCGGGCGCGCCTCGATCAGGCGGTTGATCTGGCCCTGCTCGATGATGGCGTAGCTGCGCGAGCCGAGGCCGGTGCCGAGGAACAGGTCGGCGATGTCCTTGCGCCGGCAGCGTGTGCCATTGAGGAAGTACTTGGACTGGCCGTCGCGGGTGAGGACGCGGCGCACGCTGATCTCACCTGGCCGTGCCCACGGCCCTTTGAGCAGTCCGGCACCGTTGTCGAACACCAATTCGACCGAGGCCTGCGCGAGGGGCTTGCGCTGACCGCTGCCGGCAAAGATCACATCATCGAGCGACTGCCCGCGCAGGTGTTTGGCGGAGGATTCGCCCATCACCCAGCGGATGGCGTCCAGGGTGTTGGACTTGCCGCAGCCGTTCGGGCCCACGATCCCCACCAACTCGGAGGGAAAGCGGATCTCGGTGGGGTCGACGAAGGACTTGAAGCCGGCGAGGCGCAGGGCGGTTAGCCGCATGCGGGGCTCCGATCCTCATGCTGGCACAGGCCTTGGGCGCATTCGCTTATAATCCGCGCCATTCAGTCCAGAACCCGAGAAAAAATCATGTCTACCCGCCCGTCCAAAGACCTGGAAACCTTCGCCAACCCCAATCCGGAGCGGGATTTTACCATCCGCATCCGCGTGCCGGAGTTCACCTGTCTCTGTCCCAAGACCGGCCAGCCCGACTTCGCCACGATCTACATCGACTACATCGCCGACCAAAAATGTGTCGAGCTCAAGGCCCTGAAGCTGTACATGTGGTCGTTCCGTGAGGAGGGCGGCTTCCACGAGGCGATGACCAACCGCATCCTCACCGATCTGGTCGCCGCCACCGAGCCGCGCTACATGCGTGTGACCGGCGAGTGGAACGTGCGCGGCGGTATCTACACCACCGTGGTCGCCGAGCACCGCAAGGAAGGCTGGCTGCCGCCGGTCAAGGTCGAGCTGCCGTAAGGCCTGCCTGGCTGGTGCAGCGCACCCCGCGCCGGACTAGTCTCAAGGGATATCCACGACGATTCCCGCGAGGTGCCCCATGAAACGTCTGCTTCCCCTGCTGCTCCTAGCCCCGTTGCCCACCCTGGCGAACGAGGTCGGGCTCTGCCCAGCGGGCGCCACCGAGCTGCAGCTCGAGGCCCGCGCCGAGCGCGACGTGGCCAATGACACTCTCCACGCCCGGCTGGTCATCGAGCGCGAGGGGCTGGAGCCGGCGGCGCTGGCCGAGGAGGTCAACCAGCTGGCCAACGAGGCGATGCAGAGCGCCAGGGCCGTGCCGGCGCTCCGGCTGACCTCCGGCGGCTACCGCACCCAGCCGGTCTATGCCCCCAAGGATCGCCGTATCGAGCGTTGGCGGGTGCGCCATGAATTGCTGCTCGAATCCCGGGATTTCCCCGCCGCCATGCGCTTCGTTGCCCGCCAGCAGGAGCGGATGGGGCTCGACGGGTTGTGGTTTGCGCTCTCCGCCGCCTCGCGCGCCGAGGCCGAGACCCTGCTGATGCAGGAGGCGGCCCACAGCCTGATGGCCCGTGCCGAGGCGCTGCGCCAGACCCTGGGGCGGCCCAGGGTGGAGCTGCGCCGCATCCAGCTCAGCCCGCAGGAGGGCGCCCCACTGCGGCCGATGGTGGCGCGGGCCATGCTTGCCGAGACGGCCGGCGTCCCCCCGCTCGAGGTGGAGGGCGGGGAGAGCCACATCGTCGTCCAGGCTGGCGGCATCGCCTGCGTCCTGCCCTGAGGCGCCGCCGACGGATGGCTCAGGTCGTCGGCATCGACTTTGGCACCTCCGGGGTGCGGGCCTGCGTGCTCGATGCCGGGGGGCGGTCTGTGGCCGAAGCCGCGGTCCCTCTGCCCGCCCCGCTTCAGACGGCCGACGGTGGCTGGGAGCAAGACCCGGAGCAGTGGTGGACAGCCCTGTGCGCTCTGCTTGGCGAGCTTGCCCGCCGGATCGATCTCGGCGCCCTGCGCGCGCTTGCCATCGACGGCACGTCCGGCACCCTGGTCGCCTGCAGCCAGGAGGGCCGCCCCCTGCATCCCGCGCTGATGTACCACGATGCCCGCGCAAGGGACGAGGCCGCGCGCATCGCGGCGGTCGCCCCGCGCGAGAGCGGCGGGCACGGCGCGACCGCAAGCCTCGCCAAACTGCTCTGGCTCAAGGGGCGGGGCCTGCCCGGCAGCGCGCGCCTCCTGCATCAGGCTGAGTGGGTGGCCGGGCGCCTGCTCGGCCGTTTCGATCTCGGGGATGAGAACAACCTTCTCAAGATGGGCTATGACGTGCTGGAGCGCCGCTGGCCGGACTGGCTCGGTGCGCTCGGCGTCGACCCGGGCTGCCTCCCGCTGGCGCATGCGCCGGGCACGCCGCTTGGACGGGTGGATCCCGGGATGGCCGGGATGCTCGGACTCTCCTCGGCGCTGGTCATCGTCGCCGGCACCACCGACAGCATCGCCGCCACCCTTGCGAGCGGGGGCTCCCGGGTCGGCGATGCGGTCACCACCCTTGGCACCACCTTGGCGCTCAAGGTCTTTTCCGATCGCCCGGTCTTCGCGCCGGAATACGGCGTCTACAGCCACCGGTTGGGCGATGTGTGGCTGGCCGGTGGGGCCTCCAACAGCGGCGGCGCGGTGCTGCGGCAGTATTTTGACGAAGCAAGGCTCGAGGTCTTGTCCGCGCGCATCGACCCCCGGCAGGACAGCGGCCTGGATTACTACCCCCTGCCCGCGCCGGGCGAGCGCTTTCCCGTCGCGGATCCCGCCCTGGCCCCACGGCTTGCGCCGCGGCCCGAAGATGATGCCCGCTTCCTGCACGGCCTGCTCGAGGGTATGGCGCGCATCGAGCTTGAGGGCTACCGCCGCCTGCACGAGCTTGGTGCCCCCTGGCCCGCGCGGGTGCTGAGCATGGGGGGCGGGGCGCGCAATCCAGTCTGGACCGCCCTCCGCGCCCGCCTGCTTGGCGTGCCCGTCGAGTCTTGCCCGGACGCCATCCCCGCCTGCGGTGCGGCGCGCCTGGCCCTCAAGGGGCTGTCGGCATGAAGCATGAAGGATGTCTTCGCTGGCCTGGTGATCGCGGCCTGCTCCGCCCAGCGGGGATGGGAGGTGACAAACGGCGAAAGACCATGATTGAATGAGGGCATAAGTTCCATATGGAAGATGGTGCTGCATGAACATGCCCCTCCCGCTCGTCCGCCTCAAGGGGGAACCCGCCAGCCTGCCGGCCGCGGATCTTGCGCTTGATCCCCACATGGCCATCCACGGCCATGGCAGCCTTCAGCTTCGGCATGTGTACGACGTCGACAGCGCCCTGAACTACCTCGGCCATCGCATCGTGCACCATCCCCGCGAGCTGCGCAGTCATGTGCAGCGCATCCTGCTGCTGATCCGTCACGAGGATGGGGCATCGCTGTACGGTGCGCTGGTGGACCTGCTCATCACCTTGGGTGACAAGGGCCTGGCCCTCAAGCAGCGCATGCTCGATCTCGCCGCCCCGCTGCTCAACCGTACCTCGCTGGTGTTCCTCCAGCGTCAGCTGGAGAGCGGCATCCGTGCCTGTGACCCGGCCATCGCGCGAGTACGCAGCTCGCTGCTGCGCACCGGATTCTGTGGCACTGACCAGCTCGTGCTGCGCCACAAGGCCCAAGGGGGTGCGCAGGAGCGTACCCCGCTGGAGGAGGCGCGCGAGCTGGTCGAGTATGGGCAGCTCGAACAGGCCCTGGAGACCCTCGAGAACGCGCTCCTCATCGAGCCGGACCAGCCGGGGGTGGCCGCCGAGCTGCTTGAGCTTTACACCCGCATGGGCGAGCTCGACCGCATGGAGGCCATGCGCGAGCAGATGCTGATCAATTTCGGTCGCGCGCCAGAGTCCTGGCCCGCGGTCGCTTCCTGATCCGGGCCCATCATGAAGTCCTTCGCCCCCCTCAAGGTGACTCTGCACGGCATGGATGAGCGTGCCGCGCAGATGTTCACCATGTTCCTCGCGGGCCCCGCCCGCGGATGCTGCGTCGTCGTGCCCGAGGGCCAGCAGGAGGCCGTGGTGGTCGACCTCGACGGCATGGGGGCCGAGCGCCTGTGGCTGGATGTCCGCCGCCGCTTCTCCGGTCCCGCGCTGGTGCTCTCGGTGCGCGAGAAGCAGCTGCGCCACAGCATCTGGGTGCCCAAGCCGATGCGGGCCGACGAGCTGATCGGCGCGGTGGAGCGCGTGCGCACCGAGCTCAATACCCTGGCTGCCCTGCATCGTGGGGAGGCGCTGGCCGAGAGCCTCGCCGCCGCAGGCCGTGATGGGGCGCAAAGCGACACCCGTAGGATGGAGGCCGTGGGGCGAGCGCAGGTTCCGCCCCCTCCCGCGGCCCCGGCGGTTCAGCGTGCCGCTGAGGAGACCGGCGGCGGTGCGGCCCGCGCTGCCGAACTGGCCCTGCAGGAGCGCCGCGTGCACGAATGCTGTGGCGATCTCGCGGATGAGGTCTACCGCGACCCCCGCCGGCGTGCCGAGCTGTTCTTCGAACCGGACGACACCCTGTTCGGCGCCATGCGCGAGGGCATGCGCGTGGCCGAGGTCTCCGGCACCCCGGCCGTGGTGGAGGGGCTGGGCCACCCCCTCATCCTCTGCCCTGACCAGCGGCGCCTGTTCAGCGAGATGCGCGAGCAGTACCTGCGGCCGTTGTGCACCCGCTCGCGCCACCAGACCCCGATGCGGGTACATGCCATCCCGCTGGAGGAGACCCCGATCACGACTTCGGCCGACCCTCGCCTGCAGCGGCTCGATGCCACCCTGTGGAGCGTCGCCCTGTGGACGGCGCGTGGCCGGGTGCCCAGCGGCACATCGCTCGACGCGCCAGTCAGCCTGCGCGCCTGGCCGGGCCTCACCCGGCTCCAGCTCATCCCCGGCGCGATGCAGATCGCTGCGCTGTGGATCAAGCAGCCGACCGGGCTGATGGCGACCGCCGAGCGCCTCGGGTTGCCGTACCGCTACGTATTCAGCTTCTTCACCGCCTGCCAGGCCCTTGACCTGGTCGACCAGGCTGCGAGCGCCCCGGCGAGCGCGGCCCCATCACCTGCGCAGGCAGCTCCCCAGGATCGGCGCGGCCTGTTCCGGCGTATGCTGAACAAGCTCGGCCTTGGCTAAGTTTTGGTAAGGATTTCCTCCATGGCGCAACACAAGATCATCTTTGCCGGCCCGGTGGGGGCGGGAAAGACCACCGCCATCCGCTCGCTCAGCGACATCCCCATCGTCAGCACCGACGAGGATGCCAGTGACATGACCGCCAACCGCAAGCCGCAGACTACGGTGGCCATGGACTACGGCCTGATGAAGCTCGATGGCAACGAGCGCGTGCACCTGTATGGCACCCCGGGCCAGGAACGCTTCGACTTCATGTGGGACATCCTGACCGAGGGCGGACTCGGCCTGGTGCTGATGCTCGACAACACGCGCATCAACCCGTTCCAGGACATGAGCTTCTACGTCAATGCGTTCCGTGAGTTCATCGACCAGACCCAGCTGGTGATCGGCGTGACGCGCATGGACGAACGCCCCGAGCCGGACCTGTCCCGCTACAACGCCCACCTCGCCAGCCTCGGCTACAAGGCCCCCATTTTCGAGGTGGACGCGCGCGAGAAGCGCGACATGGCCCTCTTGGTTCAGGCCCTCCTTTATTCGATCGATCCAGGGATCCGTGACGATGGCTGAGTACGAACTGCTTTCCGGACTGCATATCGCCCCCTCGCCAGCAGGCGCCTATTACGCGGCCTCAAGTCCGCTGGATGATCCCGCGCGCGCCACCCTCATTCGTCTGCTCGGCCATATCGAGAGCCCCCCGTTCAACGTGGACGTACTGCGCGAGCTTACCGGCCTTAACGATGAGCAGGCCGCGCTCGAGCACATCTACCGCCTGCAGGACCTTGGCCTGGTACAGGGCCTGCGCGAACCGCGCCACAGCCCGCAGGGCAGCCTGGAAACCGCCCTGCCTGGCATCCTGGCCGAGCTGGCCGGTCGCGGCAAGGCGCTCCTGGCCGACGAGCAGGGCTTCTACCTTGCCACCCACGGCTTCCACCACGAGACGGCCGAGGAACTGGCCGGCCTGTCTGCCGACCTCGGCTCCCTCCACACCCGCCATGTCGGCCTGCTGGAGGGCAACCTCGGTCTGCGCACCAGCGCCTGGGCCCTGATCAATGCCGGCGGGGTGAGCGAGATCGGTTTCTGGCCCCTGTTTGTCGGCCGTTACCGGTTCGTGCTGATCATCAGCGGCACGCCGAACCTCCATCAGGCCGCCACCCTGGACCTGATCTGGATGCTGTTCCGTCGTTACGGTGGCTGAGCCCGCCGAGTAAGCAGCCGAGGAGGCCCGACATGCAGCGACTCGAGATGATGGTCTGTCCGCACGACACCGCCAGAAACCCGGAGCGCTGGTTCCTGTTCGCCCAGTACCTCAGTCAGCGGGCGGGCCGCTCAGTGCACTTCGAGCAGAGCCTGGATTTCGCCGAGTTTCAGGCGAAGATGGCGGAGGCGGACCTCGTCTATGCCAATCCACAGCATGCGCTGAAGCTCCTTGATGGGCATGGCTACCTGCCGCTGGCGCGCGCCGGCAACCTGTTTGACGAGGCCGTGCTGGTGACCTGCGCCGAGTGCGAGGCCGCGGCCGCGGACTTCCACCAGGCGAGCGTCGCCACCGTGCCGAGCATGCTGGTCACCCAGGTGGCGCTCAAATCGCTCGCCCGCGCGGGCATCGCCCCCCAGACGCTGCAGCCGGCGGCCAACTGGATGGGCGTGGTGCAGGCCCTGTACAAGGGCGAGGCGCGCTTCGGTATCCTCTACAAGGATTTCTACGAGGGGATGAGCAAGCTCTCCCGCAAGCAGGTGCGAGTGGTGAGCGAGACTGCCGAGCGCAGCGTCTACCACTGCTTCATGCTTGCGCCGCGGCATGCCGACCAGGTCGATGCGCTGCGAGCGATCCTGCTGGACATGGCCGACGACGAACGGGGGGCGTCGATCCTCCGGGATTTGCACATGGACCGTCTGGTCCGGGTGCAGCAGGATGACCTTGGGGCCATCCGCGACCTGCGTGGGTGATGACCGAAGACCGCCGCGTCTTCAGTGAAAGTCCCATGTATAATCATAAAAAATTCATATGGACATGCTTTATCCTTGCCTTTCTATGTCCTTATAAAGAAAGGTGGATATCATGAGCAGCAAACAGTGCGCGATGGATACGCGCGAGATCGTCAACCTGCTGGCCGACATCGCCGGGCAGGTGGAGTCGCTGATCGGCGAGAAGGGCGCCGTCAGCGTGTTCCGATACGCAGGCAAGCAGCTGGGCAAGCGTCTTGGCGAAGGGCATGTGGGTACAGAAGACGACGCCCGCGCCCTGATCGCCAAGTTCTTCCATGACAAGGAGTTCATGGAGGCGATCACCCTGGACGGGCATGCCGCCACGCTGTCCGGCTGCAAGATCGGATTGGTACTGAACGAGCGCGGCATCCAGGCCGGAAAGCACGCGCTCTGCAATTTTGGCTTTGGTCTGATTGATGGCGCGGTCGAGGCCGTGACCGGCAAGAAGATCATTACCCTGCATGTGGGCTCGGAATATCACGCCGAAGGCATCACCTGCAAGGAAACCTGGTAATTTCGCCCCAATGGGCCTTAACGCAAAGGACGAAACCCATGCGCGCTGACATGCTGACCTCCATTCTCTCCGAGCTGAATGGCTCCTCGGCCGACATCGAGGCCTCAGCCATTGTCTCCACCGACGGCCTGATGATGGCCGCCCTGCTGCCCGCGGGTATGGACGAGGACCGGGTGGGCGCGATGAGCGCGGCGCTTCTCTCCCTGGGGGACCGCACGGCGAAGGAGCTGGCCCGCGGCGGTCTGGAGCAGGTGCTGATCAAGGGGGATAAGGGCTACATCCTGATGACCCACGCCGGGGAGGATGCGGTGCTGACCGTGCTGGCCAAGCCGCAGGCCAAGCTTGGCCTGATCTTCCTCGACGTGAAGCGGGCCGCCGAGGCGGTCACCAAGGTCATCTAAACGACCGGTCGAGCCTTCCCGTCCTGTACCGGGGCGGGATTGATTCCTGCTTTTCTCCGGGCATGCTGCGGGCATGCCTTTCCCGAGGATCCGTAAGATGCTCAAGGACATGCAGCCGGCGTTTGTCGCCGGCCCGTATCGCGAGTACACCCTGAACCTCTACGGCGTTGGGCCGCGCAAGCTGCTGGTCACCGACGAGGAGGTGCCCTATCCGGACGGCAAGCTGATCGTCTCCCGCACCGACACGCGAGGCATCATCACCCACTGTAACCAGTCCTTCGTCGATATGTCAGGTTACACCCGTGAGGAATTGCTGGGGGCTGAACACAGCATCCTCCGCCATCCGGACATGCCCGCCGTGGCCTTCAAGGGGCTGTGGGACGACGTCGAGGCCGGCAAGATCTGGCACGGCTACGTGAAGAACCTGCGCAAGGACGGCAAGTTCTACTGGGTCTATGCCACCGTCATCCCCAACGTGCGGGAGGGCAAGGTGGTGGGCTACACCTCGGTGCGCCGCAAGCCCTCGCGCAGCAAGATCAAGGCCTCGATCGAGCTCTACAAGCAGCTCAAGCTTGCGGAAGGCAGCCGCTGGGAAGGCCCGGAGGAGTGATATGGATACCGTCTACCAACTGACCGTCAGCCCCGATTTCACCCCGGACCACATCTCCGGCTGGTACATCTTCAACACCTGGCTGCAGCGCAACCTCGGTCTGCACATCCACCTGGAGATGTACGACAGCTTCGAGGCCCAGCGTGCGGCCATCCGTGCGGACCGGGTGGACCTGATCTACGCCAACCCCTTCGATGCCTCCATGCTGGTGCGCGAGAAGGGGTTCCGCGCCGTGGCCCGCCCGCTCGGCATCGCCGACGAATGCGTGATCGCGGTGCCGGCCGACAGCCCGGTACAGCACGTCGAGGACCTTACGCCCGGGGTGCGGGTGGTGAGCACCGACGACCCGGACATCCACCTGGTCGGCATGATCATGCTGGAGCCGGCCGACCTCAACAAGACCAATGTCCAGGCGGTGACCGCCGATGGTTACGTGCTGGTGGCCAAGGCCCTGCTCAAGGGTGAGGCGGATGTGGGCTTCTTCCTCAAGGACGCCTGGGATGGCCTCTCCAAGGTGGTGCGCAAGCAGCTGCGCCCGCTGGTGGTCAGCCAGATCTCCGACATCCAGCATGCCTTCCTGGTCGGCCCGCGTTTGATGGACAGCGCGGAGGAGATCCAGGACCTGCTCGTGCGCATGGGCGGGCTCGAGAAAGGCTCCGGTGTGCTCGAGGCCCTCGGCTTCCAGGGCTGGGAGGCGGTCGACCATGAGGAGACGGAGTTCATGATCGACCTGATGGATACCCTCAAGGCCGAATAACCCTCAAGGGCGGCGAACCCTCCACGCACTCATCGCGGCGGGGCGCCGCTCCTACAGCTCGGCGGTGTAGGAGGCCCGCCCCGGGCCGATCATGGCTCCCTCAGAGGGCCACGAGAAGCCCGCTCCTATTTCCCCTCGCGCCGCCCCTTGTTCTTCGCCAGCCGGCGCTCCCGCTTCTCCTTCAGGTGCTCCATCAGCGACTTGGTGTTGCGCCGCTGCTCAGGCTGGTAGGGGTTCTCGTCCGTCTTGAACTCCAGCCGCACCGGGGTGGCGTACAGCTTGAACTGGTCGCGGAAGAACTTTTCCAGATAGCGCTTGTAGGCCCCCGGCAGGCGGTCGGTCTGCTTGCCGTGGATGACGATGGTGGGCGGGAAGCGGCCGCCCTGGTGGGCATAGCGCAGCTTGATCCGGCGGCCGTTGACCAGCGGCGGTTGGTGCTTGAACTGCGCCACCTCCAGCGCCTCGGTGAGCCTGGGGGTGGAGAGCTTGATGCCGGCCGAGGCGTGCGCCTTTTCGACCTTGTCCATCAACAGGCCGACGTTGGAGCCGTGCAGGGCGGAGATGAACAGGGTCTCGGCGTAGTCGACGAAGGCCAGGCGGCGGTCGAGCTCGGCCTTGACCCGCTCGCGGTGATCCGGGGTGAGGCCATCCCACTTGTTGACCGCGACGATCAGGGCACGGCCGCGTTCGATGACGAAGCCGAGCAGATGCAGGTCCTGGTCGACGATGCCCTCACGTGCGTCCAGCACCAGCACCACCACCTGCGCGGCGTCGATGGCCTGCAGGGTCTTCACCACGCTGAACTTCTCGATCATGTCGTTCACCCGGCCGCGCCGGCGCACGCCGGCGGTGTCGATCAGGGTGACCGGCTTGCCGTGGTGCTCGAAGGGGATGAAGACCGAGTCGCGCGTGGTGCCCGGCATGTCCATGGTCACCATGCGCTCCTCGCCGAGCAGGCGGTTGACCAGGGTGGACTTGCCCACGTTCGGGCGGCCGATGATGGCGACCTTCATGCCGGCGGCGTCGATGGCGTCGTCGTCCAGCGCCTCGGGGGCCGGGGGCAGCTGGGCCAGGACGCGCTCGGTCAACCCCTGCAGGCCGCGGCCATGGGCAGCGACCAGGTAGACCGGCTCCCCCAGGCCAAGCTGGCTGAACTCGCCGAGCACCGTCGCCTCGTTGGCGCCGTCCATCTTGTTGGTGACCAGCAGGATGGGCTTGTTCTTGCGCCTAAGCTGCTCCGCCACCTGCTCGTCAGCGGCGGTGAGCCCCGCGCGCGCGTCGACCAGGAACAGCACCACATCGGCCTCGTCCACCGCACGCCAGGTCTGCTCGGCCATGCGCGCATCGAGCACGGCCTCCTCGCCGGACAGGCCGCCGGTGTCGATGACGATGACCTCGCGCTCAGCAAGGCGCGCGCTGCCATACTTGCGGTCGCGGGTGAGGCCCGGCAGGTCGGCGACGAGGGCGTCGCGCGAGCGGGTCAGCTGGTTGAAGAGGGTGGACTTGCCGACGTTCGGTCGGCCCACCAGGGCAATGACGGGTTTCATGCGTGGATTCGCTCGGTACGCGCCGGGAGATGTCCGGCGCCATGTTGTGGATTATGCGGCATGAATGTTCAGTCCATGCCGTCGGAATTCAATGGTGCGCCCAGCACCTCCTCCAGCACCATTGGGCGGCCCGAGAGGGTCAGGGCACCGTCCCACAGGGTGAGGGCGCCGCGCAGCATGGTGCCATCGTCCACCAGGATGTGCTGTTCCTCGAGGGCGGACAAGAGGCGCTCCGCCCCCGCCGTATCCTGTACCCAGCGGCTGGCGCAAAGCAGTTGCACGGCCACGGGGCGCGCCAGACCGAGGCGCAGGTCCAGGTGCAGGCGGCGCAGGCCGGTCGGGGCATCGCGGCCGCGCAGCAGGCCCTCGAGATCGAGCCGGCCGGAGGGTTGCTCGAGGGTGAGGCGTTCCAGCACGATCTCCCCCTCCCCCAGCGCGAGGCCGAGGCGGTCCAGCTGACGACGCAGGCGCGGCGGGTCGTTCAGGCGCAGGGCGCGCCGATCGAGGCTCGCGCGCAGGGCAGTCCAGTCCACATCCCGCCAGCGCATGGCCCCATCGAGCCTGCCCAAGACTTGGCCGCCCCGCACGCTGGTCCAACGCAGTTCCAGACGGTCCTGGCTGTCCAGGGTCAGGTCCAGCCAGGGCTGCTCGATCAGCCAGGCCCCCTCGCCTCGCCCGAAGGCCGCGCGCCGGGCATCGAGCCCGACGACGCCGGCCAGCCCATCCTCCTGCCTTTCCAGCCTCAGCCGCAGGTCCACCTCGGCCAGGCGGAGCTCACCTGCGCGCGTGGTCAGCAGCAGGCCGGGCAGGCGGGTCTCGCCGATCAGGCTCACCAGATCGCGGCGGAGTCCATCCATGGATTCCGCCCTGAGGGGGCCCCCTTGCGGTGACCCAGCGCCGTCCGGAACGGCGTTGATTTCGATCCGCACCTCGCCCAGCTTGTCGGGGGTCTTGCCTGTCAGGCGCCAGAGGCACAGCCGGGTGCGGCCGAGCAGGTCGATTTTAAGGCGCAGCTCGAGCCGCTCGCCCGGGGGGAAGGGCACGATCCCGCCCTGCTCCGGCCAGGGAATGCGGGCCGAGAGCCAGCCGAAGCCACCCTCGCCCAGCCAGGGGCCGTGGCGCAGGTTCACCTCGAGGGGGATCGGATCGCGCAGCCCCGCGTGCGTGAGCAGGATCTTCGCCCGGGCATCCCGCCAGCCCCGCGCATAGGCTTCGAGCGTTGCCTGCGCCTGCAGACTGCGGGACAGTTCGGCCAGCACGCCGGGCAGGGCCTGCTCCGCGAGCTTGCCGGTCTGGCGCGGCACAAGCCAGGCGAGCAGGGCCAAAAGCAGAAGCCCCCAGAGCGGCAACGCCCAGGGGGCCAACAGGTGCGACCTCGACACGATGATTCAGCGCGCAGGAAGGCCTCAAGGCGAGGTGGGGGCGCGGGCGCTCACGGCAACCAGCCGTCCATCGCGCCCCTGCACGTACAGGCGCTCGCCGTCGGTGCGCGGTGCAGCGGTCAGCGCGCTGCTGACCGGGCGCAGGCGGGCCAGCAGGCGGCCGTCTTCGGCTGACAGCCAGTGCAGGTAGCCCTCGCGGTCCCCCACCACGACCATGCCGTCCACCACGGTCGGGCCGGTCACGCCGCGGTGCAGCAGGGCATCCTGGGTCCACAGCGACTTGCCGCTGCGCTTGTCGACGGCCATCACCGCGCCACGCGCGTCGGTCAGGTACAGCGCACCGCGGTCCTGTGCCAGGTCGCTGAAGCCGGACAGCTCGCGCGCCCAGAGGGTCTGGGCGGTGGCCGCATCGATCGCCACCAGACGGCCCTGATAGGCCAGGGCATAGAGCACGCCGCGGTCGAGCAGCGGGGTGCTGTCCACGTCCACCATGCGCTCGACCTCGGAGCGGCCCTTGGGCAGGGCGACGTTGAGGGTAAACAGCTTGCGTCCGTTGGCCAGGGCATAGGCGCTCAGCTCGCCGTTGTCGAAGCCTGCGATCACCGCATCCTCGAGCAGCAGCGGGCGGCTGGTGCCCTGGAGGGAGAGCGGCGGCACGGGGCGGGTGTCTGCCCACAGGCGTTCGCCATTCGCCGCGTCGAGCACCAGCAGGCGGCCATCCAGGCCACGCAGGGCGACGCGACCCGCACCGGCTACCGCCGGGGCATAGGCCAGGCTGCCGGTCTCCACGCGCCAGCGCGGCTCGCCGGTGGCGAGCTCCAGGGCCGCCAGTTCGCCCTTGCGGCCGCTGACAAGCACCAGACCCATGCCGCCGCCCACGCCGCCGCTGACGGCGAAGCCGACCTCCCGCCGCCAGCGCAGGGTGCCGCTGGTAGCGTCGAAGGCGCTCACCTGGCCGCGCACGTCCACCGCGACCACCAGGCCTTCGGCGACGAACGGAGCCAGGCTGAGCAGCCCGCTGCCATCCGCGCTGCCGGCCGAGGCGGACCAGACCTCACGTGGGGTGAAGCTGGACTGGATATCGGCCAGCTTGGTGGGCGGTTCGACATGGTCACGCTTGCCGCTGCAGCCGCCCAAGGCGACCGCGAGGGCGAGGGCGAGGAGCCCCATGGACAGCCATTCAGTTCGTTTGGACAGCCGCGCCATCGGTGGACCCTCCCAGATCATCACGCTTGATTCGGATCAGGCCGGTCTCTTGCCCCTGCAGGGTGGCCTGGGCCAGCGCGGCGTCATAGGCCTTGCGCGCCTCCTCAAGCCGGCCCAGGGACACCAGCACGTCGCCGCGCAGGGTGTCGGCCTCGGCGCGGAAGGCGTCCGGCAGCTTGCCTTCGAGCTGCCGCAGGGCCGCCTCGGCATGGCCCTCCCCCCACTCCAGGCGCGCGAGGCGCAGGCTGGCGAGGGTGCGCACCGACTCGTCCCGCGCATGGGCGGTCAGGTGCTGCAGGCGGGCGCGTGCCGCATCCGCTTGGCCGCCCTCGACCTCGATGCGCGCGAGCGCGAGGCCGGCCAGGTCGGCATAGGTGCTACCGGCAAATTCGTTCAGCAGGCGTTCGGCAGCGGGGCGGGCCTCGGCCGGGGCCTGGTCCAGCTTGGCCAGGAGTTCGGCATAGACCTGGCCGGCCAGGTGGGCGCGCGCCTCCTGGCGTGCCTGCCACCACTGCCAGCCAAGGACGAGGGCCACCGCCAGCAGCAGGCCGGCGATGACCGCCTTGCCGTTCTCGCGCCACCAGCGCTTGAGCGCCTCGACCTGTTCTTCTTCGTGGATGTCAACGGCCACGGGCCTTACTCCTGCAACTCAAGTACGGTCTGAATTTTTGCTTCTCCCCTCCCCCTCGATGGGGAGGAGCTGGGGGAGAGGGTGATGGCCCGTTGAGACTTAGCCCCCTCTCCCTAACCCTCCCCCACCAGGGGGGAGGGGACGTGCCCCATTAGCCAAACAACCTGGCGCGCAATATCTCGGCCAGCGCATCGAGGGCGATGGCCTCCTGCTCGCCCTCACCTCGCAGCGGCTTGAGCTGGGCTACCCCTTGGCGCACCTCATCCTCACCCAGCACCACCGCGAAGGCCGCACCGGACTTGTCGGCGCGCTTGAACTGGGCCTTGAAGCCGCCGCCGCCGGCGTTGTTCTGCAAGCGCAACCCGGGGAGCTGGTCGCGCAACCGTTCGGCCAGCACCAGGGCCTCGCGCTCGGCGTCCGCCCCCAGCGAGACCAGGTAGACATGCGGGGCGGCGGCCTGCGCCTGGGCCTCGCCGAAGCCCTCACCCAGCAGGGCCAGGAGCCGTTCGAGGCCGATGGCGAAGCCCGCCGCCGGGGTGGGCGATCCGCCGAGCTGGCTCACCAGGCCATCGAACCGGCCGCCCGCGCAGATGGTGCCCTGGGCGCCCAGGCGCGTGGTCACCCATTCAAACACGGTCTTGTTGTAGTAATCCAGCCCGCGCACGAGGTTGGGGTTGACCTCGTAGCGGATGCCCGCGGCATGCAGCAGGTCGCACAGGCGGAGGAAGTCGGCGCGGGACTCTTCGTCCAGGTGCTCGTCCAGACGCGGGGCGTCCTGCAACACCGCGCGCACCTCCGGATTCTTGGAGTCCAGCACCCGCAGCGGGTTGGTCTCGAGCCTGCGGCGGCTGTCCTCGTCCAGCCGGTCGTGATGCTGACGCAGGTAGGCGACCAGGTGCTCGCGGTACTTGGCGCGCGCCTCGTTGGAGCCGAGGGTGTTGATCTCAAGTTTGACCTCGTCGGCCAGCCCAAGCTCGCGCCACAGGCGGGCGGCCATCAGGATCAGTTCGGCGTCGAGCTCCGGGGTCGCCATGCCGAAGGTCTCCACCCCGAGCTGGTGGAACTGGCGGTAACGCCCTTTCTGCGGGCGCTCGTGGCGGAACATCGGGCCCATGTACCACAGGCGCTGCTGCTGGTTGTGCAGCAGGCCGTGCTCCAGGCAGGCGCGCACGCAGGAGGCGGTGCCTTCGGGGCGCAGGGTCAGGCTCTCGCCGTTGCGATCCTCGAAGGTGTACATCTCCTTCTCGACGATGTCGGTGACCTCGCCGATGGAGCGCTTGAACAGGGCGGTCTGCTCGACCACGGGGGTGCGGATCTCACGGTAGCCGTAGGCCGCCATCAGCTCGCGCAGGATGGCCTCCAGGCGTTGCCAGCCCGGGGTCTCGTGCGGCAGGGCGTCGTGCATGCCGCGGATGGATTGAATGTGCTTGCTCATGGTCGTTGTGCCTTGTAGGAGCGGCGCCTCGCCGCGATACGCGTCGCGGCGAGGCGCCGCTCCTACCATGTCAATGTTCAGCGGCGTCCTTGGCCTGTTTCTCCGCCACCTTGGCGCGGATGGTGCGCTCGAGCTCGTCCACCAGGTGTTCGTTCTCGACCTTGTGGTGCGGTATGCCGTCGATGTAGAGCAGGTTGGGCTTGCCGCCGGTGAGCCCCACGGCCACCTCGCGCGCCTCGCCCGGGCCGTTGACCACGCAGCCGATCACTGCCACATCGAGCGGGGTGTCGATGTCCTCCAGCCGCTGCTCCAGCAGGTTGACGGTCTTGATCACGTCGAACTGCTGGCGCGAGCAGGAGGGACAGGCGATCAGGTTGATCCCGCGCGAGCGTAGGTGCAGGCTCTTGAGGATATCCCAGCCGACCTTGATCTCCTCCACCGGGTCGGCGGCGAGCGACACGCGCAGGGTGTCGCCGATCCCCTCGGCGAGCAAAAGGCCTAGGCCAATGGCGGACTTCACCGCCCCGGCGCGCGCGCCACCGGCCTCGGTGATCCCGAGGTGCAGCGGCTGCTCGATCTGTTTGGCGAGCAGGCGGTAGGCCTCCACGGTAAGAAAGACGTCCGAGGCCTTGAGGCTGACCTTGAAGTCCGGGAAGTTCAGCCGTTCGAGGATCTCGACGTGGCGCAGGGCGGACTCGACCAGGGCCTCGGGCGTGGGCTCGCCGTACTTCTCCTGCAGGTCCTTCTCCAAGGAGCCCGCGTTGACCCCGATGCGGATGGGGATGCCCTTGTCACGCGCGGCCTCGACCACCGCCCGCACCCGATCCTCACGGCCGATGTTGCCCGGGTTGATGCGCAGGCAGTCCACCCCGAGCTCGGCCACCCGCAGGGCGATGCGGTGGTCGAAATGGATGTCGGCGATCAGCGGAAAGCAGCCGACCCGCCGCTTGATCTCGCCAAAGGCCTCGGCGGCCGTAAGGCTCGGTACCGAGACACGCACGATGTCGGCCCCGGCCTGCTTGAGCGCCAGGATCTGCGCGACCGTGGCGGCGACATCGCAGGTCTCGGTATTGGTCATGCTCTGCACGCTGATCGGGGCATCGCCGCCGACCGGTACCTTGCCGACCATGATCTGGCGTGATTTGCGCCGCGGGATCACGTGGGTGAACTGCATGGATCAGCCTCCGAGCCGGGCGATGAAGGCCTTGCCATTCGGCCGCCCATACGGCGCCAGATCGACCGGCTTGCCATCGAGGCTGAGGGTCACCGCCTCCGCCCGCCCGATCACGACCTGGAAGGGCCGAGCGCCATCGAGCTGGCGGGTGCTGCCCGGCTTGAGTACGCCCTCGAACAGCACCTTACCTGCGGCGTCCTTGACCTGGACCCAGCTCTCGGTCTTGTCGGCACGCAGCTCCAGGCCGAGGGTCGGTGTAGGTTCAGCCACTGGCGGGGTCGGGGTGGGGGCTGAGACCTCTCCGACCACGGGGGCGGGCGTTGCTTCAGCGCTTGCGGCCGGCGGCGGGGGCGGCTCGATGGCGAGCGGGATGGCGGGCGCCACCGGCAGCGTGGTGGTGGCTGGCGCGGGGGGCAGCCCCGTCACGCTGGGTGTGGGCTCGGAAATCGATTCAATCCAGGTGTTGGGCAAGAGCGACGCACCATAAAACCCCAAGGCCACCACCCCCAGGATGAGCCCGCCCGCGAGCCACGGCCAGCGTCGCCCGCCCTCGGGGGGGGACTTCATCGTTTCGATCGGCGGGGTGCTGCGCAGGGGCGCCGGTTCGGTCGTGCCGACCAGGCGCTGATGGGCCCGCAGCAGGGCGCCCTCATCGAGCGCAAGATTGAGCGCCAGCCGGCGCAGGTAGCCCCGCACGTAGACCGGGGCGGGCAGGGCGGCAAGGTTCTCGGCCTCCAGCGCCTCGATCAGGCGGACATCCAGGTTCAGCTGGCGCGCCAGTGCGGCCGGCGTGAGTCCTTGTGCCTCGCGGGCCTTGCGCAGCATCTCCCCCAGCCCGGCGTGTTCGCCCAGCCCCGTTGCAGCATCATCCATGGTCGATGAACTCACCTTGGCATCTCCCCGAGGCGACGGGCCTCGTCGGAATCAGGAAACTTGCCGCGCAGGAGCAGCTCGTAATGCGCCTGCGCCTGGCGCTGTCCCAGCGCCTGTTCGATGCGCGCCCCGAGCAGCAGGCTCGCGGGGTCCTGCGGGGCCAGGTCGTGGTAGCGCTTGAGGCTCTCCCGCGCCTGCATGGCCTCGCCACGTTCGAACTGGGTCTGTGCGAGCTGGAGCCAGGCCGAGGCCAGACGGGGGTTGAGCTGCACCGCCTTGCGCAGCGCCGTCTCGGCCTCGGTCAGCTGGCCGGCCTGACGGCGACACTGGCCGATGTTTGACCAGGCGAATTCGGGGGTGGCGTAGAGCGGGTTGCCAAGCGCCTGTTCGAGCATCGCCACCCCCTCGTCGGTGTGCTTGAGGCGGCAGAGGAAGGCGCCGTAGTTGTTGCGCGCCTCGGAGTCCTTCGGGTCAAGCTCGATGGCGCGGCGGAAGTGGCGGTCGGCGGCCTCCGTCTCGCCCAGGACGTCCTGCAGCAGGGCATTGGCGTGTTGCACCAGGGCCGATTTCGGGTCCTGCTCCAGTGCGCGGGCGAGTTTCTCCGCGGCGGCCTGCTTCTGCCCGCGCTGCAGGTAGCCCAGCCCCAGCTGGACGTTGATCTGTGCCGCGCGGGCGTTGTCGGACGGGGGCTCGTCCCGCGCAGGGCTGGAGCTGCAGCCCGTCAGCACGGCCACGAGGAGGGGGGCGGCGAGCCAGGCTGGGCGGGCCATCAGGACGCGGGCCTCAGCGCCATGCGCTCCAGCCGTTCGGCACGGCGGGCGCGGTCCTCCACCTCGCCGACCAGCTGGCCGCAGGCGGCGTCGATGTCATCTCCGCGCGTGCGGCGCGGGATGGTGGTGATGTTGGCGGCCTCCAGGCGGCGCATGAAGCGGTCGATGCGCTCGTTGCTCGAACGCTGGTAGCCGGACTGCGGGAACGGGTTGAACGGGATCAGGTTGACCTTGGCCGGGCGGCCGCGCAACAGCTCGATCAGCTCCTCGGCGTGCCGGTCGGTGTCGTTCACGTCATGAAGCATCACGTATTCGTAGGTGATGCTGCCGGTGGGGGCATTCGGCGCGTAGGCATCGCAGGCGGCCATCAGCTCCTTGAGTGGATACTTCTGGTTGAGCGGCACCAGCACGTCGCGCAGGGCATCGTTCGGCGCGTGCAGGGAGACGGCGAGCGAGACGTCCACTCGCTCCTGCAGGCGCGCCATGGCCGGCACCACGCCGGAGGTGCTGACCGTCACCCGGCGTTTGGACAGGCCGAAGGCGTTGTCCTCCATCATGATCTCGGCGGCATCGACCACCGCCTCGAAGTTGAGCAGGGGTTCGCCCATGCCCATGAATACGATGTTGCTGATCTTGCGCTCGGAAGGCAGCAGGGTGTCCACCAGCCGGTGCTCGGCCATCCACAGCTGGGCGACGATCTCGGCCGCGCTCATGTTGCGGTTGAAGCCCTGCCGCCCGGTGGAGCAGAAGGTGCAGGCCAGCGCGCAGCCGACCTGGGAGGAGACACACAGCGTGGCCCGCTCCCGTTCGGGGATGTAGACCATCTCCACGCTGTTGCCTGAATCGAGGCGCAGCACCCACTTGATCGTCCCGTCGCGGGATCGCTGCTCGTGCTGCACCTCAGGAATGCGGATTTCGGCGACCTGCGCGAGCTTCTCGCGCAGGGCCTTGGACAGATCGCTCATGGCGGCGAAGTCCGTCACGCCGCGCTGGTGAATCCACTTCATCACCTGCACGGCGCGGAAGGGCTTCTCGCCCATCTCGACGAAAAACTGTTCGAGCTTGCCCTTCGGCAGGCCGAGCAGGTTGATCTTGTCGCCGCTTGCGATCATGCCCACGAGGGATCGTCCAGCGTTCAGCGCGGGCAGATTTCGTTCGCCTTGAAGAAGAAGTCGATCTCGATCTTCGCGTTCTCCAGGCTGTCGGAACCGTGCACGGCGTTGGCGTCGATGCTGTCGGCGAAGTCGGCGCGGATGGTGCCCGGGGCGGCCTTCTTCGGGTCGGTGGCGCCCATCAGGTCGCGGTTCTTGGCGACGGCATCCTCACCCTCCAGCACCTGGATCATGACCGGGCCGGAGATCATGAAGCTGACCAGCTCGCCGAAGAAGGGACGCTCCTTGTGCACGGCGTAGAAGCCTTCAGCCTGCTCGCGGGTCAGATGCATCATCTTGGCGGCGACGATCTTGAGGCCAGCGTTCTCGAAACGGCTGTAAATGGCGCCGATCACGTTCTTGGCGACGGCATCGGGCTTGATGATGGAAAGGGTGCGTTCAACGGCCATGGTCTAGGGACTCCGGAAAGAATGGTCAAGAAACTTGAACCCGCCATTGTATGCGGGTTGACTCGCCTGATAAAGGGAATGTATGGGCGCCCCGATCCCATGAGCCTGTTGGATTCCCCCCGGTGTAGGAGCGGCGCCCTCGCCGCGACAAGCTACCATGCGCAAGCGTCGGCCCGAGGGCGGGCCTCCTACAACCCGGCAGGGCGAAGGAGGATGCCTCTGCATGCTGCGTTTTCACCTTGCGCGAGCGTTGCAGACGATCATGCGATGGCCCAAGTGTGGGCGCTCAGCCCCGCTCGTCGATCCAGGCCATCTGGATTGCTTCGAGGATCTTCTCGTTGGATTTCTCCGGGTCACCGGTGAAGCCCGGCAGGGCCAGCACCCAGGCGTGCAGGTCGGTAAAACGCACCCACTGCGGATCGACCTCCGGGTGGGCCTCATCGAGCGCGATGGCGATGTCCTCGATGTCGGTCCAGTTCATCTCAGTGACCCTCCGAGGCCAGGTTGATGGTGTACTTCGGGATCTCGACCACAAGGTCGGTCTCGCCCACCATCGCCTGGCAGGACAAGCGCGAGTCAGGCTCCAGCCCCCAGGCCTTGTCGAGCATGTCGTCCTCGCACTCGGACGGTGGCTCCAGGCTCTCGCCCCCCTCGCGCACCCAGACGTGGCAGGTGGTGCAGGCGCAGGATTTCTCGCAGGCGTGCTCGATGTCGATGTCGTGCGCGAGCGCGGCATCGAGGATGGTGGTGCCGGGCTCGGCCTCGACCACCGCGCCCTCGGGGCACAGGCGTTCGTGGGGCAGGAAGATGATGCGTGGCATGGCGTTACTTACCTTGGCTGTATTCGTTGGCCACCTCGCCGAGGCTGTGGCCGGCGAGCGCGGTGCGGACCGCCCGGTTCATGCGCCGCTCGACAAACGGCAGGGCGGCACTTTCGAGCTGGCCGATGGCCTCGACGATGGCATCCGGGTCCTCGCCCTCGATGGCGCGGGCGAGCAGTTCGCGCGCGCCATCGACGATCGGACGGTCGATCTCGGTCAACAGGTCGCCGTCCGCGGCGATGGCGGCGTCGATCGCCTCCAGGCTGCGCCGCCCCTCGACCCGCGCCTCGCGCAGGCGGCGTGCGGCGATGTCCTCGCTGGCATGCTCGAAGGAGTCGCGCAGCATGCGCTCGATCGCCTCCTCGGTGAGGCCGTAGGAGGGCTTGACCTGGATCTCGGCGGACACGCCCGAGGTCTTCTCCCGGGCACTGACGGTCAACAGGCCGTCGGCGTCGACCTGGAAGGTCACCCGCACCCGCGCCTTGCCCGCCACCATCGGCGGGATGCCGCGCAGGGTGAAGCGGGCGAGCGAGCGGCAGCCCTCGACCGTGTCGCGCTCGCCCTGCAGCACGTGCAGGGTCATGGCGGTCTGACCGTCCTTGAAGGTGGTGAACTCCTGCGCGCGGGCCACCGGCAGGGTGGTGTTGCGCGGGATGATGTGCTCGACCAGCCCGCCCATGGTCTCGATCCCGAGCGAGAGTGGGATGACGTCCAAGAGCAGCATCTCGTCGGCCGGCTTGTTGCCGGCTAGCACGTCGGCCTGCAACGCCGCGCCCAGGGCGACGACCTTGTCCGGGTCGATGTCGGTCAAGACCTCGCGGCCGAAGAAGGCGCTCACCCGCTCGCGCACCCTGGGGGTGCGGGTGGCGCCGCCGACCATCACCACCTCCTGGATGTCGGCGGTGCTCAGGCCGGCGTCGCGCAGGGCCTGCTCACAGGCGGCGAGGGTGCGCTCGATCAGCGGGTCGGCCAGGGTGTTGAACTCGGCGCAGGTCAGACAGCCCTGCCAGAGGGTCTCGCCGCGCAGGGTCAGCTTGGCGCAGGCCTGCTCCTTGCCGCTCAGGTCCTCCTTGATGGCGCAGGCGGTGCGGCTGATCTGGCGCGCCTCGCTGGCGGCAAGCCAGGTGCCTTCCGCCACGCTGAGCCCCGCGCGCTCCATCAGCCACACGGCCACGGCCTGGTCGAAATCGTCGCCGCCGAGCTGAGTGTCGCCGCCGGTGGCCAGCACCTCGAACACCCCACGGCTCAGGCGCAGGATGGAGATGTCGAAGGTGCCGCCGCCCAGGTCGTACACCGCAATCAGCCCCTCGGCCTGGCGGTCGAGCCCGTAGGCCAGCGCGGCGGCGGTCGGCTCGTTCAAGAGGCGCAGCACGTGCAGGCCGGACAGGCGTGCGGCATCGCGGGTGGCCTGGCGCTGGGCTTCGTCGAAATAGGCCGGCACGGTGATGACCGCGCCAGTGAGCTCCCCGCCCAGCCGCGCCTCCGCGCGGGCCTTGAGGGCCTTGAGGATCTCCGCGGAGATCTCCACCGCGCTCAGGGGGCCGCGCGGGGTGGCCATGCGCGGCACGGCATCCTCGCCCTCGATGAAGCGGTAGGGCGGGCGCGGCTGCATCTGGCGCACGTCGTCCATGCCACGTCCCATCAGGCGCTTGATCGAGAGGAAGGTGTGTTCGGGATCGCTTGCGGCGCGCGCCTTGGCCTCGCGCCCCACCGTGATCGCGCCATCCTCCGCCACGTGCACCGCCGAGGGCAGGATGACCTCGCCGGCCTCGTCCGCCAGGCACTCCGGCACGCCGTTGATGACCGAGGCGACCAGCGAGTTGGTGGTGCCGAGGTCAATGCCGATCGCCAGGCGGCGGGCATGCGGGGCGGGGGTCTGGCCGGGTTCGGCGATCGTCAGCAGGGCCATGGGGTGCTCAGCGGGGGAGTTGTTCGAGGAAGCGCGCCAGAAACTGCAGGCGCTGGAGCAGGCGGCGGGCCTCGGCCAGGTCACCACCGTCGATGGCCTGGTCGAGCGCGGCCCAGGTCGTGTCCCACAACCCTTGGACCTCCGCACGCAGGCGGGCCCGGGTCGCCTCATCCTGCGCCGTGTCGAGGGCCTCGCGCAGTTCCATCTGCTGCATGAGGAAGGCGGGGTCCTGCAGCGTCTCGGCCTCATCCGTCGCCCCGCCGCGCAGTTCCAGCAGGTGGCTGGCCCGGCGGAGCGGATCGGCCAGGATGGCGTGGGCATCGTTGATGTCGGCCGCGCGCTGCACGGCGAGCCGGCGCTCCAGGCTGCTGGCAAGGCTGAAGCGGTCGGGGTGGAACTGGGCGCGCAGGCGGGCAAAACGCTCGGCGAGCTGGGCTTCGTCGATGTCCAGGGCGGGGGTGAAGCCGAAGAGCTCGAAGGCGTTCATGATCAGACGGTGAAGCTCTCGCCGCAGCCGCAGGAGTCCTTCACGTTCGGGTTGTTGAACTTGAGCCCGACGTTCAGGCCCTCGCGCACCAGGTCCAGTTCCGAGCCATCGAGGTGGAGCAGGCCCTTGGGGTCGGTGACCACGGTCACGCCATGGCTCTCGAACACGACGTCCTCCGGGCGGATCTCGTCGGCATACTCGAGCACATAGGACAGCCCCGAGCAGCCGGAAGGTTTGACCCCGACCCGCAGCCCGATCCCCTTGCCGCGGCGGGCGAGGTAGTCCTTGACGTAGTTCGCGGCCTTCTCGGTCAGGGTAATGCTCATGCGGCTCAGGCCTCGCTGTGAATGGGCACGATTCGGCGCTCGTCGGTGTCGCCGAAGCGCATGCGCAGGTCCTGCTGCTCGGCGATCTCCAGCACGTCGCGGCGTTGCATCAGGGACTCCAGGGTGATGCCGGAGAGGAAGGCATGGATCTGGCTCGTCAGGTCGGTCCACAGGTCATGGGTGAGGCACTTGGTGTGGTCCTGGCAGTCACCCTTGCCTTCGCAGCGGCGGACGTCGAGCGACTCGTCCACCGCGGAGATGACCTCGGCCACGTTGATCTGCGAGGCGGGGCGGCCGAGATTGTAGCCGCCACCCGGGCCGCGGGTGCTGGCCACGAGGCCGCGGCGGCGCAGCTGGGCGAACAGCTGCTCCAGGTAGGAGAGAGAGATGCCCTGGCGCTCGGCGATGTCCGCGAGCGTGATGGGTCCGTGGCCCTGATGCAGGGCGAGGTCAAGAATGGCGGTCACCGCGTAGCGGCCCTTGGTGGTCAGGCGCATGGCCGTCTCCAGCTCGAAATGTTCAACAACGGATAGGATACAATCCCAAGCCAGAAGGTCAACTATTTGTCCCTGTTTTTGATGGGGCATTGTCCGGGCCACCTTCCGACAGGCCCACCTCGTCCAAGGGCGGCAGTGCTCCGGTCTCGACCTCGCCTCCCATCGCCCGCACCTGGGCGGAGAGCTGCTCGACCCGGGCATCCAGCACCTGGATGTGGTCGAGCATGCAGTTGATCGCATGCGCCACGGGGTCAGGCATGTCCTGCGCCACGCCGTAGGCGTCGAAGCCGAGCTTTTGCGCCATCGCCTCGCGTTTGCGGTCTGCCTCGCCGCGCTGCTGCACCACCCGGCCGGGGATGCCGACCACGGTGGCGCCGGGCGGCACGTCCTTGAGCACCACCGCGTTCGAGCCCACCCGGCAGCCCGCGCCCAAGGTGATCGGACCGAGGATCTTCGCCCCGGCGCCGATCACCACGTTGTCCTCCAGGGTGGGGTGGCGCTTGCCCTCCTTCCAGCTGGTGCCGCCGAGGGTCACGCCGTGATAGACGGTGCAGTCGTCGCCGATCTCGGCGGTCTCGCCGATCACCACGCCCATGCCGTGGTCGATGAAGAAGCGGCGGCCGATCCTGGCCCCGGGGTGGATCTCGATCCCGGTCAGCCAGCGGCCGAGGGTGGAGAGCCAACGCGCCAGCCAGCGCAGCCGGCGTTGCCACAGCCAGTGGCTTACGCGGTGCAGCCACACGGCATGCAGGCCAGGGTAGGTGGTCAGCACCTCGAAGGCGTTGCGGGCGGCGGGGTCGCGCGCATAGACGCTGCGGATGTCTTCGCGGATGCGGTCGAACATGGTCAGTCCTGTCTGTGGGTGTGTCGCTGCACCGCGGTCAGCATGCCGCGCAGGATGTCGACCTCGTTCGGCGTGACGCGGGCGCGCTGCAGGAGATGGCGCAGCTTCTGCATCAGGTGGCGCGGATTGGCAGGGTCGAGGAAGCCCAGTCCCTCGAGCACCGCTTGCCAGTGCGCGAGCAGGTTCTCCACCGCATCATGCGGGGCGGGCGCTGGGAGTTCAACGGCTGGCAGGATACCCTCATCCTCCAGCAGGGCCTGGCGTAGCTCGTAGGCGGTCACCTGCACCGCCTGGGCGAGGTTGAGCGAGCTGTAACCCGGGTTGGCGGGGATGACCATGTGGGCGTGGCAGCGTCCGAGTTCGGCGTTGGTGAGGCCGGCGTGTTCGCGGCCGAACACCAGGGCCACCTCGCGGCCCGCCTGGGTGAGCTCCCGGGCGGCCTGTCCGGCGGCCTGGCGCACCGTTAAAAGCTCGTGCGGTGCATCGCGCAGGCGGGCGCTGGCGCCCACCACCCAGTGGCAGCCGGCCAGCGCCGCGTCCAGGGATTCAACGATCTGCGCGGACCGGAGCACATCGGTCGCCCCGGAGGCCATCGCCTCCGCCTCGGTATCGATACTCGCCTTCGGGGCGACCAGCATCAGCCGGGCAAGGCCCATGGTCTTCATGGCCCGCGCGGTGGAGCCGATGTTGCCGGGATGCGTGGTGCCGACCAGTACAATCCGAAGGCGCGCAAAACGCGGGTCCTGGCCGGGAATGCTCGGTCCGGCTGTGGTATCCTGTTGAGTCATCTTTCTTTCACAGATTCGTCGTCATGCATCCGATGCTGAACACCGCCGTGCGCGCCGCCCGCGCCGCGGGCACCGTCATGTTGCGCGCCAGCTCGCGCCTCGACAGCCTGAATGTCGAAAGCAAACAACGCAACGATTTCGTCACCGAGATCGACCGCCAGGCCGAGGCTGTGATCCTCGACATTCTCGGCAAGGCCTACCCCCAGCACGCCTTCCTTGGCGAGGAGACAGGCCGCAGCGGCCAGGGCGGCAGCGACTTCCAGTGGATTATCGACCCGCTCGACGGCACCACCAACTATCTGCATGGCATCCCGCAGTACGCCATCTCCATCGCCCTCGAGCACCAGGGCCGGCTGGAGCAGGCGGTGGTGTACGACCCGGTCAAGGACGAGCTGTTCACCGCCAGCCGCGGTGGTGGCGCCTTCCTCAACAGCCGCCGCATCCGTGTCACTGGTCTCAAGGGCCTGGAAGGCGCCCTGCTCGGCACCGGCATCCCGTTCCGCGACGACCAGCCGATCGAGCCCTTCCTCGCCACCCTGCGCGGCATGCTCGGTCCGATCGCCGGGATCCGCCGCGCGGGCTCCGCGGCCCTGGACCTCGCCTACGTGGCCGCGGGCCGCCTGGATGGCTACTGGGAATTCGCCCTCAAGCCCTGGGACATGGCGGCGGGCCTGCTGCTGGTGCGCGAGGCGGGCGGCATGATCACCGACTTCGCCGGCGGCGACAACTCGATGAGGAGCGGCAACGTCATCGCCGCCAACCCCCGTCTGCTGCACAGCATGTTGACCGTGGTGCAGAACAGCGTGGGGCCGGAGTACCACCGCTGAATCCTTGCCCTCCCCGCGCGTTTGCAAGGGGAGGCACGTCATCGGCCTGGCCCTCGTGGGTAGGAGCGGCGCCCCGCCGCGATCGGGCGCAAGCCCCATCGGCCCGAGGGCGGGCCTCCTACCCTACCCTACACTGCTGATTTACGGCCGCCCGTCCGCCTCTGCCTCGGCCTTCTCCGGCTTGAGCAGGTCGGCCCGCTTCAGGCCCAGCGCCAGCGCCAGCGAGGAGGCGACGAAGATCGACGAGTAAGTTCCGGAGAGGATGCCGACGATCAGGGCATAGGCGAAACCGTGCACCGCATCCCCGCCGAGGTAGAACAGCACCAGCACGGTCAGGAAGGTGGTCAGCGAGGTCATGGTGGTGCGCGAGAGGGTGTCGTTGGTGGCGCGGTTCATCACCTCGATGGGCGTGGCCTTGCGCATCTTGAGGAAGTTCTCGCGGATGCGGTCGAACACCACGATGGTGTCGTTGATCGAGTAGCCCATCACCGCCAGCACCCCAGCCAGCACGGCAAGGTCGAACTCGAATTCGAAGAAGCTCAAAAAGCCGAGCACAATGATGACGTCGTGGGCCAGCGCCTGGATCGCGCCGAAGGCCAGCTTGAATTCGAAGCGCAGGCCGACATAGGCCATGATGCCGAGCAGGACGAACAGGATCGCCATGGCGCCGTTCTCGATCAGCTCCTTGCCCACCGCGGGCCCGACGAACTCGACCCGGCGCATCTCCGCCCCCGCATCCACCGTGCGCATGGCCTCCAGCACTTGGCCGGAGAGCTCGGCCTGCTTGACCCCCTCCTGCGGAGGCAGGCGCACCAGCACGTTGTTGCTCGCGCCGAAGTGCTGCACTACCCCGCCGCCGAGCCCCTTGCTGCTCAACGCGGTACGCACCTTGTCCAGCTCCACCGCCTGCGGGTAGGCCACCTCGACCACCATCCCGCCAGTGAAGTCCAGGCCGAAGTGCAGGCCCTTGGTGGCCAGCGAGAGGATCGAGGCGAGGACGAAGAAGATCGTCACGGCATAGCCGATGTAGCGCTTGCCGAAGAAGTCGAAGTTGGTGTTGTTGGGGATCAGGCGCATCTCACACCCCTCCGATGGCGATGGACTTGAGCCGCGCCTGGCGGCCGTAGGTGAGGTTCACCAGCGCGCGGGTGACGAGGATGGCGGTGAACATGGAGGCCAGGATGCCGATCGACAGGGTCACGGCAAAGCCCTTGATCGGCCCGCTGCCGAAGGCGAACAGCGCCAGCGCGGCGAGCAGGGTGGTGAGGTTGGCATCCAGGATGGTGGCGAAGGCGCGCTCGTAGCCCGCATGGATGGCGGCCTGCGGCGTGTTGCCGTTGCGCAGCTCCTCGCGGATGCGCTCGTTGATCAGCACGTTGGCGTCCACCGCCATGCCGAGGGTGAGGACGATGCCGGCGATGCCCGGCAGGGTCAGGGTGGCCTGCAAGAGCGAGAGCACGGCCACGATCAGCACCAGGTTGGCGAGCAGGGCAACGTTGGCGAACACACCAAACAGGCTGTAGTAGAGCACCATGAACACGGCCACGGCGACGAAGCCGACGACGGCCGCGGTCACGCCCGCCTTGATGTTGTCGGCACCCAGGCTCGGACCCACCGTGCGCTCCTCGATGATCTCGATCGGCGCGCGCAGGGCACCGGCGCGCAGCAGCAGGGCCAGGTCGCGCGCCTCGTTGCCGTTGGCGAGGCCGGAGATCTGGAAGCGGTTGGAGAGCTGGTCGCGGATGGTGGCGATGTTGATCACCTCCTCCACCACGTACTTCTTCTTCACCAGCTGGCCGTTTTCCTCAACCGTCTCGATCTTGTTCTCGATGAACACCACCGCCATCGGCTTGCCGATGTTCTGCCCGGTGACCTCGCTCATGCGCCGCGCGCCCTTGCCGTCCAGGTTGACGAACACGGCAGGCGAGCCGCTCTGCTGCTCGATGCCGGAGGCGGCGCCGACGATCTGATCGCCGGTGATGATGACCTGGCGCTTGAGCAGCACGGGGCCGCCGTCACGCTGCGGGTAGAGGCGCGCCCCGACCGGGACGCGGCCGCTCTTGGCGGCATCCTCCCAGTCGGCCGGGCTGCCCTCGACCAGGCGGAATTCCAGGGTGGCGGTGGCACCGAGGATCTCCTTGGCGCGCGCGGTGTCCTGCACGCCCGGCAGCTGCACCACGATGCGGCTATCGCCCTGCTGCTGGATGACCGGCTCGGCCACGCCCAGCTCGTTCACCCGGTTGCGCAGGGTGGTGATGTTCTGCTCCAGCGCGGCCTTGCGCTCGGCCAGCACGGCCTTCTCGCCAAAGCGGGCGGTGAGGAAGAAGTCCTTGCCGTCGTCGCGCTCGGCAAGTTCGAGGTCGGGGTACTGCCGGGCGATGGCCTTGCGCGCCGCCTCACGCTCGGTGGCATCCGCAAAGCGCACCAGCACGTCCTCGCCCTCCAGGCCGACGGTCAGGTAGCGCAGCTTCTCGCTGCGCAGATAGCTGCGCAGGTCCTCGACGGTGCGCTCACGCAGTTGCCGGAGTGCCGCGTCCATGTCCACCTCCATCAGGAAGTGCACGCCGCCGCGCAGGTCCAGGCCAAGGTACATCGGCTTGGCTCCCAGCGCGGTGAGCCAGGCCGGGGTGTTGGGCGCGAGGTTGAGGGCGACGATGTAGCCGCGCCCCAATTCCTTGCGCAGCACATCGGCCGCCTTGAGCTGGGTTTCGGTGTCGGCAAAGCGCGCCAGGAGCTGCTGGCCGGCAAGCTCGATGCGCTTGGGCGCCAGGCCGGCCTGGGAGAGCGCCCGCTCGATGCGCGCACGTTCCGCCTCACCGACGACGGCGCTGCGCGCGCTCACCTGCACGGCGGGGTCCTCGCCGTAGATGTTGGGCAGGGCATAGATCAGCCCGAGCACCAGCACAAGGATGATGAGAAGGTTTTTCCAGAGTGGATAGCGGTTCATGCACTCGCTCCCGTCATTGGGGGCCCGGGCCGCCGCCCGGTCAAAAAAACGAAGGCCCCACGCTTGCGGGGGCCTTGGCGAGGGATCAGGCGCCGCGCAGATCGCGGAGGGTGCCTTTGGGCAGCACGGTGGTCACGGCGGAACGCTGCACGATGATCGTGGTGCCCTCGGCCACCTCGAGGGTGATGAAGGCATCGGTCAGCTCGACCACCCGGCCGACCAGACCGCCGGAGGTCAGCACCTCGTCCCCCTTGGTCAGGGCGTCGATGAGCTTTTTGTGCTCCTTCTGGCGCTTGATCTGCGGGCGGATCAGGAGGAAGTACATGACGGCGAAGATGAGGATGAGCGGCAGGAAGCTCATCAAGGGATCGGGCTGCTGGGCAGCGGCGGCCGGGGCCTCGGCCATGGCGACGGAAATGATGTCCATGAGGATTAATACCCTTGGGGGTGGTTAAGGCAAATCGTCCGGCATTATGCCACAGGGGTGGGTGGAGTCAGTCCGCGGCGTCGATGCCCGCCCGGCGCTTCTGGTAGAACGCCTCCCTCCAGGCCTCGAAACGATCTTCGGCAATCGCCTGGCGGATCTCCCGCATCAGCTGCTGGTAGTAGTGCAGGTTGTGGATGGTGTTCAGGCGCCCGCCGAGCATCTCGTTGCACTTGTCCAGGTGGCGCAGGTAGGCGCGGCTGTAGTTGCGGCAGGTGTAACACGTACAGTGCGGGTCGATCGGACGGGTGTCATCACTGTAGCGGGCGTTGCGGATGCGCACATCGCCCCACTGGGTGAACAGGTGGCCGTTGCGCGCATTGCGGGTGGGCATCACGCAGTCGAACATGTCCACCCCGCGGCGCACCGCCTCAACGATGTCCTCCGGCTTGCCCACGCCCATCAGGTAGCGCGGACGATCCTGCGGCAGGAGCGGGGTGGTGGCGTCCAGCACCTTCAGCCGCTCCTCCTCCGGCTCGCCGACCGACAGACCACCGATGGCGTAGCCGTCGAAGCCGATCTCCATCAGCCCCGCCGCCGAGGCCTCGCGTAAGGCGGGGTACATGCCGCCCTGGACGATGCCGAACAGGGCGGCAGCATCCTCCCCCTGCAACTCAAGATGCGCCTTCTTGCTGCGCTCCGCCCAGCGCAGGGACAGCTCCATGGAGAAACGCGCCTGCGACTCGGTGGCGGGGTAGGGGGTGCACTCGTCGAAGATCATCACGATGTCGGAGCCGAGCGCGTGCTGCACCGCCATCGAGGTCTCGGGGTCGAGGTGCACCTTGCTGCCATCGACCGGCGACTGGAAGCGCACCCCCTCCTCGCTGATCTTGCGCAGGCCGGCGAGGGAAAACACCTGAAAGCCCCCCGAATCGGTCAGGATCGGGCCGCTCCAGTGCATGAAGTCGTGCAGGTCGCCGTGCTTCTTGATCACCTCCACCCCCGGCCGCAGCCAGAGGTGGAAGGTGTTGCCGAGGATGATCTCCGCGCCGATCTCGCGCAGCTCCTCCGGGGTCATGGCCTTGACCGTACCGTAGGTGCCCACCGGCATGAAGGCGGGGGTCTCGACGGTGCCGCGGGCAAAGGTCAGGCGGCCGCGGCGCGCATGGCCGCAGGTTGTGAGCAGGTCAAACTTCATGGCTGGAACGATCCACGGCGGACGGATGCGGGGTCAGAAACATCGCGTCGCCATAACTGAAGAAACGGTAAGCCGAGGCGACCGCGTGGCGATAGGCCCCCATCACGGTCTCATAACCGCCGAACGCGCACACCAGCATGAGCAGGGTGGAGCGCGGCAGGTGGAAGTTGGTGAACAGGGCGTCGACCACGCGGAAGGTGTAGCCTGGGGTGATGAACAGGCGGGTATCGCCCTGCCAGGGGGCGAGCTCCCCGCCGTGCGCCTGGGCGGCGGACTCCAACGCTCGCACGGCGGTGGTGCCGATGGCCACCACCCGACAGCCGCGGGCGCGGGTGGCGCGGATGGCCTCGACCGTGGCCTCGGGCACCTCGATCCACTCGGCATGCATGTGGTGCTTGGCCACGTTCTCCACCCGCACTGGCTGGAAGGTGCCCGCGCCGACGTGCAGGGTCACCCGCGCCGTCTCCACGCCGCGCGCCCGGATCGCCTCGAGCAGGGCCTCATCGAAGTGCAGGCCGGCGGTGGGGGCGGCCACCGCGCCGGGGCGGTCGGCGAACACGGTCTGGTAGCGCTCGCGGTCGCTCGCCGTGTCCGCACGCTCGATGTAGGGCGGCAGGGGCATGTGGCCGTGGGCCTCCAGCGCCGCAAGCAAAGACGCGCCCCCCTCGACGAGCCGCAGGTGGAACAGTTCATCCGCCCGCCCGAGCATCTCCAGCACCACCCCGCCCTCCATGTGCAGTCGGGTGCCAGGCTTGGGCGCCTTGCTGGCGCGCACGTGGGCAAGGGCCTCGCGCGCGTTCAGCAGGCGCTCGATCAGCACCTCCACCTTGCCACCGCTGTCTTTCTGCCCATGCAGCCGCGCCGGGATCACGCGGGTATCGTTGAACACGACCAGATCGCCGGGCTGGAGCAGGGTGGGCAGATCGCGCACGGCGGCATCGCGCCAGGTCCCGGCTGCGCCATCCACCACCAGCAGGCGGGCGCCGGAGCGTTCGGGCAAGGGGGTCTGGGCGATCAGTGCTTCGGGCAGATCGAAATCGAAATCGCTGACTTTCATAAAGGAAGGCTTCATGGCGGGCGAGGATACCATGCCGCCCTTGGCCCCCGGCGCTCCGGGCATGTAGAATCGGCTCTCCCCGTGCCGGAATGGCGGAATCGGTAGACGCAGCGGACTCAAAATCCGCCGCTGGCGACAGCGTGAGGGTTCGAGTCCCTCTTCCGGCACCATCCTGTTTCTCTAAGTCTGCGGGCGGCTTAACCTGTGCCCTGACGCAATCTTATTTCCTCTTCTCGTTTTTGCCTCTTTTGCTGGGAGAGCACCATGCGTTTTCGTTACCTGATCGCCTTGACTGCCTTGATGATGCCCCTTGGCTCGACTGTCGCCGCGGAGGTCAAGCCAGAGACCGCAGCCAAAGCGCATGCCAAGTCACCCAGCACGGCCAAGAAAGCGGCCAAGGCCGCCGCCGGCGCGGCTGCGGCCTACAGTGTGGCGAGTGTCGCCGCCGTCTCCAGCGCGCCGGCGGCGGAGGAAAAGAACCAGCGTTGTCTCGAGGCCGTGAGTGGCCAGAAGATGGCCGAGGCTGAGACCCTCTGCCGCCAGGCCCTGGCCGAGGCGGAGAGGTCTGCTCCCAACAGCAAGCACCATGCGACGGCGCTGAGCAACCGCGCCGCCCTGCTGGCCCAGCAAGGCAAACCGGCCGAGGCCGAGGCCGATTACAAGCGCGCGCTTGCCATGTACGAGTCGGCGCTGGGGCCCAACCATCTTGCCGTGGCCACCAGTGCCAGCCAGCTGGCCGGCTTTTACTACCAAAACGACCGCTATGCCGAGGCTGAGCCGCTCTACGAACGTGCCCTGGCCATCGACGAACGTGCCCTGGGGTTGGATCATCCCGAGGTGGCGAAGGACATCTACAACCTGGCCAATGTGCAGGCCCTGCTCGGCAAGCATGAGGAGGCCAATACCGCCTACAAGCGCAGCTTCTCCATCCGCGAGAAGGTGCTCGGGCCGAACGATGCTGCCGTGGCGCGCAGCCTCTCCGGCATGGGGGTGAATCTGGCCATGGCCGGCCATCTGAACGAGGCCGAGCAGTCGCTCAGCCGCGCCGCGCAGATCCATGAGAAGAACCTGGGTGCGGATCATCCCGAGACCCTCTACTGCCGCAACTGGCTCGACAAGGTGCGGGCTCAGCGCCTCTCCGCCCTCGGCCAGTAAGCCCCTCGCCCTGCCGATGTCCACCCCGGCCATCGTTGTCCGCGGCCTGAGCAAGGTCTACGACGGCCTGCGGGTCGTGGATGGCATCGATCTGTGCGTGCCGCGCGGCATCTGCTTCGGTCTGCTTGGCCCGAACGGCGCGGGCAAGACCACCACCCTACGCATGCTGCTCGGCCTCATCCCTCCGACCACGGGCGAGCTTGCCGTCCTGGACATGCCTATGCCGGAGGCGGCACGCGCGATCCGCGCCAGGATCGGCATCGTGCCGCAGGCCGACACCCTCGACCCCGACTTCACCGTGGTCGAAAACCTGCGCATCTACGCCGCCTACTTCGGCCTGCCGCGCCCGCTTGTCGAGGAGCGCATTGAGGGCCTGCTCGAGTTCGCGCGGTTGCAGGACCGGCGCGACGCCCGCGTGGAGAGCCTCTCCGGTGGCATGAAGCGGCGCCTCACCCTGGCCCGTGCCCTGATCAACGCCCCCGAGCTGGTCGTGCTGGACGAGCCGACCACCGGCCTCGACCCGCAGGCGCGCCATCTGCTGTGGGGGCGGCTGGAGGAGCTGCGCGCGCGTGGCACCACCCTGCTGCTGACCACCCACTACATGGAGGAGGCCGAGCGGCTGTGCGACGAATTGGTGGTGATGGATCACGGTCGCATCCTCGATCAGGGATCGCCACGCGAGCTGATTGCCCGCCATGTCGAGCCGGAGGTGATCGAGGTGCGCGGCCTGCCGGTCGATGCACCGCCGCCGCTCGACATCCCCGCCGACTGCCGCGTCGAGCGGCACGGCGGCAGCCTGGTCATCCACACCCGCGACAGCGTGGCCTGCATGGCGCAGCTCGGCGGGCACCCCGGCCTGACCGTGCTGCATCGCCCGGCCGGCCTGGAGGACGTGTTCCTGCGCCTGACCGGGCGCGAGCTGAGGGACGGCTGATGGCCTTCGACCTGTCCATCCCCGGGGCCCTGGCCGTCTTCCGGCGCAACTTCTTGGTCTGGCGCCGGCTGTTCTGGCCTGCGCTGGTGATGAATCTGGGCGAGCCCGCGCTCTACCTGCTCGGCCTGGGGCTCGGCCTCGGCACCTTCGTCGGCACCCTGGACGGGCTGTCCTACTTAGCCTTTCTCGCCTCGGGCCTGGTCGCCTCCAGCGCCATGAACACCGCCACCTTCGAGGGCATGTATTCGGTTTACACCCGCATGGTGCCGCAGAAGACCTACGAGGCCATGCTCGCCACACCGCTGCAGATCCAGGACATCCTGCTTGGCGAGATGCTCTGGTGCGCGGCCAAGTCGGCCTTCAGCGCGGCGGGCATCCTGCTGGTCGCGGCCCTGCTCGGCGTGGTGCATGGCTTCTCTGCCCTGTGGGCGTTGCCGGCCGCCTTCCTCACCGGCCTGGCCTTCGCCGGGCCGGCCATCGTCATGAGCGCGCGGGCGAGCAACTACGACTTCTTCAACTACTACTTCGTCCTCGTCATCACCCCGATGCTGCTGGTGTGCGGGGTGTTCTACCCCGTCGACACCCTGCCCGAGGCGATGCGCGCCCTCGTCGACTGGCTGCCGCTGACTCACGCGGTGGAGCTGATCCGCCCGCTGATCGTTGGCACCGAGCCCGCTCGCCCGCTGCTCAACCTTGCCGTGCTAGCCGCCTTTGCCGCCGCAAGTTTTGCCCTCGCGGTGATCCTCGCGCGCCGCCGGCTGGTGCACTGATTTCCTTCTGCAAGAATCCAGCATGAACTAGGCTTGATGGGCAAGCTGGGATATGCCCCGGCTTGGGCGCGCGCCTTGACCCTGGCGGGACGGGGTTAGGGTGGGCTTCATCCGCCATCACGTCGGAGGCGTCCGCATGTCCGCATCCGCCGTCAGAGCCAATCTGCTCGTTGCGCTGGGCTATGTCGCCCTGGCGGGGCTGGTGACGGTCTTCTTCGATCTTCCGGCCCCCCTGTGGCCCTCCACTGGCCTTGCGGTGTTCGCCATCCTGGCGGGGGGCATGCGCTGGATGCCCGGTGTCGCCCTCGGCTCGTGGTTGGCCAACGACCTCCTCATGGGCTGGGGCACCACCGGCGCCTTGTGGGTCACCCTGGGCAATGTGCTCGGACCGGTGCTGGGCATGGCGCTGTTCCGCCGAGCGGTCAGTGAGGTGCAACGTCCCTTCGACACAGCCCTGGGCGTTGCCGCGTTCTTCCTCCTGCTGGGCGGGCTCAATGCCCTGGTCTCGGCGGCCTTCGGCGCTACGGGCGTCGCCTTCATCGAGGGGCAGGGCGAGGCTGGGCTCGTGCCCACCTTCATGCGCTGGATGATCGGGGATATTTCGAGCGCCGTGTTGCTCGCCCCGGTCTTTTACCTGTGGTGGCGCGACCCCAGGCCCCGCGCCCCGGTTCATGGCTGGTTCGAGGCCATCGCCTCCGCCTGCCTGCTGTTCGGCCTGACGGCTTGGGCGTTTTTTCAGCCCATGGAGGGGCCCGTCGCATCGGGGCTGGTGCCCCTCATCCTCCTGCCGCTGATCTGGATCGCCCTCCGTGCCTCCTTGCGCGATGCCTACACCCTGCTCGCTGTCGCCTTTCTGATCATGTTGGCCGGAACCCTGCTGGGGCGGGGGCCTTTCGCTGCGCTCGGTGCGGAGCAGGCCATGACGGCCCTGCAGCTGCGCATCGTGGTGCTGGGGGCGATCGTCCTGCTTGCGAGTGCGCTGGACGGCGAGCGGCGCCGGGCCATGCATGCCCTGGCCGAGCTCAATGCCCATCTCGAGGAACGGGTGGCTGAGCGGACCGCGCTGATCGAGGCCAGCCGTGAGCGCCTGCGTCAGATCGTCGAATCCCTGCCCTCGCCCATGGTGATGAGCCGGGCAGAGGATGGCCTTCTGATCGAAATCAACGATGCCGCGGCCCATACCGTCGGCTTCAGCCGTGGCGAGTTGCTCGGCTCCCGGACGGTGGATTTCTATGTCGACCCTGGCGAACGGGATGCCCTGCTGACCACCCTGCGAGACCAGGGGATCGCGCGCCAGCACGAGCTGCGCGTCCGCCACCGTGATGGGAGCATCCTTTGGCTGTCGGTATCGGCCGCCCTGATGCCGGATGGCGAGGAGGCATTGATTCTGTTCACCTTCCAGGACATCACGCCGAGCAAGCGGCGCGAGCACGAGCTGGAGCGGCTGGCCACCATCGATGGCCTGACCGGCGCACTCAATCGGCGCCAGTTCATGCTGGAGGTCGGCCAGCGGCTGCGGGAGGGGGCGCTGCACGCCAGCCCGCTGGCCATGCTGATCCTGGATCTCGACCACTTCAAGCAGGTCAACGACTCCCGCGGCCACCTTGCGGGCGACGAGGTGCTGCGTCAGGTCACCGCGACCGCGATGGCCACCCTGCGCCATCAGGACCTGTTCGGCCGGCTCGGCGGGGAGGAGTTCGGAGTGCTGTTGATGGATACCGACGAGCGGGGTGCCCGCGAGCTGGCCGAGCGCCTGAGGGTTGCGGTGGAGGCCATGAGCATCGCCCTTGCGGATGGCGGCGTCATCCACCCCACCATCAGCATCGGCGGCGTGCAGGCCACGGCCCGGGTCGATGCCCTGCCCAGCACTGTGGATCTGCTGACCCGTGCCGACCGGGCGCTGTACCATGCCAAGTCCTCCGGGCGGAACCGCGTGGTGTTCTGGCAGGAGAGCCTGCCTGACAAGCCCCGTCCGGCCTGACCCCCGCACTGACCAGGCTGGGTCAAAAGCCTTTGACACAGCCTGGAAATGCGAGGCATGGATGGCTCGCGCGAGCATCAATCACAATAAGTGATTGATGCTCGGAGCCCGTCGCGGGCGTGTACCGCGACGAGGCGAGTTTCAAAAGGGCAGGACAGCCCTTTTGAAACAGTCTGTGATGGGGGCATCGCCACGCCTGACTCCGCCGGGCGCTACACTTCACCGCACACACGGTGCCTTGAGGGAGAACCCACATGAGCAGTCCCATCCGGCCGGACCATCTTGAGGAGGGCGCGAGCGCCTCGGTGCGGCGCCTGCTGCCCACCGCGCGGCAGGGTCCGATCGACCCCTTCGTGTTCTTCGACCACTTCCATGCCGGCGCGGGGGCGGGGTTCCCCGATCATCCGCACCGCGGCTTCGAGGCCATCACCCTGTTGCTCGCGGGCGAACTGCGGCATACCGACAATCTCGGCAACGATGCCACCCTGCGCGCGGGCGAGGTGCAGGCCTTCAGCGCCGGGAGGGGGATGGTGCACGCGGAAATGGTGGGCGCCGAGCAGGCCGCCGAGGGGCTGCAGCTGTGGATCAACCTGCCTCGCGCGCTCAAGGGCATCGAGCCAGGCTACCAGAGGCCGGCGCGGCCGCGCCGGGTGGTGGCCGCCGGCTTTGAGCTGCTGCTGATCACCCATCCGGAGGGGCCGATCCGGCTGCATACCCCCGCCTTGGTCGCCCTGCTCGAGCTTGCCCCCGGCGAGACCTTCACGCCCCGCGCGCCGGAGCACTGGCGTGGCTTCGCCTATGTGCTGCGCGGGCGGCTGCGTTGCCATGCGGGGGAGGCGGGCGCGGGCGAGGGGCTGCGCCTGGAGGGGGGGAATCCCCTGCTCAGCGAGGAGGGCGCGTTCGCCCTGATCGCCCTGGGCCAGCCGCACGGGGAGCCGATCCTGATGCGCGGCCCCTATGTCGATTGAGGATCGCCGATGAGTTCTCCGCGTGATTTCTGGAATGCCCGCTATGCCGAGACGCCCCTCGCCTATGGCGAGGCGCCCAATGCCTTTGTCGTGCGCGAGGCGCATCGCCTGCCCGCAGGTGGCCACATCCTGTTGCCTGGCGACGGACAGGGGCGCAACAGCATCTGGCTGGCGCGCCAGGGCTACACCGTCACCTGCGTGGACTGGAGCGGGACGGGGCTTGCGCGTGCCGAGGAACTTGCGGCGCGCCACGGGGTGCGGATCAGGACCGTCTGCGCCGACCTTTCGTTGTGGGACTGGCCGAAACAGGCCTTCGACGGCGTGGTCGCCGTCCACCTGCACCTGCCGCCCGACGTCCGCCCCGCAGTGCACCGGGCGATGCTGCATGCCCTGCGGCCGGGGGGCGTCCTGCTGCTGGAGGCCTTCGACCTGGAGCAGGTCCATTACCGCAGCGGTGGCCCGGGCCGGCCGGAGTTGCTCTATTCGGCCGAGATGCTGGCGGAGGACTTCGCCGAGGGGGGCATCCTGCTGCTGGAGCGTGCGCAGGTGGTGCTGGACGAGGGGCCCTACCACCAGGGGCCGGCGGAGGTGGTCCGGGCCATCGTGCAGCAGCCCGCCGAGTAAAGGGGGCCAGGGCGCTCGCATGAAGATGTGAGGTCTTCGTGCAAGTCCGAGAAAATACAATGGCACCCCGTTGCCATGAGCGCCTTGCAGAAGGGATTTCGCCGCGGCACGCGGCTCCCACAACCGGAGTGCCCTCCTTGCTCCCCTCCCCCTGGAGGGGGGAGGGGATGGGGGAGAGGGTGAAGCCCACTTGGTCTGGAAGGAGCGCAGCAAAAGCCATAAAGCCCCACGATCGCGGCCTTCGACCTTCAGGGCACCTCGACAAACCTCCTGAACGTGAAGCTGGTGCAGCCTGCGGGGCCGATGGCTGCGTCGCTGCTTCGCTCACCCCCTCCCCAACCCTCCCCCCTCCAGGGGGAGGGGGCTGCCCACGCTCGGGTCTTGGCCCACCTCCAAACGTCCAAGGGGCTCGGGGGGAGCCCTACGCAAACAAGACAGTTGCTCCCACGCGCCTGACCGGATCTTGTGGGAGCGTGTCGCCGCGATGACGCGAGCAAGGTCGAGTCAGCCGCCGCCGATCGCCCGCACGACCTCGACCTTGTCGCCTTCGCGCAGGAGGTGTGCTGCGTGCTCGCCGCGCGGGACGATCTCGCCGTTGACCTCGACCGCCAGGCGCTGGCCGACAAGGCCCAGCTGCTCGATCAGGGTGGCGATGCTGGCGCCATCCTCGATGGCATGGCTTGCGCCGTTCAGGATGATGTTCATGGTTTCAGGATCCCGTGTCCTCGACCGTCACGCGCAGCACCTCGTCCAGGCTGGTGAGACCCGCCATGACCTTGGCCAGGCCGTCCTCGCGCAGGCTGGGGCTGGACTTGCGCACATGGGCCTCCATCGCCTGCTCGCTCGAGCCGTCGTGGATCATGCGCGCCAGGGTGGCGTCGACGGTGATCAGTTCATGAATGCCGGTGCGCCCGCTGTAGGCGCGCGCGGCGCAATCGCCTTCGCGGCGTGCGCGATAGAGCGTAGGAGGTGTGGCTGCATCAAGGCCCAGCATGGCGCACTCGGCAGTATCCGGGATGAAGGCTTCCCGGCATTCAGGCAGCAGGTGCCGCACCAGGCGCTGGGACACCACGCCGATCAGGCTGGAGGCGAGCAGGAAGGGCTCCACCCCCATGTCGCGCAGGCGGGTGATGGCGCCGATCGCGGAGTTGGTGTGCAGGGTGGAGAGCACCAGGTGGCCGGTGAGCGAGGCCTGCACGGCGATCTCGGCCGTCTCCAGGTCGCGGATCTCGCCCACCATCACCACGTCCGGGTCCTGGCGCAGGATGGCGCGCAGGCCGCGGGCAAAGCTCATGTCCACCTTGGGGTTGACCTGGGTCTGGCCGACGCCGTCCAGGTCGTACTCGATCGGGTCCTCGACGGTGAGGATATTGCGCTCGCGCGCGTTGATGCGGGAGAGCGCGGCATACAGGGTCGTGGTCTTGCCCGAGCCGGTGGGGCCGGTGACCAGCAGGATGCCGTGCGGACGGTGGATCAGCTGCTCCAGCCGCGCACGGGTATGCGGAGCCATGCCGAGCCGTTCGAGGTCGAGCCGGCCGGCCTGCTTGTCGAGCAGGCGCAGCACCACCCGCTCGCCATGCGCGGAAGGGAGGGTGGAGACGCGCACGTCCACCGGGCGCCCGGCGAGCTTCAGGGCGATGCGGCCATCCTGCGGCAGGCGCTTTTCGGCGATGTCGAGCTGGGCCATGACCTTGATGCGCGAGGTGATCAGCGGGGCCACCGCGCGCGGCGGCTCCAGCACCTCGCGCAGCTGGCCGTCGACGCGAAAGCGCACCACCAGGCGGTTCTCGAAGGTTTCGATGTGGATGTCCGAGGCCTCCTCGCGGATCGCCTCGGTCAGAAGGGCGTTGATCAGGCGCACGATCGGCGCGTCATCCTGGGCCTCCAACAGGTCGGCCGGCTCGCCCAGACTGCTCGCGGCGCGGGCGAGATCGACCTCGCCGAGCTCGCCCAGGCTGTCCATCGCCTCGCTCGAGCCGCGCTGGTAAGCACGGGCGAGCAGCTGGTCGAACGTGGCGGGATCGACCTCGCGCAGGGCGAACGGCTGCCCGATGACGCGCCGGGCCTCGCCGATGGCGGCCACGTCCGGCTGGGGGCGGTGCAGTAGCACGATCCCCTCGCCCTCGGCCTGCATCAGCAGACCGTGGCGCTTGGCGAAACCGTAGGGCAGGACGGTGGGCATCACGGGGTCGCGGGCGGGGTGGCACCGCCCGGGAGGTTGATCTGGTAGCCGCCGCCCAGCTCAGGCAGGAGCGGGTAGTCGCTCGGCACGGCAAAGCCGAGGGGGTTGTGCGAGAACTCGACCTGCTTTTCCCGGAAGGCGTTGTACTTCTCCGCCGTGTAGCGGTTGGCCGAGGCGCCATCGCGCAGCACGACGGGGCGGATGAAGATCATCAGGTTGCGCTTGCCGCGCGTGGTGCTGCGGTACTTGAACAGCTCGCCGACCAGCGGGATGTCCCCCAACAGGGGTACCTTGCTGGCCTGGTCGTTGACCGTTTCGTCCATCAGTCCACCCAGCACGACGATGTCGCCATCCTGCGCCTGCACCACCGTCTTCACGTTACGCTTGTTGGTGATCAGCCCCGCGTCGCTCTTGGCGGTGGCGTCGATGCTCGACACCTCCTGTTCAAGCTCCAGCCGCACCGCACCCTCCGGGCTGATGGAGGGTTTGACCTTGAGCTTGACGCCGATGTCTTCGCGGTTGACGGTCTGGAAGGGGGTGGTCGGGGTGGTGCCCGCGCCGGTGCTGGCGTAGGAGCCGGTCAGGATGGGGACGTTCTTGCCCACCACGATGCTGGCTTCCTGGTTGTCCATGGTCAACAGGCTCGGGGTGGAGAGGATGTTGTTGTTGGCATCCCCCGCCAGGGCGGAGACGATGACGCCGAAGCGGGTGTTGCCGGAGAAATCCCCCACACCAAAGTTCATGCCATCCCCAAGATTCGCCAGCGCCGCGCCGGCGATGGCTGTGCCTCCGCCTGCGGCCGCGCCGGTGATGGCGGAGAGCAGGCCGTTGAAGCTCACCACCCCCGCCGGCTGAGTGCCGTCCCGTCCGGCGGCGGCCATCTGCACCCCGAGTTTGCGCGAGAAGTCGTCCGAGACCTCGGCAATGATGGCCTCCACCAGCACCTGGGCGCGGCGGATGTCGAGCTGCTTGATGATCGACTCCAGCTCGCGCATGACGTTCGGCGGGGCGGTGATGACCAGGGCATTGGTCGCCTCGTCGGCGATCACGATCGCATCCTGCCGTCCACCAACCCCGACCAGGCCCGCATTCACGGTACCGCCGCCCACGTTCGTGGTGCTGCTGGCCGTCGCGCCCATCCCGCCGCCAAGGCTGGAGGATGAGGAGCCCAGCGTGGTCGTGCTGCCCTCGCGCGCCACCGGCCGGTTGCTGCCCTGCAGGATGGGCACCAGCTCGCGGGCGCGGGCGTACTTGAGGTAGAACACCTGGGTGTTGCCGGCCCGCTCCAGCGGGGTGTCCAGGTACACCACCACCGCGCGCAGCTTCTCGCGCTCGGTCTTGTCGCCGGAGAGCAGCACGCTGTTGGTGCGCTCGTCGGCGGCGAAGCTGGCCATGGTGCGGCTGTCCGTGCCCGGGGCGGCCCCGGGCGCCGCGGCGCCGCTCGGGCTCATGCGGCTGCGCAGCTGGGTCAGGGTCTTGACGATGTCCGTGGCCGAGGCGTGTTTGAGGCGGATGGTTTCGATCTCATCCGATCCCGGGTGATCGACCCGCGCGAGGATGTCCTTCATCCGCGCCACGTTGCCGGCGCGGTCGGTGAGGATCAGGCTGTTGGATTCCGGATGCACCGACAGCGCGGCCTGCTGCGGCATGAGCTGGCGCAGCGCGGTGAGCAAGGGGGCGGCCTGCACGTGGCGCAGGGTGACCACCTCCGTCACCAGCTCGTCGGCCCCGCGCGCGGCGCTCACGGGCCCCACCTCCACGCCGTCCTGCTTGGCATTCACGTCCGGCACGATCTTGATCACCTCGCCCTTGGGCACCGCGGCGAAGCCGTGCACCTGAAGCACGGACAGGAACACGTTGTACAGCTCGTCCGGCGGCATCGGCTTGGCCGAGATCAGGTTGACCTTGGCCTTCACCCGCGGGTCGACGATGAAGTTCTTGCCCGTGGCCTCGGACACGGTGGCGATCAGAGCCTCGAGGTCGGCATCACGCAGGTTGAGGGTCACCATGCCGTTGCCAGCCGGGACACTGCCTGGGGTCTCCGCCGCATGGAGCGGCGGCTGGAGGGCAAGCAGCGCGAGGGCCGCGAGAATCATCGGAGAGCGTCGCATGGCCTGGTTCATCCGTTCAAATCGATCCGAAGCGGCGTTTCGATGCCGTGGCGCAGCACGACGGCATCCAGCGCGGCCGCGTCGCGCAGGTTGTTCATCAGCCCCGCGATGTCCGGCGCCTCGAGCAGCGAGCGGCCGTTGACGCTGAGCAGGATGTCGTCCGGTTCCAGCCCCGCGCGCTGCAGCAGGGCGGGGTCGCGCAGGGCGCGGATCCGGTAGCCGCGGATCTGTCCCGCCTCGACCACCGGTTCCAGGCGGAAGTGCTTCGCCAGTTCGGCGGGCGAGGACTGCAACAGCGCGCGCAGGCTCCCAGTGGCGGCGGCCTTGGGGGGCGATGCGGGCGCGGACCCCGACGGCAGCGTCTCCTTGGGCAGGGCCAGACGCTCCAGGGTGCCGGCCCGCTCCAGCAGCACGTGGTCGGCCAGCACGGAGCGTAGGATGGCGCCGCCCGGCAGGCGGTCACCCGCGCGGTAGACGCGCTCCGGCTGACCGCTGGCCGCGATCAGCGCCAGTCCCTGGCCGGCCAGCACCCCGCGCAGGGCCAGTGGCAGGCGGGTGTCCTGCGCGGATCCACCATCGAGCACCTGCGGCCGCCCCCACGGGGCGGCGGCGTTGATGGTCTCGGCCAGCCTTGGGGGCTGGGCAACGGATGGTGCGGGCTCAGCCCCTGGGGACAGGCTCGGGGAGGCGGGCGAGGGTGGTGCGGGGAGCATCTGCCAGGTCCATTGCGCCAGTGTCCAGGTCAGCCAGCCCACGGCCGCGGTCATGGCCAGGGGGCGTGACCAGCGGACAGCGAGGGGGGCGAGCGCGCGGGGCTGAAAATCCATAACCGGGCATTCTATGCGAGGGCGCATGACCGTGCCATGAACATTGCTGTGCGCGTGGACATCGCGGCCGCGTAGGCTTGGCGCTAACATGGGCGGGGATTGATTGCCGGATACCTGTTCATGCCTGCCGAAGCCTCCTTTTTTGCCGCCTTCCTCGTTGGCCTGCTGGGCGGGGTGCATTGTGTCGGCATGTGCGGCGGGATCGTCGGCGCGCTGACCTTCGGCCTGCCGGCCGAGGTGCGCGCCTCCCCCGCACGGGTGTTTCCTTATCTCTTGGCCTACAACCTGGCGCGTATCAGTGCCTACACCGTGGCCGGTGCGCTCATGGGCGGGCTCGGCTGGCTGGCGATGGACCTCGTGGCGTTCAATGCCGCGCAGCAGGTGTTGCAGGTGCTGGCAGGCCTGTTCATGGTCATGCTCGGCCTGTATCTGGCCGGCTGGTGGGCGGGGCTTGCCCGGGTCGAGCGGGCGGGCGGGGTGATCTGGCGGCGCATCGAACCGATCGCCCGCCGTCTTTTGCCCGTGCGCTCGCCGCGCCAGGCGCTCATGCTCGGCTTTTTGTGGGGCTGGCTGCCCTGCGGCCTGGTCTACAGCACGCTGATCTGGGCCTTGGCCTCAGGCCATCCCGCGCAGGGTGCCCTGCTGCTGCTGGGCTTTGGTCTCGGCACCCTGCCCAACCTGCTGCTGATGGGCGTGTTCGCCGCCCAGCTCGGGCGCTTCCTGCGCAAGCCCATGGTCCGCTCACTCGCGGGCGGCGCGGTGGCGCTGTTCGGTGTGTACACCGCGCTCCTGCCGTTGGTTCACCCGCTTGCATAGAGCTTGATGCGTGCATGAGAAGTTTCTATTTCCCTGGCAGGCATACATGGTTGACATTCATGCTTCGAATTAGCATCTGCTAATGTTTTTCGTCGGACCAAGTCAATAAAAGGAAAGCCAAGTGAAGAAGAAGATCCTGTCTCTTGCCGTTGTCGCCGTTTTCGGCGTCATGACCATGGGCCCTGTGATGGCCGGTGAAGTCGATCCGGCGACCGTGCCCGAGAAGAAGCAGACCACCCTCAAGCTGTATCTGACCGCCAAGGAAGCCTATGACATGAAGAAGGCAGAGGGCGATAAGGTGCTGCTGATCGACGTGCGTACCCCGGAAGAGATCCAGTATGTCGGAAATCTGGGGGACATGATGGATGCCAACATTCCCTACCAGTTCAACGATATCTCTGGCTATGACGAGAAGAAGAAGGTCTATGCCAGCTCGCTGAACAGCAACTTCGTCGCCGAGGTTGAGGAGCTGGTCAACAAGCGCGGCCTGAACAAGGACAGCACGATCATTGTCTCCTGCCGCTCGGGCGATCGCAGCGCGGTGTCGGCCAACCTGCTGGCCAAGGCCGGTTACACCCATGTGTACAGCGTGTTCGATGGCTTCGAGGGCGATCTGTCCAAGGATGGCCGCCGCTCCGTCAACGGCTGGAAGAACGCGGGCCTGCCGTGGACCTACAACATGGACAAGGCGAAGATGTATTTCATCCTGCGCTGAGCCACAGCGCCGCGCTGCGGCGCGTAATGAAAAAGCCCCGTGCGGACCGAATCGCACGGGGCTTTTTTCATTCTTCACCGGGAGCCCTCCCGGGGGTTAAGCCTTCTCCAGCCGGTACACCGCCGCCTCGCCCATCAGGTTGGGCAGGAGCCTCATCAGCGCGCCGCTGCGGTGGTGGCTATCGACGATTTCGCGGTCGAGGATGCGCAGGCCCAGTTCCTCGCACAGGGTCTCGAAGTCGCGCACCGTGCACAGGTGGATGTTGGGCGTGTCGTACCAGCCGTAGGGCAGTGCGCGCGTCACCGGCATACGCCCGCCCAGGGCGTACTGCACGCGGTTCTTCCAGTAGCCCATGTTGGGGAAGGTGACGATGGCCTCGCGGCCGATGCTGACCATCTCCGTCAGCAGGCGCTCCGGGTGACGCATGGCCTGCAGGGTGTGGGTCATGATGACGTAGTCGAAGCTGTCCGCGTCGAACCAGGGGGTGAGGCCCTGATCGAGATTGGCGTGGATGACGGGGATGCCGCCCTCGACGCACCGGGTGAGTTTCTCGACGTTCAGCTCCAGGCCGTAGCCGGTCACGCCGTGGCTCTCGCGCAGTTGGCGCAGCAGGGTGCACTCGCCGCAGCCGAGGTCGAGCACGCGGCTGCCAGGCTTGATCCAGTCGCCGATGATTTCGAGATCCACGCGCATCAGGCAGCCCCCCCTTCGATGTCTGCGGCGACGCGGCCCATGTAGGCACGGAACACGTTCATGTAGTCGGGGATCGGAACCAGGAAGGCATCATGGCCGTGGCTGGATTCGATCTCGGCGTAGGTGACGCGCTTGTCGGCATCCAGCAGGGCCTTGACGATCTCGCGCGAGCGCGCGGGCGAGAAGCGCCAGTCGGTGGTGAAGGATACCAGCAGGAACTCGGCGGGCGTCTCGGCGAAGGCGCGGGAGAGGTCATGGTCGAATTCGGCCGCGGGGTCGAAGTAGTCCAGCGCCTTGGTCATCAGAAGGTAGGTGTTGGCGTCGAAGCGGTCGACAAAGCTCGTGCCCTGGTAGCGCAGGTAGCTCTCCACCTGGAACTCGACGTCGAAGCCGAAGTTGATCTTGCCGGCGCGCAGCTCGCGGCCGAACTTGGCGCGCATGGCGTCGTCGGAGAGGTAGGTGATGTGGCCGAGCATGCGCGCCAGCATCAGGCCCTTGCGCGGCACCACGCCGTGCTCCTGGTAGTAACCGTCGTGGAAGTCGGGGTCGGCGAAGATCGCCTGGCGCGCCACCTCGTTGAAGGCGATGTTCTGCGCCGAGAGCTTGGGCGCGGCGGCAATCACCACCGCGTGGCGCAAGAGGTTCGGGAAGCTGATGGCCCACTGCATGACCTGCATCCCGCCGAGGCTGCCGCCGACCACCGCCGCCCACTGGCTGATGCCGAGCCGGCGCATCAGGCGCTCCTGGCTGCGCACCCAGTCGGCCACGGTGACGATGGGGAAGTCCGGGCCGTAGACGCGCCCGGTCTCCGGGTTGACCGTGGTGGGGCCGGTGCTGCCGCGGCAGCCGCCGAGGTTGTTCAGACAGACGACGAAGAACCGGCTGGTGTCGATCGGCTTGCCGGGGCCGATGGCGGCGTCCCACCAGCCGGGCTTGCGGTCCTCCATGCTGTGGTAGCCGGCAGCGTGGTGGTCGCCGGACAGGGCATGGCAGATCAGCACCGCATTGGAGCGGTCGGCATTGAGGGTGCCATAGGTCTCGATGACCAGCTCGTAGCGCGGCAGGGTCTTGCCACTGTCGAGCGTGAGTGGCTCGTCAAAGGCAAGGGTCTGGGGGGTCACCAGACCGACGGAATCCGGCGGCAGAACGGTGGGCATGATGCTCGGCAGGAAAGACGTAGAAGGACGATATTAGCGCGGCGGCAGGGGTGGCGGAAGGATGCGCGGGGCGTCGATCGCCACGCGCTTCTCTCTTCCGGTATGGCCGGCGAGCAGTTCGACCCGCGACTTGGGCACGCCGAAGGCCTCCGCCAGCAGTTCGATCAGGGCCTTGTTGGCCGCGCCGTCCACCGGCGGTGCATTCAGATGCACACGCAGGCGCCCCTCGCGCACGTCCGCCAGCCCCGCCTTGCTCGAACGGGGTTGCACGCGCAGGCTGAGGATCAGCCGCTCGCCCTCCCAGCGGAACCACTCGGGCGCATCGCTCACAGCGCCAGCCCCACCAGCACCGGCAGCACCATCAGCTTGATCATCTGCACCAGAAGCAGTAGGGCAAGGGGCGAGAGGTCGATGCCGCCGAGGTCCGGCAGGAGGCGGCGGATCGGACGCAGTAGCGGGGTGATCAGCTGGTCCAGCATGCGAGCCGCGGGGGCGCGCTGGGCGTTCGGAAACCAGCTGAGCACGGCGTGGATGATGATGCCCCAGAACAGCATGTCGAGCATAACCTCCAGCACATGCATGGGGGCGAGCCACAGCAGGGGCAGGAAGGCGGACACGCCACCGGTGATGGTGTAGGCCAGAAACAGGAACAGCAGGGCCAGGAGTACTGCCGCGAGCAGGGAGGCGGCATCCTGCCCGGCGACCGGCGGGATGACACGGCGCAGCGGTTCGAGCAGCGGGTTGGTCAGGCGGACGATGGATTGGGTGATGGGGTTGTAGAAGTCGGCCCGCGCCGCCTGCAGGAAAAAGCGCAGCAGGAGGAAGATGATGGCGATGTCGACCACCATCCGCAGCAGGAGGACCATCGGCTGGGTGAGATTCGTTTCCATGCGTGTTGGGCGTTAGAGGTGAATTCTGGCAAAGAGGTCGGAGGGAAAGCCTTGAGGGCCCGATCGCCGCGACACGCGGCTCCTACCCGCGGCCGATCGTAGGAGGCCCGCCCTCGGGCCGACCTTCCGGCCCGATCGCGCCGGGGGCGGCGCTCCTACGCGGCCTCGCTGGATCCATGGGGTGTATCGCCGCGATGGCGTTGTGCAAGCCTTCCCTAGGCTTGGTCCAGCAGCGTGCCGAGCTCATCGGCGCGCTCGAAGGCGGCCTTGAGTGCGTCCGCAAAGCCCTGCCGCAGGCCCTCCGCCTCGAGCGCGGCGATGCCGCGCTCGGTGGTGCCGCCGGGCGAGGTCACCCGGGCGCGCAACACGGCGGGATCGTCCTGGGACTCGAGCGCCAGGCGCGCGGCGCCGAGCACGGTTTCGAGGGTCAACAGGCGCGCGGTGGCGGCATCCAGTCCGAGCTTCTCACCCGCCGCCTGCATCGCCTCCATGACCAGGAACACGTAGGCCGGGCCGCTGCCCGAGAGGGCGGTCACGGCGTCGATCAGCCGCTCCTCGGCCACCCACACCGTGGTGCCGACGGCGCGCAGGATGGACTCGGCCAGGGCGCGCTCGGCGGCGCTGACCTCGTCCGGGGCGAACAGGCCGGTCGCCCCGGCCTGCACCAGCGACGGGGTGTTGGGCATGGCGCGCACGATGCGCGCATGGCCGCCCAGCCAGCGGCGCAGGGTGGCCACCCGCACCCCGGCGGCGATCGAGATCACCAGCTGCTCGGGACGTAGGGCGGGCGCCAGTTCGCGCGCCACGGGGCCGAGCGCCTGCGGCTTGACGGCGAGGACGACGACCTGGGCCTGCTCGAGAGCCTTGAGGTTGTCGGCCAGGGTGCACACGCCCAAGCCTTCGAGCTGGGCGCGGGCCTCGGCATGGGGGTCGGCGACGCACAGCCGCTCCGCCGGATGGTCGTTGCGGATCAGTCCGCCCACCAGGGCGCGGGCCATGTTGCCGCCGCCGATAAAGGCAATCAGGGGTTTGTCGTTCATGGTGTCCTGGATGCGGTTTTGCGGTGGATGGAGACTAGCAGAAAGTCCGTGGTCAGTGGCCAGGGCGCGGGCGCGCACCAAAGATGGCGCTGCCCACGCGCACCAGGGTGGCGCCCTCGAGCACGGCGGCTTCGAGGTCATCGGACATCCCCATCGACAGGGTGTCCAGCGGCAGCCCCTCCGCCCGCAGCTGCTCGAACAGCGCGCGCACGCGGCGGAAGGCCTCCCGCTGGGTGGCCGGGGCCGTGGCGGGGGCGGGGATGGCCATCAGGCCGCGCAAGGCCAGGCGCGGCAGCCGCGCCACGGCCTGTGCGAGGTCCCTCACCTCCTCCGGGGCCACGCCGGATTTGGTCGGCTCGCGGTCGATGTTGACCTGGATACAGACATTCAACGGCGGCAGCGCGGCCGGCCTTTGCGCGCTCAAGCGCTCGGCAATGCGCAGGCGGTCCACCGAGTGCACCCAGGCAAAGCGCTCGGCCACCGGGCGGGTCTTATTGGATTGCAGCGGGCCGATGAAGTGCCACTCGATGGCAAGGTCCGAAAGCGCATCCTGTTTCGCCAGGGCCTCCTGCACGTAACTCTCGCCGAAGGCCCGCTGGCCGCAGGCGAAGGCTTCCCGCAGGCGCTCGGCCGGCACGGTCTTGCTGACCGCCACCAGCTGGGCCGCATCGGGCGCACGGCCGGCTTCGGCCAGGGCACGGGCGAGCCTTGCGCGCACCGCCGCAAGCCCCGTGCAGCCTGCCTGCGGTTGCACGGGCGCGGTCACCGAAGTACCTTCACTCATCGTTGAATTCCCATCCTTCGTTCAGGGTACGCCATGGATATTGAAACCTTGCTGGCCTTCTCGGTGAAGAACGGGGCCTCCGACCTGCATCTCTCCGCCGGCGAACCCCCGATGATCCGCGTGGACGGCGACATCCGCCGCATCAACGCCCCGGCGCTGCAGCACAAGGACGTGCACGGCATGGTGTACGACATCATGAACGACAAGCAGCGCAAGGAGTACGAGGACAACCTGGAGACCGACTTCTCGTTCGAGATCCCCGGCCTCGCCCGCTTCCGTGTCAACGCCTTCGTCCAGAACCGTGGTGCGGGCGCGGTCTTCCGCACCATTCCGAGCAAGGTGCTGTCGCTCGAGGACCTGGCTGCGCCCAAGATCTTCAAGGAGATTGCCGACCAGCCGCGCGGCATCGTGCTGGTGACGGGGCCGACCGGCTCGGGTAAGTCCACCACCCTGGCGGCGATGATCAACCACATCAACGAGAACGAGTACTCGCACATCCTCACCATCGAGGACCCGATCGAGTTCGTGCACCAGAGCAAGAAGGCGCTGATCAACCAGCGCGAGGTGCACCGCGACACCCACAGCTTCTCCAATGCCCTGCGCTCTGCCCTGCGCGAGGACCCGGACGTGATCCTGGTGGGCGAGATGCGCGACCTCGAGACCATCCGTCTGGCCCTGACCGGCGCCGAGACCGGCCACCTGGTGTTCGGCACCCTGCACACCTCCAGCGCGGCCAAGACCATCGACCGGATCATCGACGTGTTCCCGGCGGCGGAGAAGGACATGGTGCGCGCCATGTTGTCCGAATCCCTGCGCGCGGTCATCTCGCAGACCCTGCTCAAGAAGGTCGGCGGCGGCCGGGTGGCGGCGCATGAGATCATGGTCGGCACCCCGGCGATCCGCAACCTGATCCGCGAGAACAAGATCGCCCAGATGTATTCGGCCATCCAGACCGGCCAGCAGCACGGCATGCAGACCCTGGACCAGAACCTCAAGGAGCTGGTGGCGCGCAACATCATCACCCGTGAGACGGCCCGCTCGGCAGCCGCCAACAAGGCTGACTTCTAAGGAGCACCCTCATGGATCGCAACCAGGCCATCGGCTACATCCACGACCTCCTGCGGCGGATGGTGGAGAGCGGGGCTTCCGACCTGTTCATCACTGCCGGCGCACCGCCTTCCGTCAAGCTCAACGGCTTGGTGACGGCGCTTACCACCCAGTCCCTGTCGAACACCCATTGCGACCTCTTGACCCGTTCCATCATGAACGACAAGCAGACCGCGGAGTTCGAGGCCCGGCACGAGATCAATTTCGCCATTGCCCTGCCCGGGGTGGCGCGCTTCCGCGTCAACGCCTTCACCCAGCGCGGCTCGGTGGGCATGGTGCTGCGCCTGATCCGCGCCGACATCCCGAGCTTCGAGGAGCTGCAACTGCCCGGTATCCTGCGTGAGCTGGCCATGACCAAGCGCGGCCTGGTGATCTTCGTCGGCGCCACCAGTTCGGGCAAGTCCACCTCGCTCGCCTCGATGGTGGACTACCGTAACGAGAACAGCCAGGGGCACATCGTCACCATCGAGGACCCGATCGAGTTCGTCCACCGGCACAAGAAATGCCTGGTGACCCAGCGCGAGGTGGGGGTGGACACCGAAAGCTACGAGGTGGCGCTGAAGAACACCCTGCGTCAGGCCCCGGACGTCATCCTGATCGGCGAGATCCGCGATCGCGAGACGATGAACCACGCCATCGCCTTCGCCGAGACCGGCCACCTGTGCCTGTCCACCCTGCACGCCAACAACACCAACCAGGCGCTGGACCGCATCATCAACTTCTTCCCCGAGGAGCGCCGCGCCCAGCTGTTGATGGACCTCTCGCTCAACCTCAAGGCCGTGGTCTCCCAGCGCCTGTGCCGCGCCGAGAACGGCAAGGGCCGGGTGCCGGCGGTGGAGGTGTTGATCAACACCCCGCTGATGGCCGACCTGATCTTCCAGGGCAAGGTGCACGACATGAAGGACCTGATGAAGCGTTCACGCGAGAGCGGCATGCAGACCTTCGACCAGGCCCTGTTCGACCTCTACGAGGCAGGCAAGATCAGCCTCGAGGAGGCCCTGCGCAACGCCGATTCCGTCAACGACCTGCGCCTGGCGATCAAATTGAACAGCAAGCGCGGACGGACCCGCGACCTGATGGCCGACACCGAGAACATGAGCTTCAAGGACGATGACGAGGGCGTCGGCTCCGGCCTGCGGATGGGGTAAGGCGGCATGAGCAACAACGTCCCCGGCGCGACCCTGCAACTCGACCCCTACCTTAGGCTGCTCTCCGAACGCGGTGGCTCCGACCTGTTCTTCACCACCGGCGCCCCGCCGCAGATCAAGATCGAGGGCGAGATGCGCCCGGTCGGCCAGTCCCCGCTGCCGCCCGGTGGCACGCAGCGGATCATCTTCCCTATCCTCTCGCCCGAGCAGATCGCCCGTTTCGAGAGGGAGCTGGAGCTGAACCTCGCGGTTTCAATCGAGGGGCACGGCCGTTTCCGGGTCAACGTGTTCATGCAGCGCGGCGAGATCGCGGCGGTCATCCGCCACATCAAGGAGCGCATCCCGAGCTTCGAGGAGCTGCGCCTGCCGCTGCATCTGCGGGAGCTGGTGATGGAGAGCCATGGGCTGGTGCTGGTGGTCGGTGCCACCGGCTCGGGCAAGTCCTCGACCCTCGCCGCCATGATCGACCACCGGGTGAAGAACCGCACCGGCCATGTGCTGACCATCGAGGATCCGATGGAATTTGCCTTCAGGCACGGCCGCTCCATCATCAACCAGCGCGAGGTCGGGGTGGACACCCACTCCTATGCCAGCGCCCTGAAGGAGGCGATGCGCGAAGCGCCGAACGTGATCCTGATCGGCGAGATCCGCGACAAGGAGACGATGAGCCACGCCATCGCCTTCGCCGACACCGGCCATCTGTGCCTCTCCACCCTGCACTCCACCAACAGCTACCAGGCCTTGGACCGCGTGCTGCGCTTCTTCCCGCCCGAGGCGCGTGACCAGCTGTTGATGGACCTCTCGCTCAACCTCAAGGCCATCATCTCCCAGCGCCTGGTGATGGGGGTGGACGGCAAGCGCCTGCCGGCGGTCGAGGTGCTGCTCAATTCGCCCTACATCAGCGACCTGATCCGCCGCGGCCGCGTGGATGAGATCCCCGCCATCATGGCCAAGGGTGGCATCACCGGCATGCAGACCTTCGACCAGGCCCTGTTCGATCTCTACCAGCAGGGGTTGATCAGCAAGGAGGAGGCGCTGCGCCAGTGCGACTCCCGCCGCGACCTGGAGTGGCGGATGAACTTCGGTGGCGAGGCCGTCTTCCAGAGCGCCGCCGAGCCGGGACCCGGCGAGTCCGAGCCCCCCCCTATCCCAACGCTGCCGCCGATCTGACTTGGGGCGGGGTGAGGGTGTCAGCGCACTGAACCCTCTCAGCCCCCCTCTCCCTGGCCCTCCCCCCCCAGGGGGGAGGGAAGTTGCTCCGCGCCAAAGCCTTCTCCTGCAACCTCGCTGCCGCCCGCTGCCTGGCGAGCCAGCAGCTCCCCGAACGCCTCGGCGGTCAGGGGCCTGCTGAAGTGGTAGCCCTGGATCTCGTCGCAACCCAGTGCGCGCAGATAGGCGAGTTGGGCGTCGTTCTCCACCCCTTCGGCGATGGCGCGCATGCGCAGGGAGTGGGCCATGGCGACCACCGCGCTGGCGATGGCGGCGTCCTCCTCGTCGTGGGGGATGCCGCGCACGAAGGACTGGTCGATCTTCACCGCGCTGATGGGGAAGCGCTTGATGTAGGCGAGCGACGAGTAGCCGGTGCCGAAGTCGTCGATGTCGATGTGGGTCACCCCCATGGCCTGGATGCGCAGCAGCACCTCGGCGGCATGCCCGGGATCGAGCATGAGCATGCTCTCGGTGACCTCGAGCTCGATGAAGGCGGGGTCGAGCCCCGTCTCGTTCAGCGCCCGCCGCACGATGGCCTCGATGTCGGTACGCAGGAACTGGCGCGCGGACAGGTTGATCGCCACCCGGACCTTCGGCAGGCCTGCATCCTGCCAGGCCTTGTTCTGTGCGCAGGCCGCGTGCAGCAGCCATCCGCCGACCTGGTCGATGAGGCCGGTCTCCTCCAGCAGTGGCACGAACACGCCCGGCGGGACCAGCCCCACCTCCGGCCGTTGCCAGCGCAGCAGGGCCTCCGCGCCGCAGACCAGGCCGGTGGCGAGGTCCAGCTTCGGCTGGTAATGGAGCAGGAATTCACCACGCTCCAGCGCGCGGCGCAGGGCGTTCTCCAGCTCCAGGTGCTCGAGGGTGCGCTGGTTCATCTCCGGCGAGTAGAACTGGTGCGTGTTGCGCCCCCGGTCCTTGGCCTGGTACATCGCGGTGTCGGCATTCTTCAGCAGGTCCTCGATGCGCACCCCGTCGTTCGGGTAGAGGGCGATGCCGATGCTGGTGGTGGCGAACACCTCGTGTCCGCTGACCTGCATCGAGGGCGCCAGGGCGTCGATGATCTTATGGGCGACCTGGGCCACGTCATCCACGTGGGTGATGTTCTCGAGGATGATGGTGAACTCGTCCCCGCCCAGGCGGGCGACGGTATCCTCCATCCGCACGCAGGTGCGCAGCCGCTGGGCCACGGTCTTGAGCAGCGCATCGCCGGCCTCGTGCCCCAGGGTGTCGTTGATCATCTTGAAGCGGTCCAGGTCGAGAAACATCACCGCGACCTGATGGCCGCTGCGGTTGGCGCGCACCAGGGCGCGCTCGAGCCGCTCGTGGAACAGGCTGCGGTTGGGCAGGCCGGTCAGCGGGTCGTAATGCGCCAGGTGGTCCAGCCGCTCCTCGGCCTGGCGGCGCTCGATGGCGATGGAGGCGAGGTTGTTGCCGATGCGGATCAGCTCGGCATCCTGCGGGGGCGCGCTCGTGCCTGGCCGGTAGTGCTGCAGGATCAGGCCGAGGAACTGACCGCTGGAGGAGGCGATGGGTGTGACCGCATGGGGAACCACATCGAATCCGCCGACGAAGCGACGATAGGTCGCCCAGCGGCCGTCCTGGAGGATGTCGGGGAGGTCCGGCATGGGCATGCGGGCATCGCAGCAGCGCACCGGGATGACCGAGGGCTCAGCGGTGAGGATCTCGGCATAGGTCTTGGGCAGGCCGCGGCCGGTCGAGATGCTGAACGTGGTGGCCTCCTCGCTCTCGCGGAACAGGATGGCGCAGAACATCTGCCCGGAGAGTTCCTCCAGGCTGCGTGCGAGCTCGGTCATCGCCGCCGAGATCGGCTCGCCGCCGACCACCATCTCCAGCACACGCTTCTCCACCGCCATCAGGGCCTCGGCCCGGCGGCGTTCGCTCACATCACGAAAGCTCGACACCCGGCCGATGGCCATCCCCTCCACCCACTCGGGGCGGGAGTGCCATTCGAATACCCGGCCATCGATCAGCTCCAGGGTTTCGCGGCCCTCGCGCTCGGGCTCGGCGGCCAGTTCACGCCGTATCCGCAGGAAGTGGTTGGGTTCGCGCAGCTGGCGCAGGATCAGTGACCAGGCCTCCTCGTTGTCGATCTCGCCGATCGGGGCCGGCAGCCGCCACATGGTCATCAGGCGCTGGTTGCCCACCACCATCCGCCCCTGGCCGTCCTCCACCAGGATGCCGTCAGCGGTGGATTCGAGGGTGGCGGCGAACAGGGAGAGTGACTGCTGGAGCCGGTCCTCGGCCTGGCGTCGCTCCGCGATCTCCTGCAGGGCAAAGCGCAGGGTGCGCAGGGGGTAGAGGCGCAGCAGGTGGTAGAGCAGGAAGCCGAGGAAGGCCCCAGGCAAAAGCATGAGGGCGGATACGATCAGCAGCGGTCGCAGCGAGCGTTCCAGGCTTACCACGCCGATCACCTGCTGCTCGACGAGGATCGGTGCCCGGTGCCTGATGACGGGGGGGCGGGGCACCTGCCCCGCCTTCGCGACCGTATCGCCGCGCGTGTTCAGCAACGCACGGTGCTCCGCTCCACCGTGCAGCGTATCGCGCAGGAAGAGGGGGATGAGGCCGCTCAGGTCGGCCGGGACCTTCTTTCCGCCGGCTGTCTCGCCAAGCAGGCGGGCCTGCAGGACGGCCTCCGTTTGCAGGGCGCCGATCTGGTACTGGTAGCCAAACACGAAGGTCAGCGCGCTCACCGCCAAGGTCAGTACCAGCGCGGCGGTGCCGGCGATGCGGTTGACCGTCGAGCCGAGCTGGCGGGGCGGCGCGGGGGCGGCGCCCGTGGGCGACTCGCTCACGGTGGTCATGGCGCCGATGGCGGGGCGGCCGTGGCGACCAGGGCGAGCAGGCGGTCGTAGCTGTCCTGGAACAGGGCCAGCCCGTCCTCCTGCAGGCGCGCGGCCACGGCGCCGTCGAGATCGATGCCGAGCCCGGCAAGGCGTGCGACATGCGCCTCGTCCTGCGCCAGATCGGCCGCTGCGTGGCGCCCGATCCGGCCGTGATCGACCAAGGCAGCGAGAGTGGCATCCGGCAGGGTGTTGATGGTCTCCGGCCACATGATGGGTTCCACGTAGAGCAGATCGCTGTAGGCCGGGTTCTTGGTGCCGGTGCTGGCCCACAGCGGGGTCTGCGGACGGGCCCCGACGGCGCGCAGGTCGGCGAATTCGGGGCCGTGGAAGATCTGCACATAGAGGGCCTGGCTGCGGGCGGCCAGGGCGAGCGCGGCGCGGCCGCGCAGGGCCATGGACTCGGGGCTGCCCTCCGCCTCCAGACGGGTATCCGCCAGGGTATCGACGCGGGAGAGAAAGACGCTGGCCACAGAACGCACCGCCCGCGCCTCGCCGCCAGCCTCAATCCAGCGCCGCAGCCCGTCTAGATAGGCACGGAACACGGCCGCCAGCTGGGGCAGGCCGAAGATCAGGGTGACGTTGACGCTGACGCCTTGCGCGACCAGCTCCGCGAAGGCCTGCACGCCCGCCGGGGTGGCCGGCACCTTGATCATCAGGTTGTCTCGCCCGGCCAGCCCGCGCAGGCGCTCGGCCGCGGCCACGGTGCCCTCCACATCGTGGGCGAGATGAGGCGAGACCTCCCAGCTGACATAGCCATCCCACCCTTCGCTCGCCTCCCACACGGGGGTGAGCAGGTCGCAGGCCATCTGCACGTCGCGCGCGACCAGTCGCTCGTAGACGGCCTCGGCATCGCCATGCTCGCGGTAGAGGTTGCGCAGGTCCGCGCGGTAGTAGGCGGGCGTTTCGCGCAGGGCCCGGTCGAGGATGCTGGGGTTGGAGGTCACTCCGCGGATGCCGAGCTGGTCGATGGCCTGCTTCAGCCTGCCCTCGAGGAGGAGGGCGCGGGAGAGGTTGTCCAACCACAGGCTCTGCCCTGTGAGGTCAAAGTAGCCGCAAAGGTCCTGCATGGCTCGTCCACTTCCGATGGTGCCGACGAACCAACTGTAGCCCATGGACTTAGGGTTTGCCCGTCCATGGCGGCAGCCTTTTCGCCACGCGCGCCAGGCGCAGTTCGGCAAAGGCGGGCAGGCCGTCGCGGAAGGGGGGGATGTCCTCGCCCTGGATCAGGGGGCGCAGGTAGCGGCGCGCCGCGGCGGTGATGCCGTAGCCATCGGCCCGGATGTAGTCCGCAGGTACCGGCAGCTCCACGTCGGCCACCGCGTCCAGCGGCACGCCTTCGAGGGTCCACAGGTAGGGCTCATCCGAGGTGCGGCGGATGGCGACCATCACGTCGCTGCGCCCCTCGAGCGCGAGGCTGACCGCCGCCGCGCCGCAGGCATAGGCCTGCTCCACGTCCACGCGTGAGGCGAGATGGCGGGCGGAACGCTGGAAGTAGTCGGACACCGCCCAATGGGTCTTGTAGCCGTGTCCGCGGGTGAGTTGGGCGAGGCGTGGGGCCAGGCCGCCGAGCTGCTCGTGGCCGAAGGTCGGGCTGGTGGCGGCCTGGGCGCAGAACTGGTCGCCGCACATCAGCCCTTCGGCGGCGACCACGATGCACCAGCCATGCCGGGCCACGACCTCGTCCAGCTTGGCGAGGAAGCGCGCCTCATCGAAATCGACCTCGGCCAAGAGCAGGATGAGCGGGGAATCGTCGACATCCTCGAACGCGAGGCCGGCGGCGGCCGCCAGCCAGCCCGCGTGGCGCCCCATGACCTCGAGGATAAAGACCTTGGTGGAGGTCCCCGCCATCGCCGCAAGGTCCAGGCTGACCTCGCGCACGCTGGTGGCGATGTACTTGGCGGCCGAGCCGAAACCGGGGCTGGTGTCGGTCTGCGGCAGGTCGTTGTCGATGGTCTTGGGGATGCCGATGACGGTCAAATCCAAGCCCCGCGCGCGGGCGAAACGCGCCACCTTGGCCGCGGTGAGCATGGAACCGCCACCGCCGTTGTAGAAAAAGGTGCCGATGTCGTGCGCCCGTAGCACCTCCACCAGGCGCTCGTACTGCTCCGGGTGGTTTGCGGGATCATCCAGGTCCACCCGGCAGGAGCCGAAGGCCCCGCCGGGGGTGTGGCGCAGCGCGGCGATCTGGTCGGCGTCCTCCAGCGAGAGGTCGTACAGCGCCTCGTGCAGCACGCCGAGGATGCCGTCGCGCGCGGCCAGGACCTTGCCGAAGGCTTCCGGATGCCGGTGTGCGGTCTCGATCACGCCACAGGCAGAGGCATTGATGACAGCGGTCACGCCGCCGGACTGGGCATAGAGGATGTTGCGGGGCATGGGGGCTTTCGATTGTCGCTGGCAAGGCTCAAAGCTATTATGCCGGGGTTACATTTCCAAGATATTGCCCTCACCCTAAGGAGTTCGGCATGCAGCTCGGCACCAGCCTCACCCATTTCCTGATCGAGAACCAGCGTACCCACGCTGGCGCCACCGGCGACTTCACCCTGCTGATGAACGACATCGTCAGCGCGTGCAAGGTCATCTCCAGCTACGTCAACAAGGGCAACCTGATCGGCGTGCTCGGCTCCGCCGAGACCGAGAACGTGCAGGGCGAGACCCAGAAGAAGCTGGACATCATCACCAACGACGTGTTCACCAACACCCTGATGCGGGGTGGTCAGGTGGCCGCGCTGGCCTCCGAGGAAATGGACGAGGTCTACAACCTGCCGGCGACCGCCCGCCGCGGCAAGTACCTGTGCGTGTACGACCCGCTGGATGGTTCCTCCAACATCGACGTCAACGTCACCGTCGGCACCATCTTCTCCATCCTGCGCGCGCCGGAAGGCGTGGCCAATCCGACCGAGCAGGACTTCCTGCAGGCCGGCACCGAGCAGGTCGCCGCCGGCTACTGCATCTACGGCCCGTCCACCATCATGATCCTGACCACCGGCAACGGTGTGAACGGCTTCACTCTGGACAAGGACGTGGGCGAGTTCATGCTCACCCATCCGAACATCACCATCCCGGCCGACACCGCCGAGTTCGCCATCAACATGTCCAACCAGCGCTTCTGGGAAGCGCCGGTGCAGAAGTACGTCGCCGACTGCATCGCCGGCGAGACCGGCCCGCTGGGCAAGCGCTACAACATGCGCTGGGTCGCCTCCATGGTGGCCGAAGTGCACCGCATCCTCACCCGCGGCGGCATCTTCATGTACCCGATCGACAGCAAGACCCGCGACAAGGGCGGCAAGCTGCGCCTGATGTATGAAGCTAACCCCATGTCCATGATCGTCGAGCAGGCCGGCGGCATGTCCATCACCGGCTACGAGCGCATCATGGAGATGGCCCCGACCAAGCTGCACCAGCGCGTGCCGGTCATCCTCGGCTCCAAGAACGAAGTGCAGAAGGTGTGGGACTACCACAAGGGCTGATCGCCCAGGCCCGGTCAGGGCCCCTGATGACACTGAGAACCCCGCTCCGGCGGGGTTTCGTCTTTCTGGCCGGTGGTGGTGCGGTGTGGCATGGAGCGCCCGCAGGGCGCTCAGGAGGGGGGGATGGGGCCCGGGGCGGACGCTAGGATCGCCCTGTCACGCCCGGCCTGCTTGGCCGCGTAGAGTGCGGCATCTGCGCGGGCGAGCAGGCTGTCCGCCGTGTCGCACTCCCCGGCCAGGGCCAGGCCGATGCTGGTGGTGATGCGGATGGCCGTGCCATCCTCGAGGCGGAAGGGCTGCTCGGCGATGGCCTGGCGCAGGCGCTCGGCCACGGCCAGCGCTTCGTCGGTTCCGGTGTCCGGCAGGAGCGCGGCGAATTCCTCGCCGCCGAGGCGCCCCAGCCAGTCGCTCTCGCGCAGGGTCTCGCGGCAGCGGTGGACGAAGATCCTGAGTGCCTGGTCGCCGGCGGCATGGCCGTGGCTGTCGTTCACCCGTTTGAAGCGGTCCAGGTCCAGCATCAGAACGGCCAGCGGCGGGGCATGGCGCCGGCTGCGCGCGAGCTCACGTTCGAGCGCTTCCATGAACAGGCGCCGGTTCGCCACGCCGGTGAGGGGGTCGTGGGTCGCCTGGTGCTTGAGCTCGGTGCGCAGTGCATAGTCGGTGGTGACGTCCACCGCATTGCCCACGAAGGTCATCATGCCCGTGTGCTCGTCCTTCGCCGGGGCGATAACGGTGCGATGCCAGCGTATGCCGCCCTCTTTGTGCAGCACGCGGTACTCCACCGCCGGCGGGATGTGGCCGGTCACCACTGCGGCCTGGAGGGTGGCCTCGCAGAGCGGGATGTCCTCCGGGTGGACATAGCGGCGGAAGTTGGTCCCCACGACCTCGTCCGGGTGGTAGCCGATCATGGCGACCCAGCTTGGCGAGGCGTAGAGGAAGGTGCCGTCGGGGGTCATGCTGAAGACGGCGCTCTGGATGTTTTCGACCAGCCGGCGGAAGTTGTCCTCCGCCGCCCGCAGCGCCTGCTCGGCCTGCTTGCGTGCGGTGATGTCGGTGTCGCTGCCGCGGAAGCCCAGAACCTTGCCCTCTTCGTCCAGCAGGGGCAGGCCGCTGGAATTGACCCAGATGATGTCCCCGCCCTTGGTCAGGATGGGGTTCTCGAAGTCCACCAGGCGCTCCTTGCGGGCCAGGACCTCGTAACCCATCTGCTTGAAGGCCTCCCTGCCCGGTTCGGGGTGTAGATCGTAGAAAAACTTGTGGCCGACGATCTCATCCGCGCGGTAGCCGAACACGGTCTCCACTGACGGGCTGACGTAGGTGTAGCGCCCTTCGGCGTCCACCTCCCAGGCGACGGTGCGGCTCTGCTCGGCCAGCTGCTCGAAGCGCTGCTCGCTCTCATGCAGGCGCGCGGCCTGGTCGGCGATGCGCTGGTGGGCGGCCCGCATCTGCAACGCATGGCGGCCCAGCAGGCGATGGCGCCACAGTACCAAGAGCAGGGCGAGCACGGCCAGGATAGCCAGTGCGGCCAATGCGCGGATCAGGCGTTCGTCCGCCGGCTGCTCGACCCACGCGGCGAGCCAGTGGTTCTCGGCCGCGCGGTAGTCTTCTGGCGTCAGCGTGCCGATTGCCGCCTCGAAGATCGGCAGCCATTCGGGCCGGTCGTTGCGTACGCCGATCGCAAGTTCCCAGTGGTCGGCGAGGCGGCCGGCCACCTTGAGCTCGTGCAGGCGTTGGAGCTGGATGGCGTTGGAGATCGTGGCCAGCGAGTCGATCATGCCGTAGGCCCGGCCATCCCGGACCCGTTCGAGTCCTTCGGCGAGGTTGTCGACCTCCATGAAGTGGATACCGGGATGGCGGGCCTTCAGCAGCTCGGTGTAGGCATAGCCCCTGACCGCGGCGAGCGGCTTGTCGAGCACCTCCTCGATGCTCCGGATCATCGGCGCCTCGCTGCGCGTGGCGATGACGAAGGGGTAGCGCAGGTAGGGGCGGGTGAAGTTCATGTACGCCTGACGCTCGGGGGTGGCCATGGCGAGCGTGAACACGTCGCACTCGCGGCGCTGGGCCAGTTCGAGCGACTCCTGCCAGGTCCGGGTCGGGACCAGCCGCATCTCGATGCCCGTGCGCTCGCTCATGAGGCGCCAGAGGTCGGCGGCCATGCCCTGGTGGCGGCCCATGGCGTCGATGAACTCGAATGGTTTCCAGTCGGGATCAACGCACAGGCGCACCGGGCCATGTTCGGCGAACAACGCCCGCGCCTCGCTGTTTAACGGCGCTGCCTCGGCCATGCCGATCAGCCATGCCAGGCCGAGGGCGGCCAGTCTCCCGGATTGCTTGATCATGACGGACTGGCCAAGGGGCTCTGTCGCCTTTATCTGCCGATCATCGCAGTTCAACAGAAGATCATGGTTTTAGCAATGCGGCGGGGAGGTCGTGCGGGAGGTGGTACACTCCCGCCCCACGGTTCATCTTTCAATCGACCCCATGAGCGACGCCATCGACTGCATCATTTACCGCAGCCGCCTGAAGGACGGCATGTACCTCTACCTGCGCGCCGACATGCCGTATGACGAGGTGCCCGAGGCCCTGCGCCAGCGCATGGGGCGCGAGCCCGCGGAGGCCATGCGTCTTTGCCTGACGCCGGAGCGTAAGCTTGCGCGCGAGGATGTGGTGACGGTGATGACCAATCTGCGCAAGCAGGGCTTCCACCTGCAGCTGCCGCCGACCGACGAGTACCTGGCCACCTGGGACAACGAGAAGCTCGGCCTGCGCGCGCGCCAGGGTTGACCCAGCCGCGTGTTGAGAATCCCTCAGGCGTCTTCGGTTTCCCGTCCCTCGCCGGCGAAACAGGTGCGGTTGCGTCCGAGCTCCTTGGCGCGGTAGAGCGCCGCGTCGGCCAGGGAGAAGAGCCGTTCTGCCTGGCCGCGCGCGGTGGCGTGGCAGGCGATGCCGATGCTGATCGTGACCGGGGCGATGCCCAGGCTGCCCGGCCAGTCGAGGGCCGCGACCTGCTGGTGCAGCCGGGCAGACAGGTACTCTCCTTCGTCCGGGCCGGTATCCGGCAGGATCAGCAGGAATTCCTCGCCGCCCCAGCGGAAGATCTGGTCGGAGCGCCGGAGGGTGTCCCGCAGCGTTTGGGCGACGCGTTCGAGCACCTGGTCGCCCTTGGTGTGGCCATGCTGGTCGTTGATGGCCTTGAAGTGATCGATGTCGATGATCCCAAGGCAGAGGGGATGCCCGGTGCGCTCGCTCAGGGCCAGCAGCTTCTCCAGTTGCAGCATGGCCGCGCGGCGGTTGGGCAGCCGGGTGAGCTCGTCGACATGGGCCAGGCTCTCCAGCCTTGCCTCAAGCAGCTTGCGCTCGGTGATGTTCTGCACCGTGCCGACCATGCGCGTCGGGTTGCCCTGTTCGTCGCGCTCGCAGACCTTGCCGCGGTCGTGCACCCATAGGTAGTGGCCGTTGCGGTTGCGCAGGCGGTACTCGGCCTCGTAACGCAGGCGCCGCCCCTTGAGGTGCTCGTCGAGCAGGAACAGGACCTGGTCGCGGTCCTCGGGATGGATGTTCCGGCTCCAGGTCTCCACGTGCGGCGGCATCTCGTCCGGCCCGTAGCCGAGCATGCGCTTGAGCTGCGGGCTGAAGAACACGCCGTTGGTGACAACGTCCCAGTCCCACATGCCGTCCATGGCCTCGTTGAGGGCGAACCAGAGCCGGTGGTCGCGGGTGTGGAGATCCTGCTCGAGGGCCAGGCGTTTGCTGACGTTGCGGGCGACGGAGAGGAAGTATTCCCGGCCGTGGTCGACGAAATGGGTGGTGCAGACCTCGACCGGGACCTCGCTGCCGTCCTTGTGGCGGTGGCGGCCGAGGAAGGTATAGCAGGGGGCGCCGCGGATGACCGTGGCGATCTCTGACCATTGCGGCAGGCCGGTGACGTCCTTCTGCAGGCTGAGGACGGAGTGGTTCAGCACCTCGTCGGCATCGAGCCCGAGGTCCTCGTGCCCCGCCCGGTTGCACCACAGGATGTTCGAGGTTTCGGGGGCGAGCAGGTAGGTGGCATCGGCCATGTGCTCCAGCAGCACGTGGAGCGAAGGTAAGCCTGGTTCTTCGCACGCCATCGCAGCAACCCCTCCCTAGGTGTTTGTTGCGTCTGGCCTTTTTAGCATCTTCTCAGGGTTCGGGCAAAAAGGACGACCAGTCGATGCCCGCGTCGCCGAACACGAAGAACTCCGGGTTGAGCAGCGATTCCTTGCTGTTGTAGCGGAGGCGACGCATGGCGGTGTCGGTGACAAACCCGCCTGCCTCCTCGACGATGCACTGGGCGGCAGCGGTGTCCCACTCGGAGGTGGGGCCGAGGCGGGGATAGAGGTCCGCGGTGCCTTCCGCCACCAGGCAGGATTTGAGCGCACTGCCCATGGACAGCCGGGTGTGCGCGCCGAGGGCATCGAGGTAGGCCTGGATGCGGCTGCTGCCGTGCGAGCGGCTGGCGGCCACGCAGGGCGGGGTGGCCGCCCGGGGGCGGGCGTGGATGCGCAGCGGCTGGGCGTCCGCCCACTTCCACGCCCCGCCGCCGCGCCGGGCGCCGTAGGTGAGGCCGAGGGCAGGCGCGTGAACCACGCCGAGCACCGCCTCCTGGCCGTCGATCAGGGCGATGTTGACGGTGAACTCGCCGTTGCGCTTGATGAACTCGCGGGTGCCGTCGAGCGGGTCGACCAGCCAGTACTGCGGCCACTGCCGGCGGGTGGCATAGGGGATGTCCGCCCCCTCCTCGGACAGCACCGGCAGCCCAGGGGCGAGTTCGCGCAGGCCGGCCTCGATCAGGCGGTGGGCGGCGAGATCCGCCGCGGTGACCGGGGTGTGGTCGCTCTTGGCGACAATATCGAACTCCCCGGCATAGATGCGCATGATGGCCTCGCCGGCCTCCATGGCCAGCCGGCGCACGGCCTCGAGCAGCGCATCGTCGATCGGTATCCGGGGCTCACCCGCCTTCGGCGTCCTGCCCGAGGCCCCTTCGGGGTGCGGCGCTCGATTCATCCCCGGCCCTCGCTGGCGAGGCGCTCACGGGTCATGAACAGCGCGGCCAGGGTGCGGGCCTCGCTGCACTCGGGCAGGCCGATCAGCTCCCCGAGCCGTTCGAGCGGCCAGGGGACGACCTCGATTGGCTCCGGCTCGTCGCCCGGCAAGGGCGCGTGGTGCAGGTCGCGTGCGAGCACAACAAAGGTGCGCTGGGTGCTGTAGCCGGGGGCGAGGGTCAGCTCGCCCAAAAGCTCGGCGCGGTGGGCGCCGAAACCGGTTTCCTCGCGCAGTTCCCGCACCCCGGCCGCAAGCGGTGATTCGCCGCCCTCGATCCGGCCCTTCGGCAGGCCGAGTTCGTAGCGGTGCAGACCGACGGCGTATTCGCGGATCAGCAGCACCTCGCCGGCAGCGTTGAGGGCCACGGTCAGCACCGCGCCGTGCGGGCTGCCCACCAGGCGCTCGTAACGGGTCTCGACCCCGTTGGAAAAGCGCAGGTGCACCTCCTCGACCTCGAAGATGCGGGTCCGGGCGAGGGGGGTGACGGCGAGGATGGATGGCTTGACGCGGCTCATTGCCGCATCATAGCTCTATATGTCGCAAGAAAAACGCCCTTTCCGCTCGCGGCTGCTGCGCTGGTTGCTGGAGGCCTTCGTGCTGCTCGCCGTCATCCTCGCCCTGCGCGCCTGGCATGCGCCCGAGATGACGAGCGAGACGCTGCCCCGCCTGGCCGGCCAGACCCTGGCGGGGCAAGCGGTCGATACGGCGGCCTTGGCCGGGCGCGGCTTCGTCGTGCACGTCTGGGGTAGCTGGTGCCCAGTCTGTCGCATGGAGCTTTCCGGTATGGCGCGGCTGGCGCGCGACGTGCCCGTGGTCAGCATCGCCTGGCGTTCGGGGGATGATGGGGCGGTGCGCGCCTTCCTTGCCGGGGAGGGGGTGGAGCTGCCCGTGGTGAACGACCCGGACGGACGCCTGGTCGCCGGGCTTGGGGTGAAGGGGGTGCCGCTGCACCTGGTGGTCGATGGGGCGGGCCGCATCCGCTTCGTCGAGACCGGCTACACCACGCCCTGGGGGCTGCGCGCGCGGTTGTGGTGGGCGGAGACGTTCAGCGCACCCTGAAGCGGACGGCGGTGCGCAGCTCGCCCTCGAACCACACATCCCAAGCCAGCGCGCCGTCCCGCGCCTCCACCCGGAAGCCGGTTTCCGGCCCCGGCTCCGCGCCGAGCAGCGCGAGCCTTCGGCCGGGCATCTCCACCCGCATCGTCACCCGCATCGGGTAGTAGCCATCGAGGAAGCGGCGCATGAACGGCCCGTTGCGCAGCACGTAGCTGCCATCCGGCCTGGGCTCGACGATGCGCGTCTCGGCCACAAGGCAGATCCGCGCCCCGCGCGCCACGTCGCGCAGCTCGACCCGGTGCCCCGCAACCCAGGCGCGGCCGATGCCGCTGCGGGCGACGATGCGCACGCTGCGCAGGGTGCCGGGGTTGTAGACGATCTGCGTGCTGGGCACCGGGTCGAGGTTGATGTGGCATTGCTCCATGAGCGCCATGCCGGTGGCGAGCGAGGACGGCGCGAGGTGCACCACGTTGTGGTGCTCGTGGACCGGCCGGCCGGGAGGCGGGACGACGCGGAACGTCCCTTCGTTCACCTGGCGTGCCTGCTCCAGCTGGCGCTCGATGCGGTCCAGCTCGTCCTCGGCCTCGTCCCGGTCCTGTCCGGCGGCGGTCAGGGCGATGAGGAGCAAGGGCAGGGCGACGCGGGGCTTCATGGGTCAACCCAGGGCGGCGGGTTGGCCGGCGGTGGCGTACCCCATGGCGGGGTGCGGTAGGCGGCCTCGAGGTCGCTGGCCGGACAGGGACGGCAGAAGTGGTAGCCCTGGCCGGCGTGGCAACCCATCCGGCGCAGCTCCGCCCATTGTTCGGCGGTCTCGATGCCCTCGGCGAGGGCCTGGATGCCAAGATGCCGGGCGAAGCGGACCACGGTGTCGACGATGGCCCAGCGCTGTGGGTCGGTCAGCATCCCGTCGATGAAGGACTTGTCGATCTTGAGCACGTGGATGGGCAGTTCCGCGAGGCGGCTGAGGGAGGAGTAGCCGGTGCCGAAGTCGTCGAGCGAGATGCTGAACCCCGCCTCGGCCAGCGCACGCACCTGCCGTTCCAGTTCGCCCTGCTCGAGCATCATGGCGCTTTCCGTGATCTCGAGCTCGAGCTCGCTGAAGGGGATGCCGGCCTCGCGGGCCACGCGGCTCACCAGCGCGGTCATGTCGACGTGCAGGAACTGGCGCACCGACAGGTTGGCGGCAACCTTCAGGGGGATGCCGCGCGCCTGCCAGTCAGCGAGCTGGCGGCAGGCCTCGCCGAGTACCCACTCGCCGATCGGGTTGATCATGCCGGAGGACTCGGCCGCCTCCAGGAAGGCCGCTGGGGCGATCAGCCCATCGACCGGATCCTGCCAGCGGAGGAGGGCCTCGGCCCCGATCATGCGTCCACTGGCGAGGTCGACCAGGGGTTGGTAGTGGAGCCGGAACTCGTTGCGCTCCAGCGCCTTGTGCAGGCGCCGCTCGAGCTTGAGCCGCTGCTGCTGGCGTTCGGAGAGGTCGGTCGAGTAGAAATGGTAGCCGCCCGTGCCGAGCGCCTTGGCGCGGTACATGGCGGCATCGGCGAACTGCAGCAGGGTCTCGACGCTGTCGGCATGGTCCGGGAAGACGCTGATGCCGATGCTGGCACGCAGGTAGAACTCCAGCTCCCCCAGGTGGAAGGGCTGCTGCAGGGTCTGCAGAAGTTTCCTCGCCACCGCCGTGGCCAGGTGGACGATGGCATCCTCCTGGCGGGGGGCGTGATCCCTGCCGGTCACCAGCACCAGGAACTCATCGCCCCCCTGGCGGGCGAGCAGGTCATCGGCGCGCAGGGCAGCCTTCAGGCGCGCGGCGACCAGGCGCAGCAGGGCATCGCCCGCCCCATGACCCTGGGTGTCGTTGATCAGCTTGAAGTCGTCCAGGTCGATGAACAGCACGGCGAGCGCCCCCTGCTGACGGCGTGCGTGTTCGAGCGCGCGTGCAACCTCGTCGGTGAAGCGCGTGCGGTTGGGCAGGTCGGTGAGCGGGTCGTGGTAGGCCAGGTAGCTGAGCCGTGCCTCGCTCGCCACATGCGCCTGGCGCAGTCTCAGGGCGACGATGCCGTAGGCGAGGTCGTCGGCCAGCTCCTCCAGCACATTCACCTCGTCCTGGGTGAAGGCGTTGGGTTCGGCGGCATAGATGGCCAGCACGCCGAAGGCCTGGCCTTCCGCCCTCAGTGGCAGACCGATCACCGCGCGGTAGCCGCGCTGGATGGCGGCCTCGCGCCAGGGGCAGAAGTCCGGGGCTTTCTGTATGTCGCTGACGATGACCGTCCGGCCGGTGCGGATGGCGGCGCCTGCGGGGCCGTTTCCGCGCGGCCCGTCGGCCCAGGACAGGTTCAGCTGCGCGGTATAGCCATCGTCGAAACCGGCCTTGGCCATGACGCGCACGCGGTGGTCCTCGTCGTGTTCGGCGAATCCCACCCAGGCCAGCCGGTAGCCATGGGCCACGGCGTCGTTGCACACCTTCTGCAGCAGCTCCTCTTCCCGGTCGGCGCGCAGCAGGGTGCGGTTGCTGGTGCTGATGACATGCAGGGCGCGGCTGACCTGGGTCAGCTCCAGCAGGTGGCGCCGGGTGGCAGTCAGGAACAGGGTCGTGAGCAGGGTGATGGCGAGGCCGCCGAGCAATACCAGCCATGTCCAGGGGTGGGGCGCGGGCTGGTAGAAGCCTGCCGCCGGGGCGGCGATGATGGCGACCTGCTGCTGGCCGAGGTCAAGGGTTTCGCGCAGGAGCGTGCCGGTTAGCGGTGCGGGGGGCACCTCGCCCTCCGCCAGCGGTGCGGCGAGGTGGGTGTGGTGATAAATCAGCGTCTTGGCCGAGGCCGCTTCGCTGCTCAGTCCCAGCCACAGGTTGATGCCGCGGTTGTCCAGCCTGCCCAGGGCCTCTTCCACGAACGGTTCCAGCAGGATGCCCTGGATGAGGAATCCTTCGAGTCGGGTGCGCCGCTCCTCCACGGTCGAGGGAGGGGCGTTGCCCCCGTAGGTCGGCAGGATCAGCAGCAGCATCCGCCGGCTTTCTTCTTTCCGGCAGAGGAGCGGGCCGTGATGCAGGACGAGTTGGCCGCTGTCGCGGGCCGCCTCCAATCGGGGGAGGATTTCGGGCTCGGTCGCCATGTCCAGCCGGTGGGCCTCTCGCGTCGTGGCATCGCGGATCATGACGAAATGCACCGGGTAGTGCTCGCCGGAGTCATCCTCCACCCTGGGCACCCAGAACTGGGCGTGCAGGCCGGGGTGGCGGTCCTGGATGATCGTGGCGAAGGTGAGGAACTCCTCCTCGGTGACGGTGTCGGATGCGGCGAACAGGGCGCGCAGGGCGTGCAGGGTATGGATGCTGTGCTCGAGCTCGCGGCGCAGCACCTCGACCTCGTCGGAGGCGTCGCGCAGGAAGTCGGCCTCCTGCCGCACCTGCTCCGCCTGGTTCGCGCCATGGAGAGTGAACAGGAATCCGCCTACGGACAGCAGGGCGCCGAGCGCCAGCGCGGCCCAGGGGGCCAGGTCGAGCGCGCGCCGGTAACGGCGCAGTCGCCGCGTTGATGCCATCCTCACATCCTCCGCCGGGACATTCGGAGTCGCCTGGAGGCGGCGGCGGGGCCGCGACAACAAAATCCCAGCCTTTTCTAAGTAGTGCATGGGCATGATGGTGTCAACGTGAGATGTATGGCCCCCGTACCGAAGACCCTTCCGGCATCCATGCCGGAAGCCCCGGCGGGATACGGCCCTCGGGAGCCTGACAAATCGGTCCGGCTTTGCGTGCGGCCCCGGTTGCGCTAGTGTCCGCCCATGCGTCTTCGCAGCACCATTTTCCTCTGGACCCTGTTCGCCACCGGCCTGCCGTTGCTGGGGCTGACGCTCGTCCTGCTGGCAGTGAGCGAGCAGCGCTACCTCGACGAGGTCGACCGCGATATCAACGCCCGCCTCAATGCGCTCGGCACCGAGATCGACAACCACCTCGCCTACGAGCGCGAGGTGATCCGCGGCATCGCCCAGTCGGCTGCGATGCAGGACTTCCTGCCCGTGGCGCGCGCCGCCAACGACGGGGCGCGCCACCCGGAGTTCCTGCCGCTGCGGAACCAGCTCACCCAGTTCCTGCTCACCCTGCAGCGCACGGTGCCGGGGCTGGGCAGCCTGCGGGTGCTGGACGGGCAGGGCAATACCCTGATCAAGGTGAGCGGCGGGCGCGCCTCCCCCGCCATCTATCCCAGTCTCGGCAGCGTGGAATATGCCGAGGAGGAGCTGATGGATAGCACCTTCACCCGCAGCCTGCGCCAGCTCCCCATGGGTGAGATCAGCTTCATGCAGCTGCCGCAGAGCCGCTGGGACCTGCTCACCGGCCAGACCCTGACCATGCTCACCGCCCTGGTGCCGCTCGGGGATGGGCCCCGGCCGGCGGCGGTGCTGGCGGTGAACACCTTCGGTGAGTACCTCGACCGCATCCTGCGCCTGGTGCCGCGCCCGCCGGGGGCTGAACTGCTGATCGTCGAGCGCAACATGGACAACGCCCGGCGCAACGGCCTTCTGCTCTACCACGACCGGCTGGAGACCCGCTTCAGCACGCCCAAACCGCACGAGGTGCGGCTGCAGAGCCTTGATCAGGCCGAGCTGTGGGAGCACATCCAGCAGCGCCCCTTTGGCGTGTTCACCACGCGCGACGGCAAGTGGCGCATCTATTATCAGGAGTACCACCCCTATCCCAACCAGCTGACCGGCTGGGTGCTGGCCTTCGCGGTCCCCGGGGACACCCTGCACGCCCCCTACGCCGGCCTGCGCCAGGCGCTGTGGCTGCTGGTCCTGCTCGCCTTTATCGCCTCGGCCCTGCTCGCGGTGCTGGGCGCCCGTCACATTGCCGGTCCCATCCTGCGCCTGCGCGAGGCGCTGCGCGACTTCGCCAGCAATCCTGCCCGGCGGGTCGCGGTGCAAAGCCAAACCCAGGAGATTCGTGAACTGGAGGCTGATTTCAATGCCATGGCGGACCGCCTGCGGGCCGCCGAGGATGAGCGCGGCCGGGCCGAACGGCGGGCGATGCAGCAGGCCAAGCTGGCCAGCATCGGCCAGATGGCGGCCGGCATCGGCCATGAGATCAACAATCCGCTCAACAACATCCTCTCGCTGGCCACCCTGATCGAGCGCGGTCTGCCGCGCGCGGCCCAGGACTTGCGCGAGGATGTGCATGACCTGCGCGAGGAGGCCCAGCGCGCCAGCCGCATCGTGCGCGGGGTGATGAACTTCGCCCGCCAGCTGCCGCCCGAGCACCGCGTGTTCCGCGTCTGCCCCTGGCTGCGCGAGACGGTGGAGCGTCTGGAGCCGGAGGCGATGGCGGCGGATGTGCATTTCGACCTCACCTCCTGCGACCCGGCCTGCACCGCCGAGGCCGACGCCGACCAGCTCCAGCAGGTGTTGCTCAACCTGCTGCAGAACGCCCTGCATGCCACACCCCCGGGGGGACGCATTCAGGTGAGCGGCGCCTGCGAGGGCGGAAGGTTGCGCGTCTGCGTCCGCGATGGCGGGCCAGGTATGCCGCCCGAGGTGCTGGCGCGCATCTTCGACCCGTTCTTTACCACCAAGGGGGTGGGCGAAGGCACCGGCCTCGGCCTGTCCATCAGCCTCGGCATCGTCCAGTACCATGGCGGCACGCTCTCCATCCGCAACCGCGAGGATGCCAGCGGCGTCGAGGCCTGCTTCGAGGTCCCGCTGACCCCCGCCTCGCCGCGTATCACCCCGCCCGAGGGCCCGACCCCATGACCTCATCCAAGCCCACTGTCCTGTTCGTCGACGACGACCCGCGCTCCGGCGAGCTGTTTGCCCGCTTCGCCCGGCGCGAACCCTTCGCCGTGGAGGTGTTCCGCGATCCGCGGCAGGCGCTGGCACGGCTCGGCCAGGGTCCCGCGCCATCGCTCGTCATCTCCGACCTGAAGATGCCGGGCATGAACGGCATCGAACTCTTGCAGGCGGTGCGCGCACGCCACCCACGCCTGCCATTCATCCTCATCACCGGCTACTCGACCATGGACGATGCGATCGAGGCCCTGCGCCTCGGCGCGACCGACTTCATCAAGAAGCCGTTCGAGATGGACGAGCTGCTCGAGTTGACGCGCGAGCAGCTCGAACGCAGCCCGCGCCAGGGCAGGCCGGCGCGGCGCTACGGCGGGATGCTGGGCGACTCGGCTGCCATCCAGGTGGTGTACAAGGTCATCGAGAAGATCCACGACGTGCGCGTGAACGTGATGATCGAGGGCGAGTCCGGCACCGGCAAGGAGCTGGCCGCGCGCGCGGTGCATGAGCTGTCCGACTTTGCCGACAAGCCGTACGTGGTGATCGACTGCGGCGCGATCACCGGCAGCCTGCTCGAGAGCGAGCTGTTCGGCCACGAGAAGGGGGCCTTCACCGGCGCGCACCAGACCAAGCGCGGCCTGCTGGAGATGGCCTCCGGCGGCACCCTGTTCCTCGACGAGATCGGCAACATCTCGGATGCCATGCAGACCAAGCTCCTGCGTGTGGTGCAGGAACAGCAGGTCACCCGCGTGGGCGGCGTGCAGCCGATCGACATCGATGTGCGCTTCGTCGTCGCCAGCAACCGCGACCTGGCGCAGATGGTGGAGGAGGGGCAGTTTCGCCATGACCTCTACCACCGCCTGAACGTGGTCAAACTGCGCATGCCGCCGCTGCGGGAGCGGCGCGAGGACATCCCCGACCTCGTCCGTCATTTCGTGCGCGAGTTCGCCGAGCGCTACCACCGCGACGTGGAGGGCTTCGACGAGGCCAGCATGGCCCTGCTCATGGCCTACGACTGGCCCGGCAACGTGCGCGAGCTGAAAAACCTGATCGAGCGGCATGTCGCGCTGGCCGAGCAACCCGTGCTGCACATCGACAGGATGCCGGGGGGCTCGCCCCTGCGTCCGCTGGCGGAATCCACCCCAAGGCCGGCCGCGGCAAGCCTTGCCACGCAGCGCGTCCACGCCACTCCCGACGCCCTGGCCGGGGCCAGGGGCGCAGAGGCCCTTGACGAGGCACCCATCGATGCCGACCACCCCACGCTGGAGGAGTTGGAGCGGCGTTACATCCTCAAGACCCTGCGCCGCCTGGACGGTAACCGCGAGCAGACGGCGCGCGCCTTGGGCATCAATAAGTCCACTCTATGGCGCAAATTGCAAACCTTCGGCGAGGAATGATTGCAATGTGCAACGTTTGGGCGTTGCCTTATGCAATGTCAGGAGGGCGCCTGGCGTCGAGGCTCTGCCGGCTTCAGCGAGGCTGACTACCGCGCCGTGTCGGCCCGGTGGTCGCGATTGCGGCGCCAAGGCTCTGTTTTTACGTGACTTCCTTGTCCTGCGGAGGGCGGCATGGAGGCGGCGACTCCCGCCTGAGGCAAAGTTGGCACACCCCATGCATTGATACTTGGCGTGTTAGACACACAACTCAAACATGAGGAGAACACCATGCAGAGCAACCGTCGTGTATTCCTGAAGGGCAGCCTGGCTGCCAGTGCCGTGGGCGTTGCTGTAGGCGCAGGCCTGCTGACCCCGCGTGCCGTCTTCGCTGCCTGGCCGGAAGCGGCCTACAAGGCCAAGAGCGTAGGTGACGCCCTCCAAGGCGCCATGGGCGTGGGTTCCGCTGCTGACAGCGCTGACGTTACCGTCAAGGCCCCGGACATCGCCGAGAACGGCGCTGTCGTACCGGTCACCGTTGAAGGCAAGGGCGCTGCCGAAGCCATCGCCATCCTGGTAGAAGGCAACGAAATGCCGCTGGTCTGCAACTACGACCTGACCGGCGCTGCGGCCTACCTGTCCACCCGCATCAAGATGGGCAAGACCTCCAACGTCATCGGCGTGGTCAAGGCCGGCGGCAAGCTGATGCAGGCCAAGAAAGAGGTCAAGGTCACCATCGGTGGTTGCGGCGGCTAATCGCCCCCTCCCCTGACCTTCACACCCTTTGAACTGATTCACCAGGAGATATTTCAATGGCTGGTAGCATCAAAATCCGTGCCTCTGTCGCTGGCGACATGGCTGAAGTCAAGTGCCTGATCACCCACCCGATGGAGCCGGGCAACCGCAAGGACAAGACCACCGGTGCAGACATCACCCCGAAGTTCATCACCGAAGTGACCGCTGAGGTGAATGGCAAGGTGGTTCTGGCTGGCAACATGTCCGCCGCCGTGTCCAAGAACCCGTTCCTGTCCTTCAAGGCCCCGGCCAAGGCTGGCGACAAGATCAAGGTGTCCTGGAAGGACAACACCGGCGAGTCTGACTCCGAAGAAGCTGCCGTTTAATCCGCGGCAAGCCGCCGGATCGCAAGCGTCCGGCTCTTCGACACGAGCGGCCCCATGGGGCCGCTTTTTTTGTGCTCGCGTTATTCTAGGCATCCTCATCCGTATCCAAGCCCCGCCCCATGCCCGAAACCCCGATCGTCGAACGCGCCCTGCCGCCCCAAAGCCTGATCCTCTTCCACGGGCTCGGTTCCGATGGGGACGACATGCGGGGGCTGGCCCAGTCCTTGTCGTGGTCCGGGCGGCTGCTCTGCCCGGACGCTGCGCCGCGCCCGGTGACGCTGAACGCAGGCTTCGTCATGCGCGCCTGGTTCGACATTCTGGGCCTCACCCCGGACGCCCCTGTCGATGAGGCGGGCATCCGCCAAGCCGTAGCGCAGGCCCGGCAACTGATCGAGGCCGAGCGCGCGGCAGGCGTGCCGGCTGAGCGCATCTTCATCGGCGGCTTCTCGCAGGGCGGGGTGGTGGCACTGCACGCGGCGCTGCGTCATCCCGAGCGCCTGGGCGGGGTGCTGGCCCTTTCCACCTGGCTGCCCCTGCGCCATGTCCTGGCAGCAGAGCACCAGCCGGCGGCACTCGCCACCCCCATCTTTATGGGCCACGGCACGCGAGACGACATGGTGCCGCTCGCCTCGGCCGAGCGGGCACGCGACGCCCTGCGGGAGCTCGGCTGCCGCGATCTCGTTTTCAGAACCTACCCCATGGCCCACAGCGTCGGTGGCGAGGAACTGGCCGACCTGCGTGCCTGGCTTGCTCACCATCTGGGCTGAGCGGGCTTCATATGCGCGCAAACTGGGACATCTTCTGCACGGTCATCGACAATTTCGGCGATATCGCCACCTGCTGGCGCCTCGCCCGCCTGCTGACGCACGAGCATGGCCAGTCCGTGCGCCTGTGGGTCGATGACCTCGCCACCATGCAGCGGCTGGTGCCCGCGACGCGCCTTGAGCTTGCCCGGCAGCCGATCGATGGCATCGAGGTCTGCCACTGGAGCCGCGATTTTCCGTCCGTCCAGCCCGCCGCCGTGGTCATCGAGGCCTTCGGCTGTACCCTGCCGGAAGGCTATGTCGCTGCCATGCGGGAGCTGCGACCGCTGTGGATCAATCTCGAATACTTCAGCGCCGAGGACTGGGTCGTGGGCTGTCACGGCCTGCCCTCTACCCAGCGCGACGGGCAGGTGAAGTACTTCTTTTTCCCCGGCATCCAGCCCGGCACCGGCGGCCTGTTGCGCGAGCGTGGTTTGCTGGCCGCGCGTGATGCCTTCCTGGTCGACCCTACGCTGCGCGCGCGCTGGTGCGAGTCCTGGGGCATGCCCGCCCCCGTGGAGGGCGGCCTCGTCCTCTCGTTGTTCACCTACGAGCATCCCGCCCTGCCCGTCATGCTGCGCGAGCTGGCGGAAGCCCCGTGCCCGGTGACGGTCTATGTCCCCCAGGGGCGCACGCTGAACAGCGTGCGCGAGGCCTTCCCGGAGCGCACGTTGGCACCCGGCACATCAATGATCGAAGGCAGCCTGCACCTGCACGTCATCCCCTTCCTGCCGCAGGCGGAGTACGACCGCCTGTTGTGGCTGTGCGACCTCAACTTCGTGCGCGGAGAAGAGTCGCTCACCCGGGCGATCTGGTCGGGCAGGCCCTTCATTTGGCACGTCTACCCGACCGAGGACATGGCCCACCTGGACAAGCTCGATGCCTTCGTCGGGGTCTACGCCGGCCATGCGCAGTCGGGCCGCGAGCCCTTCGCAGCCATGATGCGTGCCTGGAATGAGGAGGCCTTGAATCCGGGCGAGGCGGCCCCATCCTGGTGGTCAAGTCTGGAACAGTTGCGCGAACGGGCACCCTGGTTCGGGGCGCGCTCAAGGCAGCTTGCGCAGACCGATGATCTGGCCACGCAACTGGTCAAGTTTGCCGCGGCCCACTACAATGCCAAGGTTTTACAACCGCTTAGCCCTTCTGGTACCGACTGAATGAAAACCGCACAAGAATTCCGCGCCGGCAACGTGATGATGGCCGACGGCCAGCCTTGGGTCGTGCTCAAGGCCGAATACAACAAGTCCGGCCGCAACGCCGCCGTGGTCAAGATGAAGCTCAAGAACCTGCTCAATGGTATGAACACCGAGCAGGTCTACAAGGCCGACGACAAGTTCGACCAGGTCATCCTGGACAAGAAGGAGTGCACCTACAGCTACTTCGCCGATCCGCTGTATGTGTTCATGGACAGCGAGTACAACCCGGTCGAGGTCGAGGCCGAGTATCTGGGCGATGGCGTCGGCTACATCGTTGACGGCATGGAAGAGGTGGTCGAGATCACCTTCTACGAGGACCGCCCGATCGGCGTCGAATTCCCGACCACCATCGCCCGCGAGATCGCCTACACCGAGCCGGCCGCCAAGGGCGACACCTCCGGCAAGGTCACCAAGCCGGCCAAGCTGAACACGGGCCTTGAGATCACCGTGCCGGCCTTCATCGAGATCGGCGAGAAGGTCCTGATCGACACCCGCACCGGCGAGTTCAAGAGCCGCGCCTGATCGCCCGGCCATCCTCGCGGATGAGAAAAGGCAACCTCCGGGTTGCCTTTTCCTTTTGGGCGGCCAGCCGCTGGGGGTGTAGCCGCCTGCTCAAGCCTTGATGTAGGTCCAGCCGTTTTGCAGCCGCTCGACGATTGCATCGACTGCGGCTGGCGCGAGTTGCACCCCCGGCAGCAGGCGGGTGTCCTGTCCGTTGTCCTTGAGGCGGCCCAGCGTTTGCCGGCAGCCGATGAAGCTGAGGTTGGGGTAGGCGGCCTGCAGGGCGCGGATGCGCTCGGCCTGGGGCGTGGTCGAGGCGCGCAGGAGGTCGATCCCACCGCTGTTGGCAATGACCGCGACCTGCAGCGGCCTGCCATGCCGACGGGCCTCCTCCAGCCATGCCTGGGTCTGATCGAGCAGGCTGGCGAAGCGCTCAGGCGTGCCGGTGTCGACATGCAGCACCAGGCGCGCAGGGTCGGCGGCCACGCGCTGCAAGGTGGCGAACTGCAGTGCGCCTGGCGTATCGAGCGCACCGCGCGTCACCCAGCCAAGGCCGAGTCCCAGCGCCAGCAGGAGGCTGGCGGCCACGGCCCGTTGCCCCCAGCGACCTTGGCGGAGCGGATGGGACGGTCTGCGGCCCGGCGGTTCCCGGTAGCCGGCCCGCACCATGTCCTTGAGCATGCGCAGCTCGCAGGCCTGCTGGCGCAGTTCGACCTCGTCGCTGATCCGCTCAAGCCAGTGGGCGCGCTCGAGTGGGGCCAGTTCGTCGTCGACAAAGGCATTGATCTGTTCGTCCGAGGGGGTGTGCTTGCCCATCATTTGACCCTCCGCAGGGTTTCGCGCCCCATCGCGCGCGGTTCATGCAGGCTGATGAGTTCGGTGCGCAGCTGTCGGCGTGCTCGGCAGAGGCGGCTCATCACCGTGCCGATCGGGATCTCGAGGATATGGCTGACCTCGGCGTAGGAAAACTCCTCCAGGTCGACCAGGGTCAGGACTTGGCGCTGCCCGATGGACAGGCGGGCGAAGGCCGCGCGTACCTGGTCGACGATCTCCCCGCGCTCATCGGCGCGCTCGGGGGAGTCGCCGCCATCCGGCAGCAGCTCTTCCAGCGTGTCGATGTCCTCGTGTGGGCGCAGGCTGCGCAAATGGTCGCGCCAGCGGTTGGCCAGGATGGCGAACAGCCAAGGGTCGAAGCGCTCGATATCACGCAGCTGTCCGGCCCGTTCCAGTGCGCGGGTCAGGGTGTCCTGCACCAGGTCCTCGGCCAGGGCCTCGTCATGGCACCAGGAGTAGGCGATGCGGTAGAGCCGCGTCCGCTGCTGGCGCAGGCGTTCCCGCAGCTCGCGCGGGGTGGTGAAAAGGGCGAGGAAACTCAATCGTCGGTCCTCGTGGAAAAAGGGGCCGGGGCCGGTCGCCGGGGACCGGTCCACGGCCTGTTCGTGTCAGAACTTCCAGGTCAGCTGGACGCTCAGGCGGTTGCCGAGATTGTCGGCAATCTTGAGCGCATTGTCGCGGTTGGGTCCGGCCGGGATGGCCTGGGGGTTGCTCACCGTGGCGTCGCGCAGCTCGTAGTTCACCGTCATCCGGGTGTCCGGGTTGATGAAGTATTGCAGGCCGAGGGTCGTCGTCGTGAATTGCCGCTCATTGGCCGCGGTTTCGGTCATCCGGTCGAAGCGCTCGTGGCGCAGGTCCACCTCCCACTTGGGATGGAAGCGCCAGCCGCCCTCCAGGTACCAGCCGCGGGCCTCGTCCGTCAGGCCAACCGTATAAAAGGGCGCGCCGACGAACGGCGGGTTGGGGCCGTTGAGGATCATGCCCTCGCCGTGCATGTACTCGCCGGAGACGCGGTAGGCGCCCTTGCGGAACATGAAGCCCGCGCCCTCGCGCAACCGGTCGTAGTCCGTGGTGCCGAAGCGGCGCTCACCGTCCTGGCGCCAGATGTAGAGGCTCAGGTCGTCGCGGTTGGGGCCCTTGCCGCCGAAGATGTACGAGGCCTGCAGGCGCAGGGTCAGGTCCTTGTTGCCGTCGCGATCGCCCAGCCGATCGATGCTCTCGCCGTTGGAGAGCATGGCGGCATAGGACAGCTCCCATGGCCCGGTGTTGAACCAGTCGTAGAGCTGGATGCCGACATCACGGAAGCCGGAACCGCCGCTGGTGACGTCCGCCTTGGCCAGGCCGGCGGGGACGGCGCCGTTCGCCGTACTTGGGGCGAGCTGGCGCTCCACCAGCAGGTTCTCGCTCATGCCGGTGAAATAGATGTAGGGATAGCTGGTGTGCACGGCGACCAGGGCTTCCTCGCCGGTGGGCACCTTGAACAGGCCGGCGCGCAGGCGCGCCCCAGGGATGAAGTTGAAGGTCAGCGAGGCGTCCGTGACCATCAGATCATGCTCGGCGGTGATGGCGTTGCGCCCGCCCTCGACCAGGAAGAAGTAGTTGATCTTGTCGGAGAGGGGCGAGAGCACGCCGCGCGCGCCGAGGCGGGCGCGGAAGAACTGGAACTTGGCGTCGGCGTCCAGGTCGGGGCCGACCAGGTTGGCGACCTGGTCCTGGCCGTTGTAGGCGGCGGCCGCGCCGGCCAGGCCGGTGACCGGTTCGGCGTCGATCCGGGTGTAGGTGGGTTGGAGGAAGCCGAACGGCTTGAACAGCGGTGCGTCGGCGGGTTCATTGCCCTGCACCTGGAGCCAGTTGGTGGCGAAGGTGGGGTTCGAGCAGGCGAGCGTAACCGCCGCCCCCGTGATCATCAGGGTGCGTTTCATGTCGAAAAATCGTCCTTTTCAGGGCCGCGCGGGCGGACCGGGGTCAGAGGGAAGCGCTGAAAAATTCAGTTGCTTCCTGTCCGGGGCGTTTCCAGAAGCCGGTCAGGGCTTGAGATAGACGAAGCCTTCGCGGGCCTGGAGCTTGCCGATCTCGGCGACCCCGGACGGGACGATGGATGCCTCGGCGATGACGCGTTCCGGATCGATCTTGCGCGCCGTGAGCGTGTTGTTGCAGACCCGGAAATCTACGCCGCGGGCCTTCAGTCCCTCGACCATCGGCTGGTAGGGGTTGCCCTTGTCGTCCTGGGCGTCCTTGAGCAGGAAGTCGATGCCCAGGCCGTGGGTGACGACCACGATGCGGGCCGCCTGGCTGGCATCGAGGTGGTTCTTGATGTTGCGCAGGGCGGCGCTGGCGTTGGCGCTGTCATTGACGTGATAGACGACCTTCTCCTGCACCACGGCGGCCTCGGCGGCTAGGATGGCCGGGGCGGACAGGACGGTCAGCGGGGCAGCCAGACCCAGGGCAAGGGTGGCGGCCATCAGTGGGCGTGCGAACATGGGATCCTCCTTCTTGGGTGCGGCATGGCTTGTGTCCGCCATGTCCGTACCGCTAAAGACGAGGGGGCGCCGGATTGCTTCCATTGTTTGTTCAAATGCCCGCATCACATCCACAATGGTGACCATGTCATCCGTCATCCTGCTCAACAAGCCCTTCGACGTCCTCTGCCAGTTCACCGATGATGCGGGGCGGGCGACCCTGGCCGACTTCATCGACCGCAAGGGCTACTATCCGGCCGGCCGACTGGACCGCGACAGCGAGGGATTGGTGGTGTTGACCGATGACGGACGCCTGCAGGCGGTCATCGCCGACCCGCGGCACAAGCTGGCGAAGACCTATCTTGTGCAGGTGGAGGGCGAGGTCACGGATGAGGCCCTGGAGCAGCTGTGTCGCGGGGTGATCCTCAACGACGGCCCGACCCTGCCCTGTGAGGCGCGCCGCATCGCCGAGCCGGCCTGGCTGTGGGAGCGCGTCCCGCCGGTGCGCTTTCGCAAGAGCGTTCCCACCTCGTGGATCGAACTCACCCTCCGCGAGGGGCGCAACCGCCAGGTGCGGCGCATGACCGCCGCGGTCGGTTTTCCCACCCTGCGCCTGATCCGCTGGGCCGTGGGCCCGTGGACGCTGGAGGGGCTGGCCCCCGGGCAGTGGCGGGAGGCTGGGATCGAGGGCTTGCCGATGCCTTCCCGGCAGCCGGTCAGAACAGGCGTCCGGAAATCAGGCGCAACCCCACGGTCCACCAGCCCTCGCCGCCGCTAAAGCGGTTGCCGTAAGTGGTGTCGAGCTGGACGTGATCGGGCACGATCCAGAGGCGCAAGCCACCCTGGTAATAGCCGCCCAATCCTTCCTCGCCGAAGGTCTCGGCGATGACCTGAAGGCGCGGGATGAGATCGATCTCAGTACCCACGCCCCAGGTGAGGGCCGAGCGTCCGGTGTCGCGCTCATGCAGCCAACCGGGATTGAGGTGCAGAAAGGCCCCCTCGCCGAGGGTCAGGCTGATCGGGGCATAGGTGTAGTAGGAGCCCAACAGGTCGCTCGGCTCATGCTCCCGGCTCAGGCTGCCCACCACCCAACCGACGCCCCAGCCCGGCCCGGAGTCGGGCAGGCGTTTGAGCAGGGTTTTCAGTTGCAGCAAGGCACTATCGCCGCTCGAGCGCCTCACGCCCTCCTCAAGCAAGAGACTCGCCCCGGCGGTGATCTCCAGCCAATCGGTCGGCGAGCAGGCGGGCACGGCCCAATATTCATCACCGCCCCGCTGCCCCTTGAACCAGGTCTCGAGCTGGCAGGCCCCGGTGTCCACCACCCGGGCATCGTCCGTGATCATGGGGCGGGCAGCGAGCGCGGCGTCGGCGAGCAGGAAAAACACGCCGGCAAGGGTAAGGGTCCAACGCACGTTCCATCCTCTTCAAACGAATTCACGCATACTATGCCGCATGAAGATGAATATTCATGACGAAGCCGCCTTAAGCTCTCTGGCGGATGCCCTCGAGCACTGTTTGAGTCGCGACCGCCCCAGCCTCGCCAAACGGCTGGCGAGCCTGATGCGCCGCGCGCGCGAGGGCAAGCCTTACGATCGGGGGCTCGCCGAGTTGAGCGCAGCCCTGGAGGCTTCGCGTCAGGCGGTCGAGGCCCGGCGCGCCGCTTTCCCAAGCCTGCGTTACCCCGAGGAGCTGCCGGTGGTGGCCCGCCGCGCCGAGATCCTCGCCGCGCTGGAAAAACACCAGGTGCTGATCCTCTGTGGCGAGACCGGCTCCGGCAAAACCACCCAGCTGCCCAAGATCGCGCTCGAGGCCGGGCGCGGGGCGCGCGGGCTGATCGGTCACACCCAGCCGCGCCGCATCGCCGCACGCGCGGTGGCCAGTCGCATCGCGGAGGAGCTGGGCACCCCCTTGGGCGAGGCGGTGGGCTACCAGGTGCGCTTTTCCGGCAAGGTCGGGGAACAGACGCTGATCAAGGTGATGACCGACGGTATCCTGCTCGCCGAGATCCACGCCGATCCATTGCTTGCGCGCTATGACACCCTGATCATCGACGAGGCGCACGAGCGCAGTCTCAACATCGACTTCCTGCTCGGCTACCTCAAGCGCCTGCTGCCACGCCGCCCGGACCTCAAGCTCATCGTCACCTCCGCCACCTTGGACGTGGAGCGCTTTGCCGCCCACTTCCCCGGCGCGGCCCTGCTCTCGGTTGAGGGGCGCACCTACCCGGTAGAGACCCGTTACCGGCCGGTGGTGGGCGATGAGGACGACCGTGACCGCGACCTGCCGCGCGCCCTGCTCGATGCAGTGGACGAACTGGCCGCCGAGGGGCCGGGCGACATCCTGGTGTTCCTGGATGGCGAGCGCGCCATCCGCGAGGCGGCCGAGGCCTTAAGAAAGCACCATCCCAAGCACACCGAGATCCTGCCGCTCTACGCCCGCCTCTCGAGCGCCGAGCAGGCGCGGGTGTTCCAGCCGCATACGGGTAGGCGCATCGTGCTTGCCACCAACGTCGCCGAGACCTCGCTCACCGTGCCGGGCATCCGCTACGTGATCGACACGGGCCTGGCGCGCATCTCGCGCTACTCGCCGCGCGCCGGGGTGCAGCGCCTGCAGGTCGAGCCGATCAGCCAGGCCGCCGCGCGCCAGCGTGCCGGGCGCTGCGGCCGTCTGGGGCCCGGCATCTGCATCCGCCTCTACAGCGAGGAGGACTTCGCCCGCCGCCCACCGCAGACCGACCCCGAGATCCTGCGCACCAACTTAGCAAGCGTCATCCTGCGCATGGAGAGCCTCAAACTCGGCCATGTGGAGGACTTTCCCTTCCTCGACCTGCCGGAGGGCCGCCAGGTCAAGGCCGCCTACGACCTGTTGTTCGAGCTCGGCGCGGTGGACGATGAGCGCCGGCTCACCGCCCTGGGCGAGCGGCTCGCCCGCCTGCCGGTCGATCCGCGCCTGGGCCGCATGCTCCTCGCCGGCCAGCACGACGGCTGCCTGGCGGAAATGCTCGTCATCGTCAGTGCCCTGTCCATCCAGGACCCGCGCGAACGGCCCGCCGACAAGGCCCAGGCCGCCGACCAGGCGCATGCGGCGTGGCGGCATGCGCAGTCGGACTTCCTCACCCTGCTCAACCTCTGGCGCTGGTACGAGGAACAGGCCCGCCACCTCTCGCAGGCCAAGCTGCGCGGGCTATGCGAGCAGCACTTCCTCTCCTATGTGCGCATGCGCGAGTGGCGCGCGTTGCACCAGGAGCTGCGCGGCCTGTTCCATGAGGAGGGGGTGAGGGAGAACGAGAAAGAGGCGCCGGAGGATGCCATTCACCGCGCCCTGCTGACCGGACTGTTGGGCCACCTCGCCCTGCGCGAGGAGGATGAGCGCAAAACCACCCCCGCCAAGGGCAAGCGCCCCGAGCCTGTAAGCTTTCGGGGGGTGAAGGGGCGCAGGCTTGCCATCCATCCATCCTCAGCACTCGCCAAGCAGCCGCCGAGGTGGCTGATGTCTGCCCAGTGGCTGGAAACCACCCGTCTGTGGGCAGCGATGAACGCGGCGATCAACCCGCGCTGGATCGAGCCCCTGGCCCGCCACCTGCTCACCCGTGAGGTGAGCGAGCCGCACTACCAGCCGGAGTCCGGGCGCGTGGCGGCCTTTGAGACCTTGAGCCTGTACGGCCTGCCGGTGGTCGTGCGTCGTTCGGTGAACTACGCAGCCATCGACCCTGCGGAGGCGCGGAGGATCTTTATTCGGGAGGGGGTGGTGCAGGCGTTGGAGTCTTGCTCGGCGTGGGATACCCCCTCTCCCCTAGCCCCTCCCCCCCAAGGGGGGAGGGGAACGCGCCCCTCCCCCCTTGGGGGGGAGGGGCCGGGGGAGAGGGGGCGGCTTTCTCCGCGCGACTTCGCCCGCAGCTTGCGCAAGAACTCGACGGACGCCGAACAAAAGCTCTGGCAACAACTCCGCGCCCACCGCTTCGAAGGGACCAAATTCCGCCGCCAGCATCCCCTCGGCCCCTACGTGGTGGACTTCGTCTGTCTGGAAAAGCGGCTGGTCATCGAGTTGGACGGCGGCCAGCACACCGAGGCCGAAGCCTATGACCAGCAGCGCAATGCCTGGTTGGAGGCCCAGGGCTTCCGCGTGCTGCGGTTCTGGAACAACGAGGTGATGCAGAACCCCGAGGGGGTGCTGGAGACCATCCATCAGGCGCTGCAGTCACCCTCTCCCCCCCGCCCTCCACGCGGCCATCTCCCCTCCCCCCCGCGGGGGGAGGGGTGGGGGGAGAGGGGGCAACCCACGCCCGAAGCACGCCAACACCCCTGGCAACGCGCCCCCTTCGTCCACCACAACGCCGCCCTGATCGCCGAGATCCGCGCCCTCGAAGCCAAGGCCCGGCGGCCGGACATCCTGGTGGACGAGGAGACCCTGTGTGCCTTCTTCGAGCGCGCACTGCCGCCCGAGGTGGTGGACGGCCCCACCCTGGCCGCCGCGCTGCGCAGGGACAAGACCCTGGATGCCCGCCTGCGCCTCACCCGCGAGGCGCTGATGCGCCATGAGGCGGAGGCGGCGCAGGGCGGCCGCCTGCCGGACCATCTGCGCCTGGGCGAGATCGAGGTGCCGCTTAGGTACCACTTCGAGCCGGGGGCCGAGGACGACGGCGTGACCGCGACCGTACCGCTGGCCGAGCTCAACCGGCTGGATGCGCGGGCCGCGGAATGGCTGGTGCCGGGGCTTTTGCCGGAGAAGGTCGAGGCCCTCATCCGCGCCTTGCCCAAGCACCTGCGGCGCCAGCTGGTGCCGGCCCCGGATGTGGCGCGCGCCCTGGTCGAGCGGCTTACCGGCGGCCTCGACCGCTGGCCGCCGCCCGGCCGCCTGCCCGAGCGCCTGTCGGACGAGGCGCGGCGCATGCTGGGCGCGCAGGTCGAGCCCAACGACTGGCCGCTGGCCGAGATCGAGCCGCACCTGCGTCTGCGGGTGGAGCTGGTCGATGATGCGGGCGAGGTGCGCGGCAGCGGACGTGACCTTGCCACGATGCAGCAAGACCTTGGGCAGGCGGCCAAGCGGGCCTTCGTCAAGCGCTTCGAGGCTCGATCGGGGCTGACGACCTGGGATTTTGGCGAACTGCCCGAGGTCACGGTCATCGACACCAAGGGCGGCTCGACCACGGTCTACCCCGCGCTGATCGATGCCGGCGAGAGCGTGACGCTCGCGCCCTTGGATACCCCGGAGGCTGCGCGCGAGGCCACCGCCCGCGGCCTCACCCGGCTGTTCCTGCTCGCCGCGCGCGAGGAGGTGAAGGCGCTCCGGCGCGAGGTGGCGCGCGACAACGCCCTCTGTCTCCTGTACTCCGCCCTGCCGGGGGTGAAGGGCAGCGAGGCCCCCTGTCTTGAGCTGCAGGACGAGGTGGTCTGGCGTGTGGCTCGCACCGTGTTCCTGGAGGGCGGATGGCCGTCCGACCCGGCGGGCTTCGAGGCCAAGGTGTCCGCCTGCCGCCCGCGCCTGTATGCCGAGGGGCTCAAGCTGCTCGAGGCCCTGCGCGGCCTTTTGCGCGAGCAGCAGACCCTGCGCCAGAGGCTCACCGGCAGGATCCCCCTGTCCTGGGTCGAGCCTGCGCGCGACATCCAGGCCCAGCTCGACCACCTGTTCGCCCGTCACTTCATCCTCGACACGCCGGATGTGATCTGGCGACGCCTGCCCGCCTACCTCAAGGCCATGACCCGCCGGCTGGAGCGGCTGGACCAGAACCCGGAGCGCGACCGCCAGGGCCGCGCCCAGCTCGAGCCGCTGCTTGCCCGCGCCGCGCGCCTTGTGGGGCGCGGGACGCTCCCTGCCGAGGCGCGTGCTAACCTCGATTTCATGCTTGAGGAGCTGCGCCTGCAGCTCTTCGCCCAGGAGATCAAGACTGCCGCCCCGGTGTCGCCGGGGAGGGTGGACAAGATGCTGGATGCCCTCGAGAAAACAGGCTGTTAAAAACTCTTTGAAACAGCCTGGACGTGCGAGGCGAGTTTCAGAAGGGCAGGACAGCCCTCTTGAAACCCTCTGAAAAGGGAGGATGAAGTCCATTTGAAACGCGCCCTGATCCTGTGGCTGCTGCTCGCGCCCCTTCTGGCCCGGGCCGAGGAAACGGCGGGACTGGAGGCACCGGCGTCAGAGCAGGCATCGCAGCGGATCGAGGTGGTGCTCGAGGGCTTGCCCGACTACCTCCAGCCTGGCGTGCGCGGCGCCCTCTCCGCCGAGCGGCAGAAGAGCAGCGTTTATCTCGACGACCTGCTGGTCGACCACCTCGCGCGGCGCGCCGAGGAGGAGGCCCTGGATGCCATGCGGGCTTCGGGCTTCTACCGCGCTGAGGTGGCCGTCGATGTGCAGGATCAGGCGCCGGGTTGGCGGATGGTGCTCCGGTTCAAGCCCGGCCCCGTGGTATGGATACGCGCTGTGCGGGTGGACCTGGTCGGTCCCGGCAAAGAGGATCAGCCTCTGACCGCCCGCGCGAAACAGTTCCCCCTCGTGCCCAACGGCCCGCTGGTGCATGTCCCTTACGAGGAGTTCAAGGCCGACTGGCTCAAGCTCGCGCGCGAGCGCGGCTACCTCGATGCACGCTTCATCCGCCATGAGATCATCGTTGATCCGGAGGCTGGCACGGCGGACGTCGCCCTGAGCATGGACAGCGGCGAGACCTATGCCTTCGGTGCCACCACCTTCACCCAGGAGGGGGCGCAGCGCTTTGATGCGGACTTGCTCGAGGGCTTCCGCCCCTGGAAGGAGGGCGACCCCTACCGCCTCGCCCGCCTGCTGGAGCTGCACCGCAGTCTGTCGGACACGGGCTATTTCACCGTGGTCGACGTCAGTCCCACTTCGGACCCGGCCCGTCATGTCGTGGATGTCGGGGTGCGCCTCGCCGCGCGGCCGCGCACGCGCTACAGCTTCGGCGCAGGCCTTGGCACCGACACCGGCCCGCGCGGTTCGGTCGAGGTCGAGCGCCGCTATCTCAACGCCCGTGGCGATCGTCTGTTCGGCCGCCTGCGCGCCTCCCTGATCGATACCCAGGCCGAGGTGGAATACCGTCGCCCCTGGCTGACCTCCGGGCGCAGCCCCCGCACCGACTATCTCGGCGCGGCGGTCAATTACACCCGCGAGGTGGTGGCGGACATCGAGACCGAGACCCTCCAGCTGAGGGGGGGCGCCAATGACGTGCAGGGCTTCTGGCGCCGCCAGGTCAGTCTCGGCTGGCTGACGGAGAACTACCGGGTGGAGGGCGAGCCCGAGGTCCGCTCGCGGATGTTGGTCCCCGCCCTCCGGCTGGGCTACCGTCCCCCGCGCGATGCGCGGGGGGGCGGCTGGCGGCTGGATCTGGAGACGCGCGGCGCGCTCGATGCCCTGCTGTCCGACACCTCGCTTGTGCAGACGCGTGCGGATGCAAGCCTGACCCTCCCGCAGCGCCAGCACGACCAATGGCTGCTGCGCGCAAGCCTTGGCGCAAGCTGGGCCGACGATTTCGACAAGGTGCCGATCTCGCTGCGCTACTTCGCCGGCGGCGATTTGAGCGTGCGCGGTTATGGTTACAAGTCGCTCGGCCCGGTCAACGAGGAGGGCAAGGTGGTGGGCGGCCGGCACCTGGTGGTGCTCAGCGCCGAGTACGACTGGATGTTCCTCGACCCCTGGGGGGTGGCCCTGTTCGTCGATGCGGGCAATGCCTTCAACGGCAGCCGAATCGAGCTCAAGACCGGCTTGGGACTGGGCCTGCGCTGGCGCTCGCCGGTAGGGCTGGTGGGCCTGGACGTGGCGCACGGGGTGGACAACCCGACCGATGCCTTCCGCATCCATTTCACCCTGGGGGTGGAGCTGTGAGGCGCCTGGCGTGGCTGGCCCTTTTCGCCCTGATCCTCGTCTTGGGTGCGGGCGGCTGGCTGCTGGGAAGCAGCGATGGGCTCCGCTTCATCGCCGCGCAGCTTGAGGCGCGCGGCTGGCTGACGGCCGAGGCGGTGGAGGGGCGGGTGCTCGGCCGTCTCGAGGTGAAAGGCGCCGCGCTGCGCCTGCCGGGGCTGGATCTTGCGGTCGACCATCTCACGCTCGACTGGCATCCGGGGGCCTTGCTGTACGGGCGGTTGCACGTGAGCACACTTGCGGTCTCGGGCATCCGCATGACCCTGCCGCCCAGCGGGCCTTCCGATGTGCCGACCCAACGCTCCAGCGGGTGGGCCCTGCCGGTGGACGTGCAGCTCGATCGGCTGCAGATCGAGGATCTGGCCCTGCACCAGGGCGAGGACGCGTTCCAGATCATTCGCCGTCTTGAGGCCGGTGTGCAGCTGGCCGACGGCCAGATGCGCCTTGCGCACTTTGCCCTGGACACCCCCTGGGCCACGCTCGAGGCGGCGGGCCACTGGGGACTGAACCCCGACGATGCCGGCGCCCTGACCCTGCGCTGGAAGGCGACCTTGGCGGGGCTGAAGGCGCCGCTGGAGGGGGAGGGGCGGCTCGGGGGCACGCTGCGCCAGATCAGCTTCGAGCAGCGGCTGACCCAACCCCTGACCGCCCGGCTGACAGGGGGGATGGAGCCGCTGACCGCGGGGCTGCCGTGGCACGCCACGCTGGATGCCGACGAGGTGGTGTTCAATGCGCTGCTGGAGGGGCTGCCTGAGCTCGGGGCCTGGGCGGTGCACCTTGCGGCCGCGGGCGATCTGCAGGGGGCACAGGTCAGCCAACTCGAACTGCACCAGGGGGAGCGCAGGCTGCATGGCGAGGGGAGAATCGACTGGGTTGGGATGTCGGAGAAGCCCCTCGGTTCGGCAGGTGGGAGCGGTGCCCACGCCGCGACGGGCGTTGATGTCGGCCCGGGGGCGGGCCTCCTCCCTTCCGTGGGGCTGCGCGGCGAGGTCCGCCTGAATTGGCAGAACCTCGCTTGGCCGCTGGTCGGCCCGGCGGCGCTCGAATCGTCCCGAGGAATACTGGAGTGGCGGGGCTCCCCCACCGACTACCGCGTCGCCGGGGAGGCGCAGTTGGCCGCGCCGGGGCAACCCGCCGCCGTGATCGCGCTCCGGGGCTCGGGGGATCTCGCCCACCTGGCCTTCGACGAGCTGACCGCGCGCGCCATGGAAGGGGTGCTTGAGGCGAGGGGTGAGGCGCACTGGGCGCCCGAGGTGCGCTGGCAGGTCGATCTTATCGCCCGCGATCTGCGGCCCGAGGTGCTGCTGCCTGCCTGGCCGGGCCGGCTGTCGGCCGTTGCCCAGAGCGTTGGGGCGCTGCGGGATGGCCGACCCGTGGCCCGCCTCGAGGTCGAACGCCTGCACGGTGAGCTTCGAGGCTACCCCGTCGAGGCCCGCCTGCGCGGCCAGCTCGACGGTGCGAGGCTGGCGCTTGAGCAGCTCGACCTGCGCTCCGGCCGCAGCCGGGTCGAGGCCCATGGCGTGCTGGGTGAGGCCCTCGACCTTGACCTCGTCATGGATACCCCCGACCTCGCCGAGCTGCTGCCGGGGGCGGTGGGTGCGTTGCGCGGCCAGGCCCGGGTGGTGGGCACGCCTCGGGCGCCGCGCCTTCAGGGGGCGTTCGTGGGGCAGCAGCTGGGCTGGCAGGATTGGCGCATCGCCAGTCTGAGCCTGCGGGCCGGGGGCGGGCTGGAACCCGGGGCACCGCTGGCACTGGTGCTCGCGGCCGAACAGGTCAGCCATGCGGGGGCGGTGCGGCTTGCGTCCGCCCGCCTCACGCTGGAGGGGCAGCCGGCGGCGCATGACCTGAGGCTTGAACTGTCGCAGGGGCGGGCGGGGGCCGCGCTGTGGCTGGCCGGGACGGGGCGCTGGGACGGGGCGCAGGAGCGCCTGCGTCTGACCGAGGGACGGGTGAGCCGCACGCCGCTGGGGGATTGGCGCACCGTCGCACCGACGGAATGGGTCGTGGGGCCGCGCGCTGTCGAGCTGCCACGCTGGTGCTGGGGCGAAGGGGAGGCCAGCCTGTGCATGGAAGGCGCGTGGTCCGCAGGGCAGCGGGGCACGGCGAGGGTGGAGCTGGCCGGTTTCGACCTCGCCCGGGCCGACCCTTGGCTGGCGCGGCAGCGCCTGCGTCTCTCCGGCGGGCTTGCGGGCGAGGCCGTGCTCGAGGCCGCGTCGAAGGGGCCGCTCACGGTGACCGTCCGCCTTGGGGCCGAGCGGGCCGTGGTTCATGTGCCCGGAAGCCGGCGCGGCGAGTGGCTGGACGTGCCGCTGGAGGTGGCGCGCATGGAGGCCCGCCTCGGGGGGGGCGACAGCCGCCTTGCGGTCGTGCTGCGCCGGGATGCCTCCAACCGCCTCGAGGCGCGCCTGGCCCTGCCGGGACACCGCATTGAGGACGGCTGGCCCCCGGGGCAGCGGTTGGACGGGGTAGTCGAGCTCCATTACCGCGAGCCGCTCATGCTCGCCGCCCTCCTCCCCGCCCTGCGCGAGCCGCAGGGTGTGCTGGCGGGGCGCCTCCAGCTCGCCGGAACCCTCGGCCAGCCCAGTCTGTTCGGCGGTGCGCAGGTTTCGGAGGCGAGCGTCGTGCTGCCCGACCTCGGCATCCGTGTCGAGGAGGGCGAGGTGGTCGTCCACGCCGGTCCCGGCCCGTACCTGATCCTGCAGGGTGGTGCCCGTCTGGGCAGTGGGCGCCTGCGCCTGGACGGCCGGGTCGACCTCGCCGGCTTGCCGGATTGGCGCGCCGAGTTGGGCTTGAAGGGCGACAATCTCACGGCCTTGCGCCTCCCCTCGGCCAGCGTGCAGGCCTCGCCGGACCTGAAGATCGCCCTGCGTCCGGGCGAGACCCTTGTTGCCGGGCGGGTTGAGGTGCCGGAGGCCCTGTTCGACCTGGGGGGGGAGACGCCCGCCGCGGCGCGTCTCTCGCCCGATGTGCGCGTCGTCGGCGAGGCGCAGGCCGCACGCCCTCACGTCCTGCATACCCGCATCGAGTTGCTCCTGGGCGAGAAGGTGCGGGTGCGCGGCAAGGGTTTCACCGGCCGCGTCACCGGCCGCCTGGAGGTCATCGACCGTCCCGGCCTACCCGGTCCCGTCGGCCGGGGGGAGCTGACCATCATGGACGGGCGTTACAAGGCCTACGGCCAGGACCTCGCGATCGAGCAGGGCCGACTGATCTTCGCCGACACGCCGCTCGACGATCCGGCGCTGGACATCCGTGCCGTGCGCCGCGGCATCCTGGACGGCACCATCGCCGGTGTGCGCATCGCCGGACGTGCCAGCCGTCCCGAGCTGGCCCTCTTCTCCGTCCCGGCCATGGAGCAGGCCGAAGTGCTCTCCTACCTGGTCACCGGCCGGCCGTTGCAGCAGGGCAGCAGCGGCGATGCCGCGCTCATGGTGCAGGCCGCACGCGCGGCAGGGTTTGCCGGCGGCGACATGCTTGCCGGAAGGATCGGCCAGGCCTTCGGCCTGGAGGAGGCGGCGATCGAGAGCGACGTGGGGACCCGAGAACTCAGCCTGGTGCTGGGGCGCTACCTCACCCCGCGCCTCTACTTGCGCTACGCGCAGGGCCTGGAGGCGGGGTTGCAAACCTTCGTTCTGCGCTATGAACTGACCCGGCATCTCTATGTGCAGGTTCAAAGCGGGGTGAAGGCGGGGGTGGATGTGTTTTACAGTGTCGAGCGTTGAGAGGAGGCGCGGGAAAGGAAGGCTTTCTGCCCCCCTCTCCCGCTCGCGGGAGAGGGGCCGGGGGTGAGGGCAATCACCTTTTGGTCGCGGCGTGACGGGGTTAGGCAGGTGGCAGTCGTGGGGCCATGGAGGGCCGCTTGAGGCGGACGAAACCATGCCGCCAACCCTGAGTTGAAAACTGTTTAACCGGCCGTTGAAGGTCTGATTTCGCCCGCCTCAACGCTTTGAACTTCGTTAGAGTCGCTCGTTAAGGCGGGCGACCCGATTTCTTTGTTCGCGCAAAGAAATCGGGGAAAGAAACGCGCACCCGCAAGGCCGCCCTTCGGGTTCCCGTGCTGCCAGGCCGTTCAAGGGGGTCGCTTTGACGCGGCATCCTGCCGCGGCAAAGCTGAACCGGCCCTCCTTGGCCGGTTCACCCCCTTGCCCAACCTGGCATCACGGCGGCCTTGAGGGGGGGGACTTTTCCCTCACCCCGGCCCCTCTCCCAGAGGGAGAGGGGTGGCTTCCTCTTTTCACGAACCTTGAGTAAGAACCCACCATGCCTCAACCCGACCACCACGCCATCGCCGCCCTCGTCCGCCAGGCCGCGCTGGAGGAGATTCTGCCGCGCTTTCGCAACGTCGAGCGTCACCTCAAGACCGACGGCTCCTGGCTGACCGAGGCGGACCTCGCCATGCAGGCCCGCGTGCAGCGCGAGCTGGCCGCGCGCTTCCCAGGCATCCCCTTCCTCGGCGAGGAGATGGGCGAGGACGAGCAGCAGCGCCTGATGCAACACGCCGACAGCGGCCTGTGGATCCTCGACCCGCTCGACGGCACCAGCAACTTTGCCGCGGGCGTGCCGATCTTTGCCCCCTCGCTGGCCCTGATCCGCGGCGGCCGGGTGGTGCTCGGCGTGGTCTTCGACGTGATGCGCGATGAGACCTTCAGCGCCGCCCAGGGCCAGGGCGCCTGGCTCAATGGTGAGCGGCTGCCACCGCCCACAACGGACATTCCGCTTGGCAAGGCGCTCGCCTGCGTGGATTTCAAGCGCCTTCCCCCCAAGCTTGCGACCCGACTGGCCGTTGATGCACCTTATGGCTCACAACGTTCCATTGGCTCGGTGGCCCTCGATTGGTGCTGGGTTGCCGCCGGGCGCTTCCACGTCTACCTGCACGGCAAGCAGGGGCTGTGGGACTACGCCGGCGGCCTTCTCATCCTCGAGGAAGCGGGTGGCCACAGCTGCACGCTGGAGGGCGAGGCGGTGTTCAACAACACGCTCGAGAAGCGCTCTGCCGTATGCGCCGGCGATACGCGCCTGTTCGCAGCGTGGGCCGCTTGGCTGCGAGGCGGGCAGGCTTAGGGAAACGCTGAAAAAATCCATCCATGGATTTTTTCAGGTCGTCTCGTCGCGGCACATGTCCGCGACGGCCTCCGCGAATCAACGACGTGCGTCGTTGTTCGCGTTGGGGCATCCTGCCCCAAACGGGAAACGCTGAATTTTTCAGCGTTTCCCTAGGGCCGTGCCGCAGGCCAGCATCCGGCAACCCCTTTGCTATAGTGCTTTGCTATAGTGCAGTTATTACGCCATCCGACGGACTCTGATGCACCCTCTCTCCCGCCGGGGTTTTCTCGCCAAGCTCGCCGCCTCCGCGCTCCTGCTCGGTGGGTGCGCTCCGCGCCCGCCCCTGCGCGTGGCGGTCCATCCATGGCTGGGATACGAGCCGATGTTCCTGGCCCGCCAGCATGGCTGGCTGGACGCCGGCCGGGTGCGGCTGGTGGAGACCCCCTCGGCCACGGACTCCCTGCACCTGCTCGGCAGCGGGCTGGTGGAGGCGGCGGCGCTGACGCTCGACGAGGTCTTGCGCGCGCGAGCCCTGGGGGTGCCGCTCATCGTGCCGATGGTGCTCGACGTCTCCGCTGGGGCGGACGGTGTTCTGGCCCGCCATCCCATGCATCTCGCCGACCTGGCGGGGGCGAGGATCGGTGTCGAGCAATCGGCGGTGGGCGCGCTGATGCTTGCGGCTTTGCTGGAGCGCGGCGGGCTCGCGGCGGATCAGGTGCAGCTGGTGTCCCTCGGCTTCCACGAACACGCGGCGGCCTGGCGTGCAGGCCGCATCGATGCCCTGATCACCTTCGAGCCGGCCTTGAGCGAACTGGAAGCGGAAGGGGCAGTGCGCCTCTTCGATTCGCGCGCCCTCCCGGACACCATCGTCGACGTGCTGGCGGTCCATCCCTCCACCCTCGTCCAGCACCGGGCCGCATTGCAGCATCTGGTGAAGGTCACCCTGCGTGCCGTGCATGACCTCGCTCTCAACCGCATGGACGCCGCCCACCGCATCGGCGCGCGGCTTAGGCAGCGGCCGGAGACGGTGCTCGCCGGGCTGCGAGGGCTCCAATTGACCGATCTCGGCCACAACCGTCGCTTGCTGGAGGGTTCCCATCCGCTTCTGCTCAAGCGCGCCCGTGAGGTGGCGGCGATCCTGCAGGGTGCTGGCATCCTGCCCTCGGGCGATGGCATCCTGCAGCAACGCCTGTTCAAAGACCTGGTCCACGCCGAGTACCTGCCCGTCGCATGAACCGCCTGCTGCCACGCCGCCTGAAGACCTTCCTGCCGCTGTTGATGTTCGGCGCGACCCTGGCGTTCAGCCTTCTGTCGCTGCTGGTGCTCGACTTCAGTGAGCGCTCGCGGTTGATCGCGGAGCTCGAGGCCCATCTGCGTGAGGAGGGGGCGCGTCTGGCGCGCCAGGCCGAGGTCGACCTCGCGCGCGATCCGGCGCGGCTTGAGCGCGAGATCATGCTCCATGCGGCCGAGGAGGGGGAGGTGCATACCGCGCTGTTCGACCCGGATGGCAAGGTGCTCTACGCCAGTCAGCTGGATTGGGTGGGGCGAGAGGCGGCCGAGGTGGAGTCGATGCTTGATGCCGCGCGCTATGCCAGCATCAGCGCCGGTCTCGAGCCTTATCTCATGCGCGACGGATTGCGGCTGATGATATGGGTTCCTTATGCCCACCCGTCGGCGCCGGGGGAGCTGAGCAGTACCCGACGCGGGTTGATTCACATCGATTACGACCTCAGCGAGCGGGTCGCCGCGCGGCGGACGGAGAACCTGCGCGATGAGTTGCCGCTCCTGATGCTGGGATTGGTGATGGTGGTGATCTTCGCCTTCTGGCTGGATCGCGGCGTCGCCGCACCGTTGCAAGCCCTGCGCGAGACGATGGGGCGGGTGATGGGCGGGGATCTCAATGCCCGCGTGGGCCGGCGCGGGGTATTCGAACTGGCGGAGCTGACCGCCTCGTTCGACCGCATGGTGGAATGGCTTGGGCGCGAGACCCGCTCCCTGCGCGAGCAGCGCGACTTCGATCACACCCTGCTGCAGGCCCTGCCGGCGCTGGTGGTGGTCGTGGATGGCGAGGAGCGCATCGTGCTGGCCAACCGGCGGGTCGCCGAATGGCTCGACTGCGCCCCGGAGGCGCTGGAGCAGCAGCCGTTCTCCATCCTGACACAACCATCCGGGGAGCCCTTCCCGCGCTTGTTCGCCCGCCTGCGCGACGGGGAGCTGCACGAGATCCGTGGCGTCGAGGCCCCGCTGCCGGCTGCCGACGGATCGATGCGCTGGATCAACTGGTCGCTGCGCCGGCTCGACGGCATGGTGCTGGCGGTGGGCGAGGATGTCACCACCCAGCGCGCGGCCGAGACCCGCCTGCGCCTCGCGCAGACCGTCTTCGACCACCTCGACGAAACGCTGCTGATCACCGACCCCGAACAACGCATCATCGCCGTGAACCCGGCCTTCACCCGCATCATGGGGTACGCGGAGGAAGATGTGCTGGGCAAGACGCCGGCGGAACTGAGCTCCGGCCTGCATGATGCGGGTTTCTATCGCCAGCTGTGGTACGGTCTGAACACCACCGGCCAGTGGCAGGGTGAAATTTGGGATCGGCGCAAAGACGGGACGCTGATCCCGCTCTGGCAGACCATCTCCGCGGTGCGTGACGAGCGTGGGCGGCTGCTGCATTACGTCGCCAACGCCTCCGACCTGTCCGCGCTCAAGCAGGCTCAGGAGCGTAGTGCCTGGTTCGCCGAGCACGACTCGCTGACCGGCCTGCTCAACCGCGCGGGCTTCCTTGCCCGCCTGCGCGAGCATCTGGCGCAGGCGGCCGAGACCGGCCAGCATGGCGCGGTGCTGGTGCTCAACCTCGACCGATTCAAGAGCGTCAACGAGGGACGGGGACCGCAATGGGGCGACGCCCTGCTCATCGCGGCGGGCGAGCGCCTGCGCCTGCATGCCCCGGTGGGTGTCGGCCTGGCACGTCTGGCGGCCGACGAGTTCGCCGTCCTGCTCCCGCCGGGGCGGGCCGACGCCACGGCGGCCGCCGAGCTGGCCCTGCGCATTGCCGAGGCTCTGCGTTCCGCCCTGCGTCAGCCGCTGGATGTGCATGAGGAGACCTTCCGGGTGTCGGCCTCCCTCGGCATCGCCCTCTATCCCCCGCCGGAGTTGGAAGGCGCCGAGCCGAGCGAGGAGACCTTGCGCCAGGCCAACCTCGCCATGCATGTCGCCAAGGTCGAGGGTGGCGACCGGGTCGAGTTCTTCGAGCGGGGCATGGGCGAGCGGGTGCGGGTCGCGTTCGATCTCGAGCACGCCCTGGCGCGCGCGCTGGCCGTCGGGGAAAGCGAACGGCCGTTCCGCCTCTTCCTCCAACCGCAGATGGATGCAACAGGGGCGCTGCGCGGCTTCGAGGCGCTGGTGCGCTGGATCGACCCGCAGCAGGGGATGATCTCGCCTGCGCAGTTCATCCCCATCGCCGAGCAGAGCGGCATGATTGGCGTGCTCGGCGACTGGGTGCTCGATCGCGCCTGCTTCCACCTCGGCCAGCTCAGCCGCGAGGGTCGGGCCTTGAGCATCGCGGTCAATATCTCGCCGCGCCAGTTCGCGGCCTCCGACTTCGTTGCCCGCGTCAGCCAGTCCCTCGCCCGGCATGGCGCGGACCCCGGGCTGCTGGTCCTGGAGGTCACCGAGGGGCTGGTGATCGACAACCCCGGTCGCACGATCTCCACCATGCTCGAACTGGCACGCCTTGGCGTGCGCTTCTCCATCGACGATTTCGGCACGGGCTATTCCTCGTTCGCCTACCTCAAGCGCCTGCCGATCCACGAACTGAAGATCGACCGCAGCTTCATCCGCGACCTGCCGCACGACGGGGATGACGCGGCGATCGTTGACACCATCATTGCCATGGCCGCGCACCTCAAGCTGATGGTGGTGGCCGAGGGCGTGGAGACCGAGGCCCAGGCGGCCTTCCTCCGCGAGCGTGGCCAGGTGATTGCCCAGGGCTTCCTCTACGGCCGCCCCGAGCCCGCAGAGGACTGGCTCGGGCGGGTCTTTGCGGGCGGAGGAGGAGAGGAAGCATGACCGCGGCTGTTCTGCATCGCCTCCTCGTCGTCCTGCTGCTCGCCAGCCTCTTCCTCCCGGCGCGGGGGGCGCTTGCCCTGGAGCAGGCCGGGGCCGTTGCCGGTTTGGGCGGGGATGGGGTTTCCATCGGCATTCTCGCCGTGCGCCCGCAAGCCCAGGTCCAGGCGCAGTGGACCCCGCTGGAGGAGTACCTGCAGGGTCGGCTGGGGATGCCGGTGGCGGTGCGGGCCATGGGGTACGACGACCTTGAGCATGCGCTGGCGCGTCGCGAGGTGGATTTCGTCCTCACCAACCCGGCGCACTATTTGTGCATGGCCCATCGGTACCATCTGACGGCACCGCTGAGCTCACTGATCTTGCAGGGGCAAGGTCGACCGCTCTCTGCCTTCGGGGGTGTGATTTTCACGACCACGCGCACCCCTATCGTCACGCTGGCTGACGTCGAGGGGCGTATCGTGGCTGCGCCGTTTGTCGGGTCCCTCGGCGGTTACCAGATGCAGGCTTATGAGATGCTGGAGGCGGGGTTGGTGCCTCCGCGCGGCCGCTTTCTGCTGGAGACGGGGATGCCCTACGACAAGGTGGTGGAGGCCGTGTTGCAGGGGCGGGCCGAGGTCGGCTTTGTGCGTACCGGGGTGCTGGAGGCGCTGGCGGGTGAGGGGCGGATTGACCTCTCCGAGGTGCGGGTGCTGAACCGCCAGGATCTGCCGCACTTCCCCTTCATCAGCTCCACCCGCCTGTATCCCGAATGGGCCTTCGCTGCCCTGCCGCAGGTGGAGCAGGACCTGGCGCGTCGCATGGCGGCGGCGCTGCTGGATCTGCCGCACGATGGCGAGACCGCCCGGCGCCTCGGCATCTGGGGTTTCACCATCCCGCTGGACTACGAGCCGGTGCGCGAGCTGTTGCGCGTTTTGCGGCTGCCCCCCTTCGAGCAGGCGCCGGACTTCACCCTCGCTGACGTGTGGCAGCGCTATCGCATGGCCTTGATCGCCGCACTGGTGCTCGCGGCCCTCAACCTGGGGCTGCTGGTGGTGGTGTGGCGCAAGCAGCGTCACCTGATGGGGCTCAATGCCACCATCCGCGCCCAAGGGCGCGAGATCGAGCGCCGCAGCGCCCTGGAACGCCAGCTGCTCGGGGCGCTGGCCGAGGGCGTCTACGGGGTGGGGCCCGATGGGCGCTGCACCTTCATCAATCCGGCGGCCCTGCGCTTGTTGGGCTATGCGTCCGAGGACGAGGTGCTGGGCAAGGACAGTCACGCCCTGTTCCATGGGCGGCACCCGGACGGCACGCCCTATCCACATGAACAGTGCCCGATCCACCAGACCCTGCAGGATGGCCAGGTGAGGCAGGCGGAGGATGAGTGGTTCTGGCGCAAGGACGGCACGGGCCTGCCCATCTCCATGCGGGTCTCGCCGGTAGGGGGGGATGACGGCATCCGCGGGGCTGTGGTCGCCTTTCACGACATCACCGAGCGCAAGCGACTGCTCGAGACCCTGCGCCACCAGGCCACCCACGACGAGCTCACCGGCCTGGTCAACCGTCGTCACCTGTTCGAGCTTGCCGAGCGCGAGCATGCGCGGATCCGGCGTGGCCATACGGCGTCCGCCGCGCTCATCATGCTCGACGTGGATCATTTCAAGCGCATCAATGACACCTACGGCCATCTTGCCGGGGACGAGATCCTGCGTCATCTCGGACATCAGCTCATGGTCACCCTGCGCACGGCGGACATCGCTGCCCGCTATGGCGGGGAAGAGTTCGTGATCCTCCTGCCCGACACTGACTTGGATGCGGCCCTGCGCCTGGCCGCGCGCCTGCGCGACGAGGCGGCGGCGAGCACGGTGTACAGCGATGGCCAGCCGCTGCACTATACCCTGAGCCTGGGGCTGACCACCCTGACCCCGCAGGATGCGTCGCTGGACGTGGCCATCGCCCGCGCCGACGAGGCGCTCTATCGGGCCAAGATGGGCGGACGCAACCGCATCGAGGTGGAGGCTGCCGGGCAGCCCACCTAGGGAAACGCTGAATCATTCAGCGTTTCCCGTTTGGGGCAGGATGCCCCAACGCGAACAACGCGTTCCGTCGTTGATTCGCGGAGTCCGTCGCGGACATGCGCCTTGATAAGACGAGCTGAAAAAATCCATGGATGGATTTTTTCAGAATTTCCCTTGGGGCGATCTCTTTCCTCCGGGCGGATCAGTGACTGATCTCGTCCACCCCGTAGCGCCATGCGCGCATCCCCTCCTCCCAGCCGCGCGGCGGCAGGCCGGCCTTGTGCCGCAGCTGCATGAGGAAGTCCGCCGGCTTGGGCAGCTGCGCCCACACCGAGGGCAGGAAGGTGGCGCGCCGGCCGCGCGCCTCGATGATCAGGCCGTCCCTGCCCGGGCGCAGTTGCCCGAGCAGTTCCTGCTCGGACCCCGCCGCGATGATCTCCGGCAGGCCGAGGATGGAGATGTGGATGTCGAGCGCATCCAGCTCGGCGGGATGCAGGGGCGCAAAGCGCGGGTCGCGGAAGGCGGCGTTGAAGGCGTTCTCCGCCACGTCTCGCACCAGCGGCTGGATGGGCTGCAGGTTGCCAATGCAGCCGCGGAGCCTTTGCTCGAGGTTGAGGGTGACGAAGCAGGCGCGCTCGGCCTGCCATTCGGCGGGATGCTCCTCGACCCGCACCGGCAGGGCGTGGCCGTGCTCAAGGCCGTGGGCGATGGAGGCGCGCGCCAGCTCGATCAGAGGATGCCGCGTCGTCATGCCGCCGCCTCGTACAGGGCCCAGGCACCGTAGCCCACCACCTGGTGGCGCGGGCCGGCCGTGTCGCCGGAGTTGCGCAGGTCCAGCCGCTCAATCTCCATCCCCTGCCGGCGTGCAAGGCTCAGCAGCCCGCCGAGGGGAATGCAGCCGCAGGCCGCATCGAAACCGATGGCCTCGGGGCGTAGGGCCTCGATCGCCGCGGCGGTGGCCGCGTCCCTCTGGCGCGCGGCGGCGTGGTCGAGGTAGTGGCTGAGGTCGGTGCTGACCACGACCAGGGTCTCCGGCCCACCCCACAGCCTCTCCAGCACCTCGCTGACCTCTTCGAAGGTGGCGTCGCCCACGACCAGCGGCACCACGCTGAACGCGCCCAAGGTTTGTTGCAGGAAGGGGAGGTGGACCTCCAGGCTGTGTTCCGGGGCATGGGGGCGATCGCTGATGACGACTTGGGGCAGGCTGGCGATGGCCTGGGCCGCCGCCGCATCGACTGGGACGCGACCGAGCGGGGTTTCGAAGGCCTCCGCCTCCGGCAGGGCCAGTCCGCGTAGGCGGACGAAGTGGGCAGGCCCAAGCAGAACGACGCGCTCGATCGAGCCACCTGCCCCGGCCAGCCGGGCATAGGCCCGGCCGGCGACGGGGCCGGAATAGACATAGCCTGCGTGGGGGGCGATCAGAGCCTTGGGCCGGGCGGCGACAGGCTGCCCGGCGGGCATGTAGGCCTCCAGCTGCCGGCGCAGTTCGGCGGGGTCAAGGGGATAGAAGCGGCCGGCGACGGCGGCGGGGCGGGCATGGGGCATGGCGAGACCCTTCGAGGGTTGAATGCCCACAAGCTGGAGGCTGCCTGCCGGGTTTTAAAGCCCGCCTAGCCGAGCTTGCAGTGTGCCAGCCGGGGCCGCCACGCCTCGACGAGCATGCGGCGCAGGGCGCTGTCGTTGCGGCTGGCGACGAGGGTATCGGCGTCGACCTCGATCTCCACCGCTTCCCATCCTTGGGGGATGGCGCACTCGATGCGCACCCGCCAGCCGGCCTCGCTGGGTTCGACTTCGAACAGGTAGTCATCCAGGCGGAGGGTTTCCAGCACCTCCCGCGCGGCCTCACGCGCGCAGGCCAGTTCAACCATGCCCAAGAGCATATGCATCCTCCCGGTCCGTTCCCGGACCCTCAGCGCTTGTAGGTACCCACCAGCTCGGCCTGCGCCAAGACATGGCCGGCCATGGCGTGTTCGAGGGCCGCCTTGGTGGGCAGGCTAAGGTCCGGTAGCAGGCAGTCCAGGGCATACAGCTTGTGGAAATAGATGTGGCGGCCAACGGGGGGGCAGGGGCCGCCGTAGCCGGTACGCCGCCAGTCGTTCAGCCCGCCGAGGGTGCCGGGTGGCAGGGTGCAGATGCCCTCGGCGAGGCCGGTCGTCCCGGGCGGCAGGTTGTAGAGGATCCAGTGCACCCAGGTCCGGGTGGGGGCGGCGGGGTCCGGGGCATCCGGGTCGTCGACGATCAGGGCGAGGCTCTGCGTCCCGTCAGGCAGGCCGCTCCATTCGAGTGGTGGCGAATGGTCGCTCCCGTCGCAGGTAAAGGCGCGCGGGATCGCGCCATGGTTGGCGAAGGCAGGGGATCGAATCTCCATGGGCATGGCTCCTCTTGGGGCGGCCGCTCTTTACACCAGAACATAGCAGCCTCGCGTGCCGATGGGCGGGTTGAATAGCGAACGGGGGGCGTCTATGTAGTAGGGACATCCCCTCCACTCTTCCTCATGACCCGCGAAGCCGAACACCTCTCCCTCGCCGATCCCGACGTGGTGCCGACCCAGTACTGGCACCGCCTGGACGATGGGCGCATCCAGTGCGACCTGTGCCCGCGCTTCTGCAAGCTGCACGAGGGCCAGCGCGGCCTGTGCTTCGTGCGCGCCCGCGTGGCGGACCAGGTCGTCCTCACCACCTACGGGCGTTCCAGCGGCTTTGTCATCGACCCGATCGAGAAAAAGCCGCTTGCCCACTTCCTGCCGGGTACGCCGGTGCTCTCCTTTGGCACGGCGGGCTGCAACCTCGCCTGCGGCTATTGCCAGAACTGGGACATCAGCAAGTCGCGGCAGACTGACCGCCTGCTGGATCAGGCGAGCCCCGAGACCATCGCCGAGGCCGCCCTGCGCACCGGCTGTCGCAGCGTCGCCTACACCTACAACGACCCGGTGATCTTTCACGAGTACGCCATCGACGTGGCGAAGGCCTGCCGCGCGCGTGGGCTGAAGAACGTGGCCGTGACCGCGGGTTACGTCTGTCCTGCGCCGCGCGCCGAGTTCTACGCCTGGATGGACGCCGCCAATGTCGATCTCAAGTCGTTTTCCGAGGAGACCTACAAGAAGCACACCGGGGCTCATCTTCAGCCCGTGCTCGACACCCTGCGCTACATCCGCCACGAGACCGGCGTGTGGCTGGAGGTCACCACCCTGCTCATCCCCGGCCTGAACGACTCGGACGAGGAGCTGCACGCCATGGCCCAGTGGATGGTGACGGAGCTCGGGCCGGAGGTGCCCTGGCACTTCTCCGCCTTCCACCCGGACTACCGCATGCTCGACCGCCCGCCGACCCCGCCCGCGACCCTCAAGCGCGCGCGCAGCATCGCCATGGACGCGGGAATGCGCTATGTCTTCACCGGCAATATCCGCGACCCCGAAGGTCAGGCCACCTATTGCCACCACTGCGGGGCCACCCTCATCGGCCGTGACGGCTACGCGATCACCGCGTGGAACCTGGATGCGGGCGGCCGGTGCCGACAGTGCGGCACACCCTTCGTCGGGGTGTTCGAGGTCGAGCCGGGCCGCTGGGGCAACCGGCGCCAGGCGGTGCATCTTGCGCGCTTCCACGCGATGCGGCAGCAGTTGGGTGACTGACTCCCGCACTATTCGACGTACAATCCTCAGTCGACCTGCCACAAACTTCCTATGGAGCCCCGCATGTCCGTGGATACTTCCCGCCGCAGCTTCCTTGCCGCCTTGAGCAGCCTGCCGCTTTGGGGCCTGATCGGCCCTGAGGCGCGCGCTGCTCTTGATGCCGCCGGCCTCAAGTTCGGCGAGGCTAAGCCGTTCGACTTCGACATGCTGATCAAGATGGCCAAGGACATGGCCGGCCAGCCCTACAAGGAGCCGGCCCGCCCGAATCCCGAGGCGGTCAAGAAGATCGACTACGACGAGCAGGGCAAGATCAAATTCAAGAACGACCGTGCCCTGTGGAAGGACGGCCCCTCCGTCTACCCCATCACCTTCCGCCCGGTCGGCTACTACTTCCAGAAGACCGTGCGCATGTTCGCGGTGGACAACGGCCAGGCGCGCGAGATCATCTACCAGCCGGACTACTTCAGCTTCGGCCCGCAGAGCCCGATGAACGACATCCGTCCGGGCGAATCCGCCATCGCCGGTTTCTGGGTGCAGGAATCGCGCCGCATCGGTGACTGGACCAAGCAGGAGCCCTGGGCCACCTTTCAGGGCGGCGCCTATTTCCGCGCCGTGGGCGAGCTTGGTCAGGTTGGCATGTCCGCGCGCGGCATCGCCCTCAACGTCGGCGCCGCCGAGCCGGAGGAATTCCCGGATTTCCGCTCCTTCTGGTTCGAGCCGGCCCTGCGCGAGGGCGACCCGGTGATCGTCTATGCCCTGCTCGATGGCCCCTCCATCACCGGGGCCTACCGTTTCGCCCTGCATCGTACCAGCGGCGTGGTGATGGACATCGAGAATCACATCTTCCTGCGCAAGGACGTGGAGCGCCTCGGCATCGCCCCGCTCACCTCCATGTTCTGGTATGCCGAATACCCCGCCGCCCACTCTCACGACTGGCGTCCGGAGGTGCACGACTCCGACACCCTGGTGATGTGGAATGGCGCGGGGGAGCACCTGGTGCGGCCGCTCAACAACCCCACCCGCATCATGTTCTCCTCGTTCATGGACGAGAACCCGCGTGGCTTTGGCCTGGCCCAGCGCGATCGCAACTATGAGCATTACCTTGACGGTGTGAACTACGACAAGCGCCCCACCACTTGGGTCGAGCCGATCGGCGACTGGGGGAAGGGCCGCGTGCAGCTGGTCGAGATCCCCACGGATGATGAGATCTACGACAACATCGGCGTGTTCTGGGTGCCGGAAAAGCCCGCCCGCGCTGGCACCAGCTTCAGCTTCCAGTACCGCCTGCACTGGCTGGCCGACACGCCCTACTTCCCGAAGAAGGATCTCGCCCGCGCCGTCGCCCTGCGCATGGGCCGCGGTGGCGAATTCGGCAAGGAGCGCCCGGCCAATGCCAAGAAGATCGTCATCGAGTGGGATGGCGAGATCCTCAAGACCATCCCCTGGGGCGTGCGCCCGACCGTGGTGGTCTCCGCCTCGCGCGGGCAGGTCTCGCTCACCCGCAGCGAGGCCATCTGGTACACCCCGCGCTGGCGCTCGGAGTTCGACATCACCGTGGACGGCCATGAGCCGGTCGAGCTGCGCTGCCATCTGGAGCTCGACGGCAAGCCAATCACCGAGACCTGGCTGTACCAGTACCACCCGTAAAGCCCAGGTCGGGGGTGCGCCGCGGGCAGTGGCCCATGGTGGCCCCCCTCCCCCTTGACGGGGGAGGGGCTGGGGGAGAGGGTGGTGAGGCCTTGAAACGACAGCCCCCTCTCCCTAACCCTCCCCCGCCAGGGGGGAGGGAACGTGCCACGTTCCGTTTTTCGCGATGCCCTTTCCAGCCGTTCCCTTGACCTGCTCAAGGCCCGTACCCAGCGGGCCATTTTCATTGATGGGATTTTCCATATGAGTTCAGTCTTTCGCGCCCGCTACCACCACTTCGCCCTTGCGGTGGAGATCCTCGAGGAGATCGCAAAAGGCCGTCTGCCGGCTGACCAGGTCATCCATCACCACTTCCGCCAGCGCCCGCAGATGGGGGCGCGTGACCGCGGCGTGGTGGCGGAGAGCGTGTACGGTGTACTGCGTAGCCGTCGCAGCCTGGCGTGGTGGATGAAGGTGAATGAAAGCCAGTGGAACCACCTGGTCGCCGGCTTTTTGCTCGACCAGGGCTGGGCCGAACGTGACTTCGTCCTCAAGTGGCTAGGTCAAGGCCAGGCCGCCGATACCCTCGATCGTTTGCAGGCCAGAAGCGACAAGGACGCCCCGCTCGCCGTGCGCGGCAACCTGCCGGATGCGCTGGCCGAGCGCCTGCTGCCCGTCTATGGCGAGGCGGGGCTGCTGCAGCTCATGGCCGCCATGAACCAGCCCGCGCCGGTCGATCTGCGCGTCAACGTGCTCAAGACCGATCGCGCAACCCTCCAGCACACGCTGGACGAACTCGGTCTGCCGACCGAACCCACGCCCTACGCCCCGCACGGCCTGCGCAGGATGGATCGCCGCCCGCTGTTCAATCTGCCGGCCTTCAAGGAGGGGCTGTTCGAGCTGCAGGACGAGGCCAGCCAGCTGGTCGGCCACCTGGTCGACCCCAGGCCCGGCGAGCGCGTCCTCGACCTGTGCGCCGGCGCGGGTGGCAAGACCCTCCAGCTCGGCGCCCTCATGCAGAGCAAGGGCAGCCTCATGGCCACCGACATCTCGGCCCACCGGCTGGACAAGCTGACCCCGCGCATGCGCCGTGCGGGGCTGTCCAACGTGCGCCCGCTGCCGATTTCCGGCATGAGCGATATCCACCTCAAGCGCGCCAAGGGCACCTTCGACCGCATCCTGATCGACGCCCCCTGTTCCGGCACCGGCACCTGGCGCCGCAACCCGGACCTCAAGTGGCGGCCGCTCGACCTTGAGGCACTCAACCGCACCCAGCTCGAGCTCTTGGAGGGCAGCGTCCGCCTGCTCAAGCCGGGCGGGCGCATCGTCTATGCCACCTGCTCCATCCTGCCCGAGGAGAACGAGCGCATCATCGAGCAGTTTCTCGCCCGCCATCCCGAGTTTGCCCTGCAGCCCGCGCAGGCGATCCTTCACGCGCAGGGGATCGAAGTACCGGGGGTGGAGGCGCTTCTCAGGCTCGACCCGGCAAGGCACGGGACGGACGGTTTTTTTGCCGCCGTGCTCGAAAGGACGGCTTGATCCTTGCCCCGAACCATCCTCCCAGGCTGATGGATGGGCAAAGAAAAATGCATTCGTCTGATCGCTCAGGAAGCTCTAGGCTCTCGAATACGAATATTTGGAGAGCCCCGATGAAACACCTGAGTGCCGATGATCTGACCCAGGCCTGGGCGAGCGTGGAGCGGATGTTCGCCGTCATCCTCTTCAACCCTGCCGGCGAGGTCCTGGAGGCCAACCCCATCTTTCTGGAGGCCATGGGGTATGGTCTGGAAGAGATCCAGGGTCAGCACCATCGCCTCTTCTGCGAGCCAAAGTACGCCCAATCCCCCGCCTATGCCGACTTCTGGGCGGCCTTGGGGCAGGGCGAGCGCCAACACGGCACCTTCCGCCGCATCCGCAAGGATGGCAGCGAGATCTTTCTCTATGCCGAATATGCCCCACTGCTCGATGCCCAGGGCCAGGTGGTCAAGGTGCTCAAGGTCGCGCAGAACGTCTCTCGCGTGGCGGAGAACCTGATCCGGCAACTCGGCATGAGCGAGAAACTGATTGGCCGACTGATGACCCTTTGATTCGAAGGAGCTTTGCCATGCGTGCTGACATGCTGACTTCCATTCTCTCCGAGCTGAATGGCTCCTCGGCCGACATTGAGGCCTCCGCCATTGTCTCCACCGACGGCCTGATGATGGCCGCCCTGCTGCCTTCCGGCATGGACGAGGACCGGGTGGGGGCGATGAGCGCGGCGCTGCTCTCCCTGGGGGACCGCACGGCGAAGGAGCTGGCCCGCGGCGGTCTGGAGCAAGTGCTGATCAAGGGAGATAGGGGCTACATCCTGATGACCCATGCTGGGGAGGACGCGGTGCTGACCGTACTGGCCAAGCCGCAGGCCAAGCTGGGCCTGATCTTCCTCGACGTGAAACGGGCCGCCGAGTCCGTCGCCAAGGTCATTTGAGCGTCTTCACGCATTTCGCGGAAGGGCGGCTTCAGGAAGAAGTCGTCCGTGTCGCGGTACTTCTAGGCCATCGAATCACTTACAGATGCAATGGACATAAGTTATGTCCGCATCAATAAATATGCGATTGAAAAACCATGATCATGGTGTGAGTATCGTCAAGGCCTGCTTGGCGACAACCTCAGAAAGGAAGAGAGGGGATCATGAAAGACATGGTTGAGAGCATCCTGGCCCAGATGCCGCCGCACACCCGGTTCACCGACGCCGACAGCGCGGTCGTCACCGCCAACAAGGACTTGCTGCTCGAGATGGGGCAGGGGCTGGTGGAGTCCTTCTACCGGACCGTGCTGGCCCATCCGGCGACGGCGGAGATCTTCCATCCGGACGAGATGGACGCACGCGCCGCGTCCCTGGCGGACTGGTGGCGGCGCACCTGCGAGGGACCGCATGACAGCGACTTCTTCTCCTGGCAGGCCTTCGTCGGACTGGTGCACATCAAGCGCAGGGCAAGAACCCCATGGTGATCGCCATGTGGTCGCACATCCTCGCGCACATCTCGACTGCCCTCGCGCACAGGATGGGGGCCGCGGAGGCGGGGCAGGTGATGTGCAGCCTGCAGCGGCTGGCCGCGACCGTGCAGGCGCTGATCGTCGAGAGCTATCTGCAGAGCTTCATCGACATCCTGGGCGAGTCCACCGGGATGAAGCCGGTCCTGATCGACCGCCTGGTGATGACCAAGATCGACAGCGTGATCGGCGCCGTGCGCGCCGCGGCCGCTTGAGGCGAAGAAGCCATTTCAAGGAACAAGGAAACGCCCATGCGTGCTGACATGCTGACTTCCATTCTCTCCGAGCTGAATGGCTCCTCGGCCGACATCGAGGCCTCCGCCATTGTCTCCACCGACGGCCTGATGATGGCCGCCCTGCTGCCTGCGGGCATGGACGAGGACCGGGTGGGCGCGATGAGCGCGGCGCTGCTCTCCCTGGGGGACCGCACGGCGAAGGAGCTGGCCCGCGGTGGTCTGGAGCAGGTGCTGATCAAGGGGGATAGGGGCTACATCCTGATGACCCACGCTGGGGAGGATGCGGTGCTGACCGTACTGGCCAAGCCGCAGGCCAAGCTGGGCCTGATCTTCCTCGACGTGAAACGGGCCGCCGAGGCCGTCGCTGGGGTCATTTGAGCCTTCCGGGCTGCAGCTCGCAACCCGTCTGCGACCTGCCGTCAGGCCTCAACAATGCCGTCTGGAACGGCGTTGGCTCGCCGCATGGCAAGACCCGAAGGGCGGAAACTAGGGGGGGTTCCGCCGCAAGCCCTGGCAGATCGTAATCCATGATCAGCGGGGCATGGTCCGAGAAGCGTGTCTCCTTCCACACCGAGGCCGCCAGGACCTTGTCCGCGAGGTCCGGCGTGACGACCTGATAGTCGATCCGCCAGCCCACGTTCTTGGCCCAGGCCTGGCCGCGGTTGGACCACCAGGTGTACTGCTCGGCCTCCTGATTGACCACCCGGAAGGCATCCACCCAGCCTTCCTTGTCGTAGAGCTCGTCCAGCCAGGCGCGCTCATGCGGCAGGAAGCCCGAGTTCTTCTGGTTGCCGCGCCAGTTCTTCAGGTCGATCGGCTTGTGGGCGATGTTCCAGTCGCCGCACAGGATGACGCTGCGACCGGCCGCTTTCAGCTCGCGCAGCTTGGCCGGGAAGGCTTCGAGGAAGCGGTCCTTGCTGGCCTGGCGCTCCGGCCCGGCTGAGCCGGAGGGCAGGTAGAGGCTCACCACGCTCAGCCGGCCAAACCGCGCCTCCAGGTAGCGCCCCTCGCGGTCGAACTCCTCCACCCCGAAGCCTGCGATCACGTCATCCGGCTCGCGCCGGGCGTACAGCCCCACCCCGCTGTAGCCCTTGCGCTCGGCGGGCTCGTAGTAGCAGTGGTAGCCCTCGGGCCAGAAGACGGGGTCGGTGAGCTGATCGACCTGGGCCTTGAGCTCCTGCAGGCAGACGATGTCGGCCTGCTGGGCGGGCAGCCAGTCGAAGAAGCCCTTGCTCGCGGCGGAGCGGATGCCATTCACATTGAGGGTGAGGATGCGGAGCATGGGGCGAAAGTTGGTTTGTTGAGAACCCCTCTCCCGCATGCGGGAGAGGGGCAGGGGTGAGGGGAGATAAGCATCGCCGCGGCACGCGGCTCCCATGGGTCCAGCGAAGCACGGTAGGAGCGCCGCCCTCGGCGCGACTTGGCCGGCAGATCGGCCCGGGGCGGGCCTCCTACGAACTGCTGCGGGTGGGACCGGCGTGTCGCCGCGATGTGCCGCGCTGGTCGCTTAGTGGCGGAAGTGGCGCATCCCGGTGAACACCATCGCCATGCCATGTTCGTTGGCGGCGGCGATCACCTCCTCGTCGCGCATCGACCCGCCCGGGTGGATCACCGCGGTGATGCCGGCGGCGGCGGCGCTGTCGATCCCGTCACGGAAGGGGAAGAAGGCATCGGAGGCCATCACCGCGCCCTTGACCTCAAGGCCCGCGTGCTCGGCCTTGATGGCGGCGATACGGGCGGAGTTGACCCGGCTCATCTGCCCGGCGCCGATGCCGATGGTGGCGTCGTCCTTGGCGTAGACGATGGCGTTGGACTTCACATACTTGGCCACCTTCCAGGCGAACAGCAGGTCGCGCAGTTCGGCCTCGGTGGGCGTGCGCTGGCTGACCACCTTTAGATCAGCGGCGCTGATCATGCCCTGGTCAAGGTCCTGCACCAACAGGCCGCCGGCGACGCGCTTGTAATCCAGCCGCCCCTTGTCGTCCTCACCCCACAGGCCACAGGCCAGCACGCGCACGTTCTTCTTCGCGGCGGTGACCTGCAGGGCCTCCGGGGTGACCTCGGGGGCGATGATCACCTCGACGAACTGGCGCTCGACGATGGCGCGGGCGGTGGCGGCATCCAGCGGGCGGTTGAAGGCGATGATGCCGCCGAAGGCCGATTCGGTATCGGTCTGGTAGGCGCGGTCATAGGCGGCAAGGATGTTCTCACCCACGGCCACGCCGCAGGGGTTGGCGTGCTTGACGATCACGCAGGCCGGGGCATCGAACTGCTTCACGCACTCCAGCGCTGCATCGGTGTCGGCGATGTTGTTGTAGGACAGCTCCTTGCCCTGGAACTGGGTGGCGCGGGCGATGCTACCGGCCGGGGCGTTGGGCTCGACATAGAACGCGGCGCGCTGGTGCGGGTTCTCGCCGTAGCGCAGATCCATGTATTTCTCGACCTGGATGTTGAAGGTGCGCGGGAAGTCGGCGGGCTTCTCCCAGCTCGCCTCGGCCACCGGCGCGGCGCTGTGCGCGGGCACGCGACGGCCGAAGTAGTTGGCGATCATGCCGTCGTAGGCGGCGGTATGCTCGAAGGCGCGCACGGCCAGGTCCAGGCGGGTGGCGGCGCTGACTCCGCCCTGGGTCTCGATCTCCGCCTGCACGCCGGCATAGTCGGCCGGGTTGACCACGATGGTCACATCCCGATGGTTCTTGGCCGCCGCGCGCACCATGGTCGGGCCGCCGATGTCGATGTTCTCTACCGCGTCCTCGTAGCTGCAACCGGGCTTGGCGGTGGCCTCGGCGAACGGGTAGAGGTTGACCACCACAAGGTCAATGGGGGCGATGCCATGCTCCGCCATCACGGCATCATCCACCCCGCGCCGGCCGAGGATACCGCCGTGGACCTTCGGGTGCAGGGTCTTCACCCGCCCATCCATCATCTCCGGAAAGCCGGTGTGCTCGGACACATCCCTCACCGCCAGGCCGGCCTCGCGCAGCAGTTTCGCCGTGCCGCCGGTGGACAGCAGCTCCACCCCGCGGCTGGCCAGGAAACGGGCGAAGTCCACAAGGCCGGTCTTGTCGGACACGGAGAGCAGGGCGCGGCGGATGGGGGTGAGGTGGTGGTGCATGGTGGTACTCGCGTCAACGGGCAAAATCGGCGGGATTGTAACCCGCCGGTCACACGGGCCTGAAACCCTCCGCCAGCACGCTGTAGTCCTCGCCGCCGTGGCCCTGGGCGGACACCTCGCCGAGCACGGCCTCCAGCGCGGCCAAGGGGCTTGCATCGATGCCTGCCCCTTCGGCGGCGCGGATGAACAGGCGCACGTCCTTGATGAGGTGGTCGAGCGGGAAGTTGGGGCGGGCGTAGTCGTGCTGGAGCATGCGCTCGAGCTTCTTGTCGAAGGTCGGCGCGTAGAGGGCGCTGCCGCGCAGGATGTGCATGAAGTCCTCCACCGCCACCCCGCTCGCCTGCACCAGGGCGAGGCTCATGGCGAAAGCGGCGGTCTCGCTAGCGATCAGCTGATTCATGGCCAGCTTGAGCGCCGCGGCCTGGCCGATGTCGCCAATGCGCTTGGGCTCGGGGCCGAGCGCGCGCAGCAGGGGCTCGATCCGCCCGAACAGCCCCTCATCCCCGCCGTACATCAGGATCAGCGTGCCTGCGCGCGCCTCCGGCAGGCTGCCGAGCACCGGGCATTCGGCATACTCGGCCCCGGCGCTGGTCAGGGCTTGGGCAAGCTGGCGGCTGTCCTCGGGGCCGAGGGTGCCCATCTGCACCACGAGCTTGCCGGGCAGGGCCGCGCGGGTGGCGGGGTCGAGCAGGACGCCCTCGCAGGCGGTGCGGTCGGCGAGGAACAGCAGAATGACCTCACTCGCCGCGATGGCCTCGGCAGCCGTGGCGGCCTGCTGCGCCCCCAGTGCAACGAGGGGGGCACTCTTGTCCGGCGTGCGGTTCCACACGGTGACCGGAAAGCCCTGCGCGAGCAGGCGTTCGACCACCGCCGCGCCGAGCAGGCCGGTGCCGAGCAGGCCGATCTTCATGGCAATCCCCCCTTCATTCGTTATGCTTGCCGGCATTGTACCGATCGCGGCGTGATGCCGCTCCCATGGGACACTGATGACTGACTGGATACGCCTTCTCAACCCTGCCCGCCGCCGCCCCAGCTCGCAGGCGCCGATGCCGCTCGGCGGGCATGAGGTGCGCACCGAGATCGAGCGCGACTACGACCGCATCCTCTACGCTGCGCCGGTGCGGCGGATGGCGGACAAGACGCAGGTCTTTCCGCTCGAGCGCAACGACGTGGTACGCACCCGCCTGACCCACTCGCATGAGGTGGCGAACCTCGCGCGGGCGATGGGGGTGGACCTGGTGTTCAACCACGGCGTCGGGCGCGGGCGGCCGCATGTGGAGCGCGACATCCCCGCCCTGCTCGCGACCCTCGGCCTTGCCCATGACCTCGGCAACCCGCCCTTTGGTCATCAGGGCGAGCGGGCGATCCAGACCTGGTTCGAGCGCCATGCGGACACCGTGCTCGGCCCCGAGCATGGGCTCTCCGAGGCCATGCGGCAGGACTTCCTGCGCTTCGAGGGCAATGCCCAGGCCCTGCGCCTTTTGACCAAGCTGCAGATCCTCAACGACGACTACGGCCTCAACCTGACCCATGCCACCCTGGCCGCGCTGATCAAGTATCCGGTGGCCTCCGACCGTACCGACAAGACCGTGCCGGTGCGGCGCAAGCATGGCTTCTTCCAGTCCGAGGCCGCGCTGGTCGAGGAGGTGTGGGGGGCGACCGGGCTCGGCGAGGGGCGCCGTCACCCGCTCTGCTTTTTGCTCGAGGCCTGCGACGACATCGCCTACTGCGTGCTGGATGCCGAGGATGCGGTGAAAAAGCGCCTGCTGTCGTTCCATGACATCCTCGCCCACCTGCGCCATGCGGCGGGTTCGGACGCGACCGTGGCCTGGGTGTGCGATGCGGCCGAGCGTGAGCACAACGGTTACCGCGAGGCGGGGCTGTCGCCGGCGGAGCTGAACGACATCTCGATGCAGGTGTTCCGCATCCGCGCCATCGGCGCCCTGACCCGCGCGCTCACGGAGGCCTGGTTGAGGCATCACGAGGCGATGCTCGCCGGCCGTTTCGAGGGCGAGCTGCTCGCCGCCTCCAGCGCGGGGGCCTTCATCGGTGCCCTGCGCCAGTTCAACCTGCGCCACATTTACCGCCACCCCAGCGTGCTGCAGGTGGAGCTGACCGGCTTCGAGGTCATCCACGAGCTGATGGACATGCTCTGGTTCGCCATCACGGACCGCGTCGATCCCGCCCGCCCCGAGTCGTCGCGCCGCAGCCCGTTTGCCGCCTATGCCTATGGGCGCATCTCGGAGAACTACCGGCGGGTGTTCGAATCGCCGCGCAATACCATGCCGCTGCGCTACCGCGAGGCCCAACTGTTGACCGACATGATCGCGGGCATGACTGATTCCTACGCCCTGACCCTGCGTGACGAATTGCGGCCGCACTTCATTGCGGCGGGCCACGGCGCCGCCCGGTATGCGCTAAGATAGCGCAGCATTCGTGGTCACCCGGAGGCGTGACAGGGAGCGTTTCATGCAGACCGAGTCCTCATCAGCGCCCGGATCGGAGCAGTCCGCCCGACGGCATGCCTCCTCCGCGGAGGAGCGTGTGAAGCATCAGCAGCGGCGCGGCCTGTGGTCCATCCCGCTGGCCGGCGCGGGCCTGGCGCTGGTCTTCCTCGTCCTCGGCTGGCAGGACTGGCAGGCCTATCGCGATTCGCGCGCGGCCTTGGCGACATCCTCCGCCTGGCATGGGGCGGACATGCTCGAGCTCGAGTTGCAGCGTCTCCAGCGCCAGGGTGCACTGTTCAGCCGCTCGATGCCCGCCCTTGCCGATCACCTGCAGCGCATCGGGGACCGGCAGGAGGAGCAGGTGCAAATGGATGCCCTGCTCTCGCAGTGGTTTATGAACTACGAGTCGTACGCGTTCTTTCCTGTCGCGGATTGCGACATTCACTTCCCCTCGGCCTGGGCGTCCTACTGTGCGGAGGACTCCTACGCGTCCCATGTGCTGACCGACCATCCGGGCGAGTCACTCTCGCTCCTGGTTCCCCTGCGGGATTCCGGGGGCGACGAGTTCATGCTGTGGGTGCGTCTTGGCTTTGCCCCCTTCACAGAGCTGCTCGAGACGCTCAGCCTGGATGGGCAGCGCGGCGTGCTGTTGAGCCCGGAGGAGGCGGCCCGGCGGACCGATCTGCTGGCTCGGGTCGCGATCCCCTCGACCGGATGGGTCCTGGGGGTGCAGCCGGATGCCGGGGCATGGTGGCAACAGCGCATGTACATCGCCAAGCGCGTCGGCGGAGCGGTCCTGCTCGTCCTGCTCGGCGTCCTCCTGCTGGTGTTCCTGCGCGTACGCGGGCTGCGCGAGGCCCAGCGCCGGCGCGAGCTCGAGAGCACCCATGCGCAGCTCTACGAGCAGGCCACCCATGATGCGCTGACCGGGTTGTTCAATCGCTATGCCTTCAACGAGCATTTCCAGCGCTTGACCCGCCAATCCCAGCGTCTGCAGCAGCCGATGGCGGTGCTGCTGATCGACATCGACCACTTCAAGCAGGTCAACGACCAGTGGGGGCACGAAGCTGGCGATGGCCTGCTGCGCAAGGTGGCGGAAGTGATCGGCGAGCGTGCGCGGCGCCCGCTGGACATGGCGGCCCGCCTCGGCGGGGAGGAGTTCGCGGTGTTGCTCGAGGGGGTGACCTCGGCGGATGCCTGGGCACTGGGTGAGCTGCTTCGGCTGCACGTGGCCGATCTGCGGCTGCCTCACCCCACCCGCAGCTTCGTTTCGGTCAGCGTGGGCGTCTCCTGCAGCGGCCCGGATCATTTCATCCCGCTCAAAGACCTGCTGGAGCGGGCCGACCGTGCGCTCTATGCCGCCAAGGGGGGCGGGCGCAACCGCGTGATAGGGGACTGGGAGGTGGACGCATGAGCCCGCCCAGCCCATTTTTTGCCATGCTCGCCCGGATGCGGCTGATCCAGCGCTGGGGCCTGATGCGCAACACGCGCGCGGAGAACGTCCAGGAGCACAGCTTGCAGGTGGCCATCATCGCCCACGCGCTGGCGCTGATCAGCAACCGCCACCATGGCGGCGCCTTCGATGCCGACCGCGTCGCCGTGCTCGGCATGCTCCACGATGCCAGCGAGATCCTGACCGGTGACCTGCCCACCCCGGTCAAGTACGGCAATGCGGCGATCCGCGAAGCCTACAAGGCGCTTGAGCGGCAGGCCGAGCGCCGCCTGCTCGAACTGCTGCCGGAGGATTTGCGCGAGGACTACGCGCCGCTGCTGGACAGTGCCCGGCAGAGCCCTGCCGAACAGCGCCTGGTCAAGGCGGCGGACAGCCTCGCCGGTTACCTGAAATGCCTGGAGGAGGCGCAGGCCGGCAACCGCGAGTTTCGCCGCGCCGAGGCCGTCCTGCTGGCCAAGATCGAGTCCTTCTACCCCACGCTTCCGGCGGTGCGCGACTTCATGACGCGCTATGTCCCGGCCTTTTCTCTGTCGCTCGACGATCTCAGTCACACCTTAGGCAGCGACGACCAGACTAGCTCGGCGGGCTGACCGAGCTCGCCAGCGACCCAGGCCAGCTGGCCGAAACGGTGTGCCCATCGTGCGGTCTGCCTCTGGGGTGCATCCAGAATCAGCAGGCTGGGCTCCGGCGGCCAGTCCTCGCCCTCGGGCGGGAGGCCTTCGGCCGGGAAGTGGCGCAGCCCTTCGCTGTCCAGGTCTCCCCGCAGCGCGGTCATGCGGGCCGTGTTGGTTTCCGGATCCAGCAGGCGCGCGCCCGGGTTGCAGGGGCTGAAGACGATCCAGCGGCGTGCCCCGATGGCGTGCAGAAAGGCATCGAGCGGCGGGTGTCGGGAGCCGATGCGAAGATCGAGGGCGTGCCCGGGCAGATGGACGCGGTAGATCGTCCGCTTGAACGCCTCCAGCAGATCGGCGCGTGGCGTGCTCATCCCTGCCGCAGCAGTTCGTTCAGCCGCTCCAGCCCTGCCCGGGCATCCTCCTGCCAGAGATGCACATGCGGCTGGGCCAGCAGCGGGTTGATCGAGCCGGAAAAGCCGGCCAGGCTCTTCATCAGCAGGATGACCTCGTGCCCCTGGCTCGATGCGCGGCGCAGGTCGGGGAGGCCCGGGCGCGCCAGCTCGGGGTTGATCAGGTCGTGCGCACCGACGGTGAGGGTCATCTCCGGCGTGTCCGCATCCTGGGGCCAGCATTCGATCAGCCATTCCGCGGGGGCACCGGCCTCACGCAGCAGCAGGGGCAGTTGGCCGGGCAGGCGGCCGGCAAGGGGGTGGGCGAGCAGCCGCACGCGCGAGCCACGCGCCTCAAGGTGCCGGCCCAGTTCGATCAGCTCACTGCACGCCCCGGCCGCGATGCAGCCGAAGCCCGGGATCAGCAGCACCTCGCGCGCCGCACGCAGGCGCTCCGCCACCCCCTCTGCCCCCAGGGGGTGGGCGGGGTGGGGGACCTCCTCGCTTTCCGCCGGGGGCGCTCCCCACAGCAGCCGCCGCAGCGGCAGCTGGACGCTGTGGCTCAAGTGCAGGCTGAGGAGCAGGGTGAGGCCGGCCGAGAGGATGCCGGTGGCCACCAGCGGTGGCAGGTCGAGGGCGGTCCCGAGCAGGGCAAGGGCGAGCCCGGACAGCGAGCCGAACAGCGAGGCGGCCAGTGGCGCCTCGCGCTCGGCCAGTGGCAAGGTGAAGGTCAGCCCCGAAGCCGCCGCGAGGCTGAGGAAGAGCAGCAGCCAGGCGGGACCTTCGCGCAGTCCAAGGGCCAGGATGACGCCGAGGCCGAGGGTTGCAGCCAGCAGCAGGATACCCGCACCGGCCTGGCTGATATGGCGCCAGACCTGGGGGAGCAGATTGGCCAGGCGGGCATGGGTGACGGCCGCGCCGGCGGCGGAAAAGGCCCCGAGCAGGATCGCCAGGCAGGCCAGTCCGAGCGGCAGGCCCGGTTCGAGCAGGCGCTCGATGAGGGCGAGGCTTGCGACCAGCGCGGTGGCCGCGCCGGTCAGGCCATGCAGCAGGGCCAGACGGGCGGCGAGGTCCGCCATGCTCGCGGCCAGGCCGAGGATGAGCGCGAGCGCCACGCCGAGACCGAGGGCGGCCAGCAGCATGAGCTGGTTTTCGCCGCCGCCCAGGGTGAGCGGCGCCAGTACGGCGACGGCGAGGCCCGCCGCGAACCAAGGGAAGGCGGTCTGCCCCACCTGCATGCGCTGCATGCCGATCAAGAGGAGTAGGCCGGCGAGGGCAAGCCCCAGGGTGATGTCATCCATGGTCTGTGGGGAGCCCCTCCATTTTTTGCAGACGCTCCATTCGGCGCAGCCAGATCAGTGCCCCGAGCCCCGCCGCGCTGGAGGCCAGCACGGCACCAAAGCCCGCGAGCAGGCCCAGGCCCTCGCGGGCATCGCCCAAGAGCAGGATGGCGGCCGGCAGGCTCATGGCGTTGAGCATCAGCGCAGCGACCAGCCAGCTGGCCTGCGCCCCCAGGCGGATGCGCAGTGCCCAGGCCTGGCCGAGTAGGGCGGCCAGCAGGGCGATGGTCAGGGCCGCGCCGAGGTCCAAGGCTTACTGGCCCTCGAGGAAGCGCTCGGCGTCCAGTGCGGCCATGCAGCCGCTGCCGGCCGAGGTGATGGCCTGGCGGTAGATGTGATCGGCCACGTCACCCGCGGCGAACACGCCCGGCACGCTGGTGGCGGTGGCGTTGCCCTCGGTGCCACTGTGCACCTTGATGTAGCCGTCCTTCATCTCCAGCTGGCCCGCGAAGATGCCGCTGTTCGGGGTGTGGCCGATGGCGACGAACACGCCGGTCAGCGGGATGTCGGTCTTCTCGCCGGTGTGGACGTTCTTGATGCGGATGCCGGTCACGCCGGAGTCATCGCCCAGGATCTCATCCGTCTCGCTGTGCCAATGGATGGTCACGTTGCCTTCCTTGGCCTTGGCCTCCAGCTTGTCGGCCAGGATCTTCTCCGAGCGGAACTTGTCGCGGCGGTGGATGACGTGCACATGGCGGGCGATGTTGGAGAGGTAGAGCGCCTCCTCCACCGCGGTGTTGCCGCCGCCGATCACGCACACGTCCTGGCCGCGGTAGAAGAAGCCGTCGCAGGTGGCGCAGGCGGACACGCCGCGGCCCTTGAACGCCTCCTCCGACGGCAGGCCGAGGTATTTGGCGCTGGCCCCGGTGGCGATGATCAGGGCGTCACAGGTGTACTCGCTGGAGTCGCCCACAAGGCGGAACGGACGCTGGCTCAGGTCGGCACTGTGGATGTGGTCGAACACGATCTTGGTGTTGAAGCGCTCGGCGTGCTCGCGCATGCGCTCCATCAGCGCCGGGCCGGTCAGGCCGTGCGCGTCGCCCGGCCAATTGTCCACCTCGGTGGTGGTGGTGAGCTGGCCGCCCATCTGCAGGCCGGTGATCAGCATGGGTTCGAGGTTGGCGCGTGCGGCATACACCGCGGCGGTGTAACCGGCGGGGCCGGAACCGAGGATGATCAGACGGGCATGGTTGGACTGACTCATGGCGAAGTGCTCCAGCAGATTCGTGATGGGGGTTATTTAGCCACAGTGGGCACGGAGATCACAGGGCTGGGGGGCCTCATGCTCACCGTGCCCACTGGGGCAGAAGAAAAAAGCCGGCTTGCCCAATGCGCTGAGGAGGGAGCGCACTGGGCCGTTCCGGCTGAAGGTGTGCGATTACAGCTCGCGGGCGTGGCCGGCCAGGTACTCGGCCACACCTTCGGCGGTGGCTTTCATGCCGGCCTGACCCTTGCGCCAGCCGGCCGGGCAGACCTCGCCGTGCTGTTCGGTGTACTGGAGCGCCTCGACCAGGCGGATCATCTCGTCCACTTCGCGTCCCAGCGGCAGGTTGTTCACCACCTGGTGCTGCACGACGCCCTCGCGGTCAATCAGGAAGGAGGCGCGCAGGGCGACGCCATCCGGATGCTCGATGCCGTAGGCCTGGGCGATCTCGTGCTTGATGTCGGCCACCAGCGGGAACTGCACCGGGCCGATGCCGCCCTTGTCCACCGGGGTGTTGCGCCAGGCGTAGTGGGTGTAGTGCGAATCGATCGACACGCCGACCACCTGCACGTTCAGCTCCTTGAACCGCGCCATGCGGTTGTCGTGGGCGATGATCTCGGACGGGCAGACGAAGGTGAAGTCGAGCGGCCAGAAGAACAGCACGACGTAATGGCCGCGTAGGTCGGACAGGCGGAAGTGCTCGTTGATGCTGCCGTCCGGCATGACGGCGGCGGCGGTGAAGTCGGGGGCGTGGCGGGCAACCAGGACGCTCATGTTGTTTTCCTCGGTGGTGTGGGCTCCTGCCGAAGATAGCCGCCTTCTTGATGATCTGCATAATGGATTGTTCTAATGGTTTTGATAGCTTTTGGCTATTGATCTCGTGTGGTGGACAAGCCTGTCCGCGCTGCCAACAATGTCGGGTCTTCCCTCCTGGAGACGGACATGTACCTGGGTGAAAACGACTACCGCCATGGCAGCCCCGAACAGCTCGGCATCCTGCTGCTCAACCTCGGCACGCCGGACGCGCCGACCGAGGACGCCCTGCGCACCTACCTTGCCGAGTTCCTCAGCGACCCGCGGGTGATCGAGCTGCCCCGGTGGAAGTGGTGGCCGATCCTGCACGGGATCGTGCTGCGCACCCGCCCCAAGCGCTCGGCCGAGGCCTATGCGGAGGTGTGGGACCACTACGGCGCGGGTACCGGCTCGCCCCTGCTGTACCTGTCCGAGCGCCAGCGCGAGGGCCTGCAGACGCGCCTGCGCGAGCGGCTGCCCGGCCCGGTGGTGGTGGCCTTGGGGATGCGCTACGGCAACCCCTCCATCCCCCGCGCGCTGGAGGAGCTGCGCATGCAGGGCGCGCGCCGGGTGCTGGTGCTGCCGCTCTACCCGCAGTATTCGGCCAGCACCACGGCCTCCACCTTCGATGCGGTGACTGCGGCCCTGCAGAAGGCGCGCTGGCTGCCTGAGCTGCGCTTCATCAACCACTACCACCGTCATCCGGCCTACATCGAGGCGCTGGCCGCCTCAGTCCGCGAGCACCAGGCCCAGCATGGCCGGCCGCAGCGGCTGCTCATGTCCTTCCACGGCGTGCCGGAGCGCTACCTGCTCAGCGGCGACCCCTACCACTGCGAATGCCACGTCACCGGCCGTCTGTTGGCCGAGCGCCTGGGGCTCGCGGAGGGCGAATGGCAGGTCAGCTTCCAGTCGCGCTTTGGCCGCGAGGAGTGGATCAAGCCCTACACCGATATGACCCTCAAGGCCCTGCCCGCGCAGGGCATCCGCGATGTGCAGGTGATCTGTCCCGGTTTTTCCGCCGACTGCCTGGAGACCCTGGAGGAGATCGAGCAGGAAAACCGCGAGTACTTCATGGAGGCCAGCGGTGAGAAGTACAGCTACATCCCGGCCCTGAACGACCGCGCCGATCACCTGGACATGCTCGCCGAGCTGGTGGTGCAGCATATCCAGGGCTGGCCGGAAGCGGGGCCGTATGACGCCGAGGCGATGCGTGCCGAGTGGGAGGCGAGCCGCCAGCGTGCACTGGCACTGGGGGCGAAGCAGTGAGGTTCGGGGTCATCGTCATTGGCGACGAGGTGCTCTCCGGCCGCCGCCAGGACCGCCATGTGCCGGCGGTCATCGAGCGGCTGGGTGCACGCGGCCTGCGCCTGGCCTGGGCGCGTATGGTCGGCGACGACATGGCGCTGCTGGTGCAGAACCTGCGCGAGGCGCGGGAGGCAGCGGAGGTTGTGTTCTGCTTCGGCGGGATTGGCGCCACCCCGGATGACCTGACCCGCGAGGCTGCCGCGCGTGCCTTCGACCGCCCGCTGGTGCGTCATCCCGAGGCCGAGGCCCTGATCGTCGGCCAGTTCGGGGCGGAAGCCTTCCCTCACCGGGTACTGATGGCCGACCTGCCCGCCGGGGCGGGACTGATCCCCAACCCTTACAACAACGTGCCCGGGTTCTCGGTCGGGGGAATGCACTTCATGCCGGGCTTCCCGCAGATGGCGCATGCCATGCTCGACTGGGTGCTGGCCCAGCACTACGCTAATGTGGGGGATGCCGACTATGCCGAGCGCGCGCTCTGGGTCTGGGATGCTACCGAGAGCCAGTTGTTGGACCTGATGCGTGAGCTCACGGCGCGTTACCCCACGCTCAAGCTGTTCAGTCTGCCGGTGTTGCCGACGGAGCAGCAGCCCCGGCGGCGCATCGAGTTGGGGCTGAAGGGGGCGCGGAAGGTCGTGGAGACAGCCATGGGGGACCTTGCGGCCGGGGTCGAGGCGCTGGGCCTCTCTTGGACGGACGGAACCTGACCTTATCCTTGGCGCTCCAATGCTCACCTTTTGTGCAAGGAGAGTTCGATGAAGCATCGCATCCTCAAAATCTCCCTTCTGGCCGCTGCACTGAGTTTGGGCGCCCCACTGGCCGTGCTGCCGGCGGCTCAGGCGGCCGACCTGCCGGACTTCGTGCAGATGGTGAAGGAGGTTTCACCGGCGGTGGTCAACATCAACACCACCCAGAAGATGCCGAAACGACCGGGGCTGCCGCCCGGCATGCTGCCGGACCTGCCCGAGGGGCATCCGTTCAACGAGCTGTTCCGTCATTTCTTTGAGGGCATCCCCCCGGGGGCCCTGCCCAACGTCAAGCCGGCCCAGTCGCTCGGCTCCGGCTTCATCATCGAGGCGAATGGCATCATCCTGACCAACGCCCATGTGGTGAAGGACGCCGAGAGCATCAACGTGCGTCTGCAAGACAAGCGCGAATTCCCGGCGAAGGTGCTGGGGCTGGACGAGCGCACCGACGTGGCGGTGCTCAAGATCGAGGCCATGGGCCTGCCCACCGTGCGCATCGGTGACTCCGACCGGCTGCAGGTCGGGGAGTGGGTGCTCGCCATCGGCTCGCCGTTCGGACTGGACTTCACCGCCACCCAGGGCATCGTCAGCGCGATCGGCCGCAACCTGCCGGACGAGAACTACGTGCCGTTCATCCAGACCGACGCCGCAGTCAACCCGGGCAACTCCGGCGGCCCGCTGTTCAATCCGCGTGGCGAGGTGGTCGGCATCAACTCGCAGATCTACTCGCGCTCCGGTGGCTACATGGGGTTGTCGTTCGCCATCCCGATCAACACCGCCATGCAGGTGGCTGACCAGCTGCGCAAGCACGGCAAGGTCACCCGCGGCTGGCTCGGGGTGATGATCCAACCGGTGGATGCCGACCTTGCCAAGTCCTTCGGCCTGGACCGCCCGCGTGGCGCGCTCATCGCCCAAGTGCAGCCGGGCAGCCCGGCAGACAAGGCGGGCCTGAAGGCAGGCGATGTGATCCTCGCCTTCGATGGCCGTCCGATCGACGACAATGCCCAACTACCCGCACGTGTCGCGGGGGCCGAGATCGGCAAGCGGACCGAGGTCCAGGTCCTCCGCGAGGGCAAGGAGCGGACGCTGGCGGTCACCATCCAGGCCCTGCCGGAGGAGTCCGCCCAGGCTGCAGAACCCGCCGCCGCTGCAGAGGCGCTCGGTCCGCTGGGGTTGCAGGTGCAGCCGCTGGACGCCGCCAAGCGCCAGGAACTGGGCGTGGGGCATGGCCTGCTGGTGCGCTCGGTCGGCGAAGGGGCCGCGGCCCGCGCCGGGGTGCGGCCGGGGGATGTGCTGCTCGAGCTGGGCGGGGTGAAGCTCGCCTCGGCGGCGGATCTCAAGCAGGCCGCCGAGCGCATGACCAAGGGGCGTCCCGTGGCCTTGCGCCTGCTGCGCGATGGCTCGCCGTTGTTCCTCGCGCTCAAGGTCGAGTAATCTCTGTCCTTACGCGGTCATTTCGCGGCCCGCCTCGGCGGGCCTTTTTGCATCCTGGAGTCAGCCGATGAAGAAGATCGAAGCCATCATCAAGCCGTTCCGCTTGGACGACGTGCGCGAGGCGCTCATGGAGTTGGGGGTGTCGGGCATGACCGCCACCGAGGTGAAGGGCTTTGGCCGGCAGAAGGGGCACACCGAGCTCTATCGCGGCGCGGAATACGTGGTCGACTTCCTGCCCAAGGTGAAGATCGAAGTGGTGGTGGCCGACGATAAGGCCGATGCGATCGTCGATGCCATCCTCAAGAGCGCCAAGACCGGCAAGATCGGCGACGGCAAGATCTTCGTCATGGACGTGGAGCGCGCCATCCGCATCCGTACCGGCGAGGAGGACGAGTCCGCCGTCTGATCCTCCGGCGGGATCAGAGCGTGCGCACCATCTCCGCGAGGGGGCGGCGTGGGGTCTCCTGGGGCAGCTCGGCGGGGTAGCCGATAGGGATCAGGGCCACGGGGCGTTCGTCGCCCTCGCAGCCGAGCACGCCGCGCACAGCCGTCTCGTCGAATGCGCCGACCCAGCCGCAGGCCAGGCCCGCGGCGACGGCGGCCAGCTGGGCGTAGGCGGCGGCGATGGTGGCGTCCTGGAGTGCGTAAAGCTCGCGGCCGCGCGCACCGTAGACCTGTTCGGAGCGCATCGGCTGGGTGACGAAGGCGAGGGTGAGTGGGGCTTCGGCCAGGCAGGTCTGGTCATGCGCGGCATGGGCGAGCCTTGCGCGTGCATCCTTGCCCTCGACCGCCACGATGCGGTAGGCCTGCAGGCCGCCCGCGCTGGGGGCGGCGCAGGCGATCTCGAGCACCGCGTTCAGTTTTTCGCGCTCCACCGGCATGTCGCTCTGGAAGTGGCGGACCGAGTGGCGGTGGCGGACGGTCGCGAACAAATCCCACATGACCGCGCTCCTTATTTCAGCGTCTTGGCAGCTTCAGGATAGTTCAGTTCAAGCACCTTGCGCGCATCCGCCGCGAGATCGGTCAGGCCAAGTTTGGTGTAGGCCTCGACCATGATCTTCAGCGCCTCGGGCATGCTCGGTGCCCCCTGGTAGCGCTCGATCAGGCCCTGCGCGCGGTTGGCGGCGGACAGCCAGGCGCCGCGCTTCATGTAGTACTGCGCCACGTACAGCTCGTGTTCGGCCATCAGGTTGCGCAGCTCGAGCAGGCGCTTCTGGCTGTCCTCGACGTACTTGCTGGCCGGGAAGCGGCGGACCAGGTCGCTGAAGGCATTGAACGCCTCCTGCAGCGCGCCCTGATCACGGCGGGCCGGGTCGCGCTCCTTCACGTATTCGTCCGTCAGCGAGGCGCCGCGCTTGAGGTTGGCCAGGCCCTTGAGGTAGAGGGCGTAGTCGACGTTCTCGCCGCGCGGATGCAGTTGCAGGTAGCGGTCGACGGTGGCGATGGCCGATTCCTGCTCGCCGTACTTGTAGTAGGCGTACGCCGCTTCCAGCTTGGACTGTTCGGCGTAGGGGCCGAAGGGATAGCGCGCCTCGAGGGTCTCGAACTGCTTGATCGCCTCCTCGTAATTCCCGGTCTTCAGCGCGCGGCTGGCCTGGCTGTAGATGTCGGCGGCGGTGGCATAGGGGTCTTCCTGGGACTCCTTCTTGTCCTTGAACCAGGAGCAGCCGGAAACGAGTGCGGCGCTGAGCACCAGGGCGAGAAAGGGCAGGGAGGGGCGGAACATGCAGTCGCCTCGCGCAACGCAGGGGATAAATTTGCCCGATTATAACCATGGCTCATGACGAAAGGGCAGGGCGGAAACATCGGGCCCGCCCTGCCCTCTGCTACCATGGCGTCATGAACGACACACTCCTAGCATTTGACGATATCCTGGACCCGGAGGAGACGGCGGACGAGGTCGATCCCAACCGGGCCGTCCTGTCCGTGGAGCAGGCCGGCATGCGCCTGGACCAGGCCATCGCCCAGGTGTTCCCGGACTACTCCCGCTCGCGCCTCACCAGCTGGCTGAAGGAGGGCAAGATCCTGGTCAATGGCCAGGCGGGCCTTCCGCCGCGCACTGAGGTTGTGGGTGGCGAGCACATCGAGCTTTTGGCCGAGCCTTCCGCGCAGACCGAAGCCCAGCCCGAGGACATCCCGCTCGATGTGGTGTACAGCGATGAGCACCTCATCGTCATCAACAAGCCGGCCGGCCTTGTGGTGCACCCGGGCGCGGGCAACATGCGCGGCACGCTGATGAACGCGCTGCTGTTCCACTTCCCCGAGCTGCGTCAGCTTCCGCGCGCCGGTATCGTCCACCGGCTGGACAAGGACACCTCGGGCCTTTTGGTGGTGGCGCGCTCGCCCTTGGCCCACAAGGCCCTGGTCGAGCAGCTGGCCGAGCGCGACATGCACCGGGAGTACCTCGCCGTGGCGCAAGGCAAGCTGGTTGCTGGGGGCACGGTGGATGCGCCGATCGGCCGCCACCCGCGCGAGCGCACGCGGATGGCGGTGACCGAGACCGGCCGTGAGGCCGTGACCCACTACCGCGTGGCCGAGAAGTTCCGCCAGCACACCCTGCTGCGAGTGCAGCTGGAGACCGGCCGCACGCATCAGATCCGCGTGCACATGGCGCACCTCAAACTGCCGCTGGTCGGCGACCCGGACTACGGCGGCCGCCTGCGCTTGCCCAAAGGGGCTTCGCCCGAGCTGATCGAGATGCTGCGAGGTTTCCGCCGCCAGGCCCTGCACGCGGCCCGGCTGGAGCTTACGCACCCTGCGACGGGGGAAGTGATGGCCTGGGAGGCCCCCATCCCCGCCGACATGCAGGCACTGATCGAGCTTTTGCGCGAGGATCGGCGCCAGCATCCGGACAGCGACTGATGTCGGAAAGCTCCGCGCAGATCCTGGGTTCTTGCACCGCCATGGCGGGCTTGCCGGCCCCCATCGCCGCGGCACGCGGCTCCCACTCCTGCCCCGGCTCCTCGTGGGAGCGGCGTGTCGCCGCGATCGAAGACGCCTGCCCCTCCCCTGTATGCCCATCAACCGCCGCCTGCTTCTGATGCTGCCGCTCGGGTTTGCCTCCGGGCTGCCCCTGCCGCTCTCCTCCAGCACCGTGCAGGCCTGGTTGACGGTGGAAGGGGTCGCCATTGCCACCATCGGCCTGTTCGCCCTCACCGGGCTGCCGTACACCCTCAAATTCCTCTGGGCGCCGCTGGTGGATCGCTTCGTGCCGCTGCCGGTCGGTCGCCGCCGCGCCTGGCTGTTGCTCACCCAGACCGTGCTCGCCCTCACGCTCGCCGGCCTGGCCAGTCTCGATCCGCACAACCAGCTGCTGCTGATCGCAGGCCTAGCCCTCTTGATCGCCTTCTTTTCCGCCACCCAGGACATCGCCTTCGATGCCCTGCGCACCGATGTCCTCCAGCCCACCGAGCGCGGCTTGGGGGCGGCCCTCTCGGTGACCGGCTACCGCCTGGCCATGCTGGTGGCGGGGGCCGGGGCGCTCATCCTTGGGGAGCACTGGGGCTGGGCCAACACCTTCCTGCTGATGGCCGGCCTCATGGCCAGCACCCTCGTCGTCACCCTGCTCACCCCGGAGCCGGCGGGCGTGCCCGCGCCGCGCAGCCTTCGCGATGCGGTCGTGGGCCCGCTGGCCGCCTTCTTCGCCCGTCCGGAGGCCTGGGGCCTCATCCTGCTCGTCGTCCTCTACAAGCTGGGCGATGCCTTTGCCGGCAGCCTGACCACGGCCTTCCTCATCCGCGGCGCGGGCTTCACCCCCACCGACGTCGGGCTGGTGAACAAGGGCTTTGGCCTTGCGGCCACCCTGATCGGCGCCCTGGCGGGCGGGCTGTGGCTGATGCGCCTCGGCCTGTTCCGTGCCCTGATGCTGTTTGGCATCCTGCAGGCCGTCACCAACCTCGGCTTTTTCGCGCTGTCCCTGAGCCCGCAGCATTATCCGCTCATGGTCGTGGTGGTGGGGCTGGAGAACCTGGCCGGCGGCATGGGCACCGCGGCCTTCGTCGCCCTGCTGATGGGGCTGTGCGAGGTGCGCTACTCCGCCACCCAGTTCGCCCTGCTCTCCGCGCTGGCCTCCTTGGGGCGGGTGCTGCTCGGCCCAGTGGCGGGCGGCGTGGTGACATGGCTGGATTGGCCGCTATTCTTTGTACTGACGTTCCTCGCCGCGCTGCCAGGGCTGTGGTGGCTGAATCGGATGCGCCCCGCGGTCGAGGCGGCCCACCGTAACCCTAATGCACCCGCGGGGGGTGAATCATGAGCAAACACCTTGTCCTTGCCGCCCTTGCCAGCAGCGTTCTGCTCGGTGGCTGCGTCCATGCTGATCCGGAGCGCGATCACCGCTACTACGATGATCGGCATTACGACGACCGGTACTACGACGACCGCCGCGGGGACGCCAGCCTGAGCCTGCAGTTCACCTTCACCAACCGCGAACGGATCTATCTCAACGACTACTACCGCCGCAACCTGCCGCCGGGGCTGGCCAAGCAGGGCAAGATCCCCCCGGGCCATGCCAAGCGCCTGGCACGCGGTATGCCTTGGCCGCCCGGCGTACCCTACTACTCTCTGCCTCACTACATTGAGCGCGACCTCCAGCCGCTGCCGCGCGGCTATGCCCGCTTCATCGTCGGCCCGGACATCGTCATCGTCGACCTGGGCGCACGCATCATCGTCGATGCCTTCCGCCTCGATCTCTGACGATGCTGTGGGATCTCCGGATGAATGATGCGGCCGGAAATCAGAAAACCCCGCTTCCAGCTTGCATCATGGCGCAAGGGAAGCGGATTTGAGCTGCTCATCTAAGACGATCAATTCCAACACGCCATCCGGGCGTGATTTAAAAGACAGCGGATAGCCGCGTAGTTTTGCAAGTCGCTCAGGTAAGTCGCTGATTTGGCTTGCAGTCGTGAGCCTTGATCCTTGGCTGGATTTGGTCTGAACCTGCGTGATTTGTGGGTCGATGCGATAGACCTTGCCTTGAACCAGGAGGGTCATGCTGCCTGGATCGAAGAAGCCAAGATTACCCCCTTCTTCCAGTAAGAGGGGGCGAACCATATTTTCTTCCGCATGGAGTCCTATGGGGCATGCCAAGGCCATCCCCAGGCCCAAGAGCAGTGCAGAAAAACGATTTTTCACAAAATTTTTCATGCCCTATACCCATCTTGGAAGGGGGAGACGACCCAAAGCATCCCCGCCCTGCCCCTTGGAAAGACGTTTCATTGAGTGATGATTTCGCGCCAGCCGATCCGGCGTGGGGTCGTGGCTCCCCCCAGGTTCACTCGTACACGACCGAGTTGCCCCGTGGAACCTGAGACAAAGCATTGATCGCCAATGCACACGGGGTCGGTGGGCATGCCCACTCCCAGATCAATCGATGCAATGGGGTCATCACCGCGATTATCGGTGGCATCGAATTTCGCATCATCGTTCACGTCAAAGAACGTGAATGACAGATTGCCTCCGGTGAATGGATCAATGGCATTGATGTAACCGCGACCGCCGGGGGTGCAGCTATCCCCCTCCGGGATGCGGCTGCTGGCCATGAGCACCGGATTTACCGCTTTGAGGAGGATCTGGGTGCCCACCATGCGTTCTCCTTCAGCCACGTTGTTCGTGACGAGGTCGGCATACCATCCCTTCATCCCGACCATGTCATTGTTGGCGGCCTTGGAGAAGGTGCGCACCAGCTTTCCACTTTGCAGGGTCGAATAACTGATGGTCCGCTGACGAAGCAGGGAGCGGTCACTGATCGTCGAGCTCTCGTCAATCAGGCCGTACCAAGTCTGAACGCTCTTGTTGTTCGGGTCATCGCTCGTGAGGTAACGCCCCGTGCCAAAGAAGATGAAGACTTTCCCTATGTGAGGGTCGTTTGTCTGGTTGTTCTTGACGACCAGAGGAGCCCCGCTGATGGGTTGAGCCTGGTTGGCATTGTTTCGAGCAATGAAGAACGGCTGTCCGCCAAAGGCCACGGTCCGGGTGGTCAGATTGAATTTCCAAAGGTTTCCCAGCTGATCGCCGGCATAGGCCACATCGACATCGCCGTCGCCGTCCACATCATAAACGCCGGGTGTGGATAGGCCGTTGCTCTGTGTGGGCGATCCCGTGTTGGTGTCGATCTTGGCGTCGACGGCACCCGTTGTGGGGTTGATGATGTAAAGAACGGCTTTTTCATTGGTGCTGTTGACACCGTTACCGGTGATCACCCGCCAACCCAAACCATCGACCTTGGTAATCACGGGCTTGCCGAGGATGAACCCCATGTCCGGGTCACCGTTATTGGCCGTGAGGTCCCATAGGATGTCGTTTTTCTGGAACCCGGCCGGATTGCCTACATCGAGGCCAAACAAGCCCTTGCCACCGCGCCCGAGGGCTGCAACGAGCCAGGATTGCCCTCCCGTCTCAGACGGGTCGGACACCGCGATCTCGCCATCGACAAAATAACGGTGGTTGTAGGTCGGATCCGAAAGCTGTTTCAGATACGCATAGGTGCCAAGGGGTACGTAAGCAAAAAGCTCCTCGCCCGTACGTGCATTGAACGCATGCAGCATTCCATCATTGGCGCCGACGAAAAGGGTATCGCTTGTCTTGGCATAGACAGGGGAGGAGTTCACGATGTCACCCAGACGGCCCTCCCGATTGCGGAAGGTCCCCCCCTGATTTTGCTCCTTGGTTTGATCACCCCGGAGATAATTGAGGACATCCTCCGAGCCGAGGTTCGCCTGCTGGGTGTTGTCGATCTGGTTCCATGTGAACGTGATTTTGGTGCCGCTGCTTGTGACGGAAAAAATATTTCGGCTGCTTGCGCTGGGGATCAGCGTGGCGGCATTCCAGGAGGGGATCGATGAGGCACCGCTTTGGGTGACGGCGTAGGCGAGTAACTCTCCCGTCCATACCCCAGACTTGTAACGGGCCTGGTAGACCATGCTCCCCGTGTCGATCTTGGTGCTGTTCCCTGCAACGTTGGATGCGGCCGCCACACGGTTGGCGATGGAACCAAGGGTGCGCTTGAGCCCGTCCGCAAACTCTTGTGGGTTCTGGGCAGCGACGAACTCCCCATGGCCATCCACCGTGGCGTGCCACAGGTCATCGGATTTGGCCGCATTCGAATTGCTCGGGTTGGGCCAGCTCTTGGCCCCGGAGGTCAATGCGGCCAAGTCAGTCGTGGGGTTCAGGGACCCACTCACCCCGAGGGAAAGGGCGTAGGTGGCCATATGCTGCCAGAAGGCGGGGTCTGCCGAGGTGGTCGCCACATCGTTCTTGAGATCGGTGCGCAGATCCCGTTTCCAGTATTTCATGGCCACGTCGGCCAGAGTGTTGCTCCAGTCATCCTTGAATGGGCGGGATGCTGTGTACTTGTAGGTGGTCTGTCCATCGGCGTGGGTGATCGTGCTGCCGTCCGTGTTGTCCTGGTTTCCTACGGTCCCACCGTTGATGTCCGAATCGTTCCAGTAGCCATCGGTGGTGAGAATGGTGAAATTCTGACGGCACGAGAGCGCGGGGTCCGGGCGGAAATAATCAAGGTTGGTCTCGACCTGCTTGCCCACGGCATCGAGCGCCGAGCGAAGCGGCGTGCCAGACGTTCCTATCGGGGTTTGGAACAGGCGGGTATAGAAATCAAGGCGCTCGCTTGTGGTAAAGCCAAGATTGTTGGGGGGCGGGTGCTTCCAGCCCGTCTGATGGATGGTGGCAAAGCCTACACGGTAGTTGTCGCCAAGGGTGCTGAATGCCAGGCTCGTTCCAGCTCGAACGGCGAGGATACGGGAGCGATAGTAACTAAACCAGTTGGCAAAGTTCTGGAGCTCTTGTGCGGCGGTGCGCCCCCACGGGGTTGTGGAGATGCTCTTTTCCGTACTGCTTTTCTTGGCTAGATCCCATTCATAAAGGGCGCCGTTACGATATTGATAACGAATGTAGTTCGTCTTGTCGGTGGTGCTTCCGGAGCCCTTGTAAACATAATAAGTAATGGGCCAGAAGGTATGGCTTGACCATGAGCCACTATTCCAATAAGCGGAGCGGGTTTGCTGCGCGGTGAGATCGATGCTTCCGCGCCCGGGCTCATAGGGGTTGTAATAGGCGTTGGTCGCAACCGCTTGGTCAAAGCTCGTCCCATCGTGCTTCGCCCAAGGGGTGTATTCCTGGCGAGGGTTGTAGTAGACAACGTTTATGGTTGAAGACCGCAAATATACGGCTTCATTCGCCGTGGTATCGAATTTCATGACGTAATACGGGTACATGTCGCCCCCATAGACATGGGCGCCGCCGTATCCGGTGCCTTGTCCCTCACCCGGCGGTGGGAACATGTAATAAGCATAGAGATAATCCTCGGGCATGATTTCCCACTGCATGCTCCCGGAGTCATCGAGCAGGTAGAAAAGGTTGGGAGCCACAGCGGCCCCGGTTTGAAGTGGCACGGCAGGAATGGTCAAGGCCCCATGGGCGTGTGCAGTCCATTGCGCTAAGGCCGCAGCCAGAACCAGAGAAGTGTATGGGCGTTTCATCATTGACCACCCTAGTTCGTCAAGTAGGTTGATTGGAGCATGACCTGTGCCCGATTGGCGCCCGGAATGCTTCTGGCGGTGATCCGGTACTGGGCGCAATTGGGCTGGCTGGTTGCATCTTCGGGGTTGCAGGGAAAGTTATTGCCGAGGTATTCGACGAAGTATTGCGGGGTTCCGGCAAGATCATTGACCTTGGCGGCATTGGCCCAGTTGTTAAAGGTGGAATCGAGCCAACGCGCATCACAGTCTGGGTCAGGCTGTGCGCACAATCCTTGTGCATTGCATGGGGATGTATTGCAGTTGCTATCGCTGTCTGTATACAGCCCCGCATTGGGGAAGGCAGAGTTTTTCGGGGAGGCGGTAGACTGCGCAAGGGCCACGGCTTCACCCGCGCGAAGGGCAGCCTCAGCGGCCTGGAAGGCGAGGCTGCGATCGTAGCTGGCCGCTGTCATTTTCTCATCCATGACGGTGGTGCGAATGCTGCTGAGCCCCAGGATGGTCATGATCAAAAGCAAGATCAATGCAACGATCAGAGCTGCGCCTTGCTGGTGTTCGGGCGTTTTGGGATACGCATTCATGACGCAAACTCCCGCTCGCGCAGACTGATGACGTGCATGAAGGTGCGGGGGATCGCCTGACCATCCACGCCGACGTTATTGGTGGTGGCCATGATGAGCGTGAGTCGTACAGCGACGACGTTCGCCCAATCTGTTACGGATGCTGCACTCACGTAGCTGGCGGGGAGGGTTGGCGGGGTGCCTGGTGTGATTTGGAGATACTCCAGGAGCATGTCGGTAACCCCTTCGGCGATTTCCTGGGCTTGTGCTTGCGGCGCGCCGCTGAAGTTGAGCCGATAGAGTGAACGTCCCCCCCGGGCATTGTTGCCGATGTACCAGAACGAGGCATTGAGGCGTGCAATGAAGCCGCCTTTGCTAAAGGTTTTTGCTGTGCCATTCGCCGAGGTGCAGTCGGTGGGTATGCCCAGTCCTTTGCTACAGTTTCCAGGCGATGTCCCGCCTGTGTTGTGGACGATGGTTGCATTGGCCTGGTTGGCGTTCGTCACTTGAAAGATGGCGGCCGATTGGCGGTCGCAGGCCATGACGATTTCGTCATTCTGAATGCCGTGATTGGTCTTGTTAACCTTGAATTGCGCAGATGTGGGGTCATGGGTAGTGATCGTGACCCCCTCGAAAAGGCTCGCCGAGAGGACAAGAATCGCATCGGTATTCGTTGCCCGCAGCCCGGGGGTGGTGCCGAAGGCCTGCGGCCCCGGGGTGTTCCCGGCATACCCTCTGAGTGGGCCCTGGGCATTCCAGCTCCACCAGCCCCCACCGCCATTGATGACATTGGCTACCGGTTTCGTGCCACACGGTGTTCCACCCGCCTCACGAACCTCCCTGGCCATGGATTCGAAGGCAAAGCGGGCATTCTCTTGCAGGCGCGCGAGATTTTCGGTGGTGCGGAAGGTTTGCTGATTGGACAAAAAGATGCTTACGGCAGCGCCGATGACAACTAGCCCCAAGACGAGGGCGATCATCAATTCGACGAGGGAGAAACCAGAGATACTTGTTCTTGGTCCCATGGGATGTTTCCCCTTCGGACTGAGCGCTGCAGCGTTCTTGGCCGATCTTGCGGCTGCGTGGGTCATAGCCGCGTCCTCGTTTCTATCATCTGGTCAGCACTGCCGGACGTTCCCCGTGAGTCATCCCAGTAGATCCGAACAACGCAGTCGTTGCCTTGGCAGGTGATCTCGCCGCAGGTCGATGCGTTGTCGCCGAGGTTTTCTTTGATGGCCTGAAGCCAGACATGCTGATCATGGGAAATGATGTTGCCCGCATCGGCAACGATGGTGCAGGTCTTGCCAAGATTGTAAGAGCCGTTGATCGCTGCCGCACGATTGACCCGCATCGCATCGAGCATGAAGTAGCTGAGCATCACGACTTGACTACGTGTGAGGCTGCTTTGGCTGTTTTTCAGCGCGTTTGCCTGAAGTGCGGCAATCCCCAGTAAGCCGATGGACAAGATGAGCGTGGAGATCAGAACTTCGATGAGTCCGACACCGCGCTGATATCGTTGAGAAAGAAACAGAGGATTCATGGCTTGCCGAAGATGCTCAAGGTGCGGGGCAACTCGCCGGAAGGCCCGTCGGACGTTGGATCGTGGCTCGGCCGGCGCTGTTGATGACGATGTCTCGTGCACGGTCGTCATTGCCCACGAAGGAGGAGCTCGAGCAGATGCGGATAGTGCCGGCGAGAAAGTTGCCGTTCATCTGTCGGCTCGACCCGTCGCCCGTGAACGAGATGTAGAGCTGAAGATCTGTGGCGCCACTCTTGATCGAGAGATCGCTGGATAGCTGTCCTCCGCCTCTGGAGACGATGCGGCTCGTGCCCTCGACTTGGGGAGGGCTTTGTGTCACTGGATCCGTGAAAACCATCCAGCCTCGTCCCCAGTCGGAGGCGGCGGATGTGTCGCATTGGTTGGCCGTGGGAGTGGCTTTGCACAGGGTGACACGGCCGTGCGTGCGTATGGCCTCTGTGCGGGTGAGTTGGATGGCCGCCAGTAAATCGTTGGCGGCTGTCGTCAACCGCGCATTCACGATGGTGGACATGAAGCTCGGTACGGCGATCCCCATGATGATGGCCAGCACTGCAATAGTGACCATCAGTTCGATGAGAGTGAAACCGAGGCTTTTAGTGCGGGGAAGCATGGGGCAGGAATATCCTTGCGCCTGGGTGGTTTCTGGATTGAACATCAATGGCAAAAAAAGTCAAGGGCATTTTGGTGGTGCGATGAGCTTGCTCTTTGCACTCTGGGGAAGCGTTGTGCCATGAGGGGAATGTCGACGAGATGTGCTGCAGTCCAGGATGGTCGGCGGGGTGCTTCATGCCACCGAGGATGATGCAGGGGAAGCATTTGAAGCGCAGAGACCGGATTCGGGCTTCGGGGACATGCTGATAAACTGAACATAGTTGAGCCTCAGGCTGGATGGACCTTTGCCCCTGTTCCATGGACGACTTCCTTCCTTTATCGTTTGAGACCCCCGATGGAAAACCAGCATCCCCTCGATGCCGCCCCGGAATTGGCTGAGGCCGTGACTGCCGAAGCCGTTGCCGAGCCGACCCTCGCCACCTCCGATGTGGGCGAGCAGTCCAAGGCGCGTCACCCCCGTACCCTTGTCGCCCGTCTGGCGGAGGCCTATCCCACCGCCTTCTCCCTTGACGGCCGCAAGGTGCGTCCTCTCGCCGTGGGCATCCTCAAGGAGCTGCAGGCCGCGCGTGAAGGCGAGGGGGGGCATGGCCTCTCGATGCAGGAGCTGCGCCGCGCCCTGCGCTACTACACCCAGGGCGCGGCTTATCATCGCGCCGTGGCGCGCGGCGATGCGCGCGTGAATTTGGCGGGCGAGGCCGTGGGTGAGGTTTCCGAGGATCAGAAGGCGCATGCCGAGGCGCGGCTGGCCGAACTGGCGCCCAAGCTGCCGAAGCGTCCTGAGCGCCCGGTCCGGAAGGCCGGGGAGGGTGAGGGCGGTGAGGCGCCGGCCGAGCGTCCCCGCCGGCCGCGTAAGCCAGCCAGTGCGCGGGGAGAGGCTCGTGCCGAGGGCAAGGGCGAGGGTCGCAAGCCGCGCCGCGAGGCCGGTGCCCCCCGCCCCGCGCGTGCCGAGCGCCCGGCCCGCAGGGAGGAGCCCAGCGCGCCGGTGCTCAGTGCCGAGGAAAAGCTCAACCTGCTGCTGGAGAAGTTTGGCAGCAAATGAGCCGTGCGGCGCAATCCATCCATGGGTTCCGCCCTTCGGGTGTCGCCTTGCGGCGACCCAGCGCCGTGCCCGACGGCGTTGCTCCTGTCTTCATCGTCGGTTATGGCGATATCGGTCGGCGCGTCGCGGCCTTGTGGCATGAGAAGGGCGGCCCTGTGGCCGCCCTTGTGCGTTCTAGGCGGGACACCGGACCCACCCGCCCAGCGCAGGGTGATCTGGATGATCCCCAGACCCTGCTCCGCCTGCCGACCCACGGCGCGATCCTGTTCCACTTCGCGCCGCCGTCGCCCGCCGGCCTGGCTGACTGCCGCACCACCCACCTGCTCGCTGCGCTCGAGCCCAGCCCGCCCCGGCGCATCGTCTACATCTCCACCTCCGGGGTGTATGGCGACTGCGGCGGCGCCTGGGTCGATGAAACCCGCTCCGTGAACCCCGGCAACGACCGCGCCCGCCGCCGTGTGGATGCCGAGCGGCAGCTTGCCGACTTCGCCGCGCGCCATGCCATCCCGCTTGTCATCCTGCGCGTGCCCGGCATCTACGGCCCTGGCCGGCTGCCGCTGGAGCGCCTCCGCCGCGGCGAGCCCGTGGTCTGCCCGGAGGTGGCCCCGTGGAGCAACCGCATCCATGCCGATGACCTCGCTGCCATCGCCGTCCGTGCGGGCGAGGACGATGCCCCGGCCGGGATCTACAACGCCAGCGACGATCAGCCCTCCAGCATGACCGACTATCTCTACCGGTTGGCCGACGCCGCAGGACTCCACCGCCCGCCCTGCGTGAGTCTGGAAGAGGCCCGCCGGACCTTCTCACCCGGACTTTTGGAGTACCTGAACGAATCGCGCCGACTGGACAACCGGCGGATGAAGGAGGTGCTGGGGGTGAGGCTGCGCTACCCGACCCTGAGCGAGGGGCTGGCGAGGTTGCGGTAGGCACTGGGTGGGCTCCGATGTGGGCGGCGTGCCGCCGCGGCACGCGGCTCCCACAACCGGAATGCCTCCTTGCTCCCCTCCCCCTTCAGGGGGGGAGGGGATGGGGGAGAGGGTGAAACCCACCTGGTCTGGAAGGAGCGCAGCAAGAGCCATAAAGCCCCACGATCCAGACTGTTTCAAAAGGGCTGTCCTGCCCTTTTGAAACTCGCCTGGTCCTCCTCTCACGCCCTTCCGGCATCCATGCCGGAAGCCCCTGCGGGGTTCGGCCTTCGAGAACGTCGCGGTACATGCCCGCGACGGGCTCCGAGAATCAATCACTTATTGTGATTGATTCTCGCGCGAGCCATCCATGGCTCGCATTTCCAGGCTGTGTCAAAGGCTTTTGACACAGCCTGGATCGCGGCCTTCGACCTTCAGGGCACCTCGACAAACCTCCTGAACGCGACGCTGGCGCAGCCTGCGGGGCCGATGGCTGCGTCGCTGCTTCGCTCACCCCCTCCCCAACCCTCCCCCCTCCAGGGGGAGGGGCTGCCCACGCTCGGGTCTTGGCCCACCTCCAAACGTCCAAGGGACTCGGGGGGCTACGCAAACAAGACAGTTGCTCCCACGCAAATCAACTCAGCCCAACGTATCGCGCTGATCCCCTGCATAGTCAGGCCGCTTCATCCCTTCAAGCCGGGCGGTCGCCGCCGCAATCGCCAGCAACTCCTTCAAAGGCCGCATGGCCTTCGGCTGGTCGAACAGGGGAAGCGTCCGCAGCATGGCGTGCCGTCGCAGCAGCGCAAGGTAGCCCGGCCCGGGTAGGCGATGGGCCAGCCGTTTTTCCGCCGCGTCGAGCCAGTCCCACGCCCCCTTCATCCGCCGTGCCAGCATGACCTGGCCGGTGATGAGCTCGACGGCGGCGCGCTGGAGGTCGTCGTCTGCCTCGGCCATGAGCACCTCGCGCTGCATCGTGGCGGGTAGGCCGAGCATGAGGCGCAGACGTAGGGCCTCGAGGCGCTCCGTCCAGGCCGTGGCCGTGCCAAGCCTTGCGAGGCGGGTCTCGGCCTCGCCTTGGTCGAGGGGTTCAGCGTGCCAGGCGGCGAGGTCGAGCATGGCCCCTCACCCCGCCCTGTTGCGGGACGGGGCCTCAGCCTTCATGAAAGGCCTTGCAGAGGGGCGAGTCGTCCGGGTTTTCGACCGCGTCCGCGATCTTCGCCACGAACTGGCCGAGCTCCTCGGGGCTGAGGACGGTGAGGATGCGGCGCACCATGTCGGGCTCGACGCGGGCGAGGGACTGGCTGCCGTCCGCAAGGTGGACGACGATGCCGACCGCGGAGAGGCGGACGTCCCCGCCGATGGCATCGGCCCAGCTCTGGCCTTCCTCGTCCAGCTCGAGGGCGAGGGCCTCCAGCTCGTCCTCGATCTCGGGGGTGAGCCCTTCTTCCTGCACGCGGACGATGGTGGCGCCGGTGCCGATGGCATCCTCATGCCAGGAAGCGGTCAGGCCGCGGGCGCGGGCGGCCTCGAGGAAGCGCTCATGGGCGCCGGGGTGGAGGAAGGCGAACTCGATGAATGCCATGGCCCAATCTCGGGTAAGGGTCGTTAGAATGGATGCATGCTGAATGAGGATTCTCTAATGTTCAACCGTGCCTTTTCCATGACCCGCATGCGCCGCATGCGCCGTGACGATTTCAGCCGCCGCCTGATGCGCGAGACCCGCTTGAGCGCCGATGACCTGATCCTGCCCGTGTTCGTGCTGGAAGGGGCGGGGCGTACGGAGCCGGTGGTCTCCATGCCGGGCGTGGAGAGGCAGTCCATCGACGTGCTGCTTTCCACTGCCGAACGGGCCATGGAACTCGGCATCCCCATGCTGGCGATCTTCCCCGTCACCCCGCTGGAGAAGAAGTCGCTGGATGCCGCCGAGGCGTGGAACCCGGACGGGCTCGCCCAGCGCGCGGTGCGCGAGCTGAAGGCCCGCTTCCCCGAGCTTGGAGTGATGACCGACGTGGCGCTGGATCCGTTTACCACCCACGGTCAGGACGGGCTGATCGACGCCTCCGGCTATGTGCTGAACGACGAGACGGTGGAGGCGCTGGTGAAACAGGCCCTCTCCCATGCCGAGGCGGGCGCTGACGTGGTCGCGCCCAGCGACATGATGGACGGCCGCATCGGCCTGATCCGCGAGGCGCTGGAGTCTGAAGGTCACATCCACACCCGGATCATGGCCTATTCCGCCAAGTACGCCTCCAGCTTCTACGGCCCGTTCCGCGACGCCGTGGGTTCCGCGGGTAACCTGGGCAAGGGCAACAAGTCGACCTACCAGATGGACCCGGCCAATTCGGATGAGGCCCTGCACGAGGTGGCGCTGGACCTGCAGGAGGGCGCGGACATGGTGATGGTCAAGCCGGGGCTGCCTTACCTCGACATCGTGCGCCGTATCAAGGACACCTTTCGCGCCCCGACCTTCGTTTACCAGGTCTCGGGCGAGTACGCCATGCTTAAGGCCGCCGCGCAGAACGGCTGGCTGGACTGGGAGAAGTGCATGCTCGAGAGCCTGGTGTCGATCAAGCGCGCCGGGGCGGATGGCATCCTGACCTACGCCGCGCTGGACGTGGCGGGCTGGCTGAGGGGGCGCTGAGACTGGCGCGGGGCCGCGTGTGAACCGTCTGCTGCCCACCGGGCGCCTCGGCGGGCTCGGGGACGACGAGCGGGGCCTGACGGCCGAGGAGGCCGCGTCCCGCCGGGGGCGCCACGGGCCGAACATCATCATCGAAACACCGCCGCACGACTGGCGGACCCTGATCGCCGACACCCTCAAGGACCCGATGCTGTGGTTCCTGTTGGTGGCGAGCGGGCTGTTCGCCTTCGTCGGCGAGCTCACCGAATCGGTCATCCTGCTGCTGGCCTTGATTCCGATCTTCGGCATGGATGCCTTCCTGCACCGGCGCACCCAGGCCTCGGTCGCGGGCTTGAGCCGGCAGCTCGCCACCCAGGCCCGCGTCATTCGTGACGGACGGGCCGTCACCCTGCCCGCCACGGAGCTGGTGCCGGGCGACCTGGTGGAGCTCGGCCCGGGCGAGGCTTTCCCGGCGGACGGCGTGCTGGTCCGGGCGGAAGGGCTGCAGGTCGACGAGTCGGCGCTCACCGGTGAGGCCTATCCCGTGCGCAAGCAGGCCCTGTCCGGTTGGCCGTCCGACGGCCACGAGCTCCCCGTCGAGGGCGGGCATCTGGGCCTGGCCGGGACCCGCGTGCTGACCGGCACGGCGCGCCTGCGTGTGGTCTGGACGGGGGCGGAGACGTTGTACGGTGAGATCGTCCGCTCGGCCCTGAGCGGCTCGCGCGAACGCACGCCGCTGCAGCAGGCGGTGGCTGGGCTCGTCACCATCCTCATCGTGGCCGCGCTGGTCATCTGCGTGGCGCTCGCCGCCGTGCGGCTGGCCCAGGGGCACGGGCTGGTCGACGCCATCCTCAGTGCGGTGACCCTCGCCGTGGCCGCCATTCCTGAGGAATTCCCGGTGGTGCTGACCTTCTTCCTCGGTGTCGGTGTGTACCGCCTGGCCCGGCGCCAGGCCCTGGTGCGGCGGGCGGTGGTGGTCGAGAACATCGGCCGGGTGACGGCCATCTGCTCCGACAAGACCGGCACGATCACCGAGGGGCGTTTGATCCTCGCCCACATCCTCCCGGCCGATCCCGCAGGCGAGGCGTCGATCCGGCGGGCCGCCCTGGCCGCCTCGCGCGCGGAGAGCGGCGACCCGATGGACCGGGCCATCCTCGAGGCGTTCGGGGCGTCGGCCGGGGGCGAGCGGGTGCAGAGCTTCCCGTTCACCGAGGACCGCAAGCGCGAGACCGGTGTGGTGCGCGAGGGCGGGCGGCTGTTGGCGGCAGTGAAGGGGGCGCCCGAGGTGGTGCTTGGGCAGTGCGCCATCGACGCCGCCGAGGCCGGGACTTGGCTGGCACGCGTCGCTGAGCTGGCCGGCAGCGGCCATAAGGTCATCGCCTGCGCCAGTCGGGAACTGGACGGGGCCTGGGCAGGCGGTGAGCCGGATCGGGGCTTTGCCTTCGCCGGTCTGCTCGCGTTCGAGGATCCGGTGCGGCCCGAGGCGTCGACGGCGGTACGGACCTGCCAGGATGCGCGGATCCAGGTCGTCATGGTCACCGGCGACCATCCGGCCACCGCGCGGGCCGTGGCGCGGGAGATTGGCCTCGGCGGGGACGCGCCGGTCGTCATCGTCGGTGACGAACTGGAGCAGCGTATCCGGGCCACGCAGGGGGCCATTGCGCGTGAGATCGACGTGGTGGCGCGCGCCACGCCGGCGCAGAAGCTGACCTTGGTGCGCGCCCTGCAGGGGCAGGGGGAGATCGTGGCCGTGACCGGCGACGGGGTGAATGACGTACCCGCGCTGCAGGCGGCCGACATCGGCATCGCCATGGGCGGGCGTGGCACCCAGAGCGCGCGCGAGGTGGCGGCCATCGTACTGCTGGACGACAACTTCCGCAGCATCGTGAGCGCCATCGCCGAGGGGCGCCAGCTGTTCACCAACCTGCAGCTGAGCTTCCTGTACCTGCTGATGGTGCACATCCCGCTGGTCGTCACGGCGGCGCTGGTGCCGCTGCTCGGCTACCCCTTGCTCTACCTGCCGATCCATATCGTCTGGCTGGAGCTGATCATCCACCCCACCGCCCTGCTGGCCTTCCAGGACTTGCCCGGCAACCACCGTCTCGCGCCGCCCCACCGTGGCCGTCGGGTGCGCTTCTTCGGTGCGCGGCAGTGGTTGGCGATCGCCCTCGCCGGAGGCATGACGACCGGACTTGTGCTGCTCAACTATCTCTACAGCCTGGGTGGCGGCAACAACGTCGAGCATGCACGGGCGATGGCGCTGATGACTCTGGGCGCCGCCAGCGCGGGGTTCGCCGCTACACTCAGCCGCCTGCGCGGCAGGTCCGCGCGGACGATCGTTGCGGCGACCCTCGGCCTGTCCTTGCTGCTGGTGCAGGTGCCTTCCATGGCGGATCTGCTGCACCTTAAGCCGCTGCACTGGGACGACCTGCTCATGGCCTCGGGCAGCGGGATCCTCGCCGCGCTGCTCGCGGCCCTCGGCTGGCCGCGCAGTGCAGGAAGATCCGATTGAACAAGTCGCGGGCTGGGCGGTCCAACTCTGCTACAATGCGCACCCTGCTCCGCATCAGTCTTGCGGCGCGTGTCTTCCGGGCCCCGTGCCCTCACCCTCGTCTGCCTTAGACTGGCGCCTCGATCTGGAAAGGGTCGGCGACAGGCCGATGTTTTTTTCGGAAAAGAAATCCATGTCCTTTGCCTCCCTTGGCCTGTCCGCCGAGATCGTCCGTGCCGTCGAAGAGCGCGGCTACACCACCCCCACCCCCATCCAGGCCCAGGCCATCCCCGCCGTGCTCACCGGCAAGGATCTTCTGGCCGGGGCGCAGACCGGCACTGGCAAGACCGCCGGCTTCACCCTGCCGCTCCTGCAGCGCCTGAATGCGACCCGCAAGGGCCCGCCCGGCCGCGGCCAGGTGCGCGCCCTGGTCCTCACACCCACCCGCGAGCTTGCCGCCCAAGTCGAGGAGAGCGTGCGCGCCTATGGCCGCTACCTGAAACTCTCCTCCATGGTCATGTTCGGCGGCGTCGGGATGCAGCCGCAGACCGACCGCCTGCGTCAGGGCGTGGACATCCTCGTCGCCACCCCGGGCCGCCTGCTCGACCACCACCAGCAGGGCAACGTCGACCTCTCCAAGGTCGAGATCCTGGTGCTGGACGAGGCCGACCGCATGCTGGACATGGGATTCATCCACGACATCAAGCGCGTGCTGGCCCTGCTGCCCGCCAAGCGGCAGAACCTGTTGTTCTCCGCCACCTTCTCGGATGAGATCAAGGCCCTGGCCGACCGCCTGCTGGACAACCCGCAACTGATCGAGGTGGCGCGCCGCAATGCCACCGCCGACACCATCGCGCAGAAGATCTACCCGGTCGACCGCGAGAAGAAGCGCCACCTGCTGGCCAAGCTGATCAAGGACAACGACTGGCACCAGGTGCTGGTGTTCACCCGCACCAAGCACGGCGCCAATCGCCTGGCCGAGCAGCTGAGCAACGACGGCATCCCCGCGCTCGCCATCCATGGCAACAAGAGCCAGTCCGCCCGCACCCGCGCGCTGTCCGAGTTCAAATCCGGCAGCCTGGCGGTGCTGGTGGCGACCGACATCGCCGCGCGCGGCATCGACATCGCCGAGCTGCCGCACGTGGTCAACTACGAGCTGCCGAACGTGCCCGAGGACTACGTGCACCGCATCGGCCGCACCGGCCGCGCGGGGGCCGAGGGCGAGGCCATCTCGCTGGTCTGCGTGGACGAGCACAAGCTGCTGCGCGACATCGAGCGCCTGATCAAGCGCGAACTGCCGCGCGAGATCGTGCCGGGCTTCGAGGTGGACCCGAGCATCAAGCCGGAACCGATCCAGAATGGCCGCAACGGTCCGCGCGGCTCGCGTGGCGGCGGCCGTCCGACACAAGGCACGGCCCGCTCCAGTGAAGGCTGCCCGCCGCGCGCCCCTCGCGCCGAGGGGGCAAATCGTACGGGCAGCGAGCGTCGCGGCCCGCGTCCGGACAACGTCGGCAACCGCGCCGAACGGCCGGCCGGCGAACGGCGTGGGCCCCGTCCCGAGGGCGCGCGCGCAGGCCAGGCCCGCAGCGGGAACCGCGCCCCGCGCCGGGGTGACTGAGGCGACGTGTTGAGCTGACTGATCGACGAGGCAAGCACATGCTCGACCATCAACTCGAACTCCTCGCCCCCGCCCGCGATGCCGAGATCGGCATCGAGGCCATCAACCATGGGGCCGATGCGGTCTACATCGGCGGTCCGGGCTTTGGTGCGCGCAAGAGCGCCGACAACAGCGTGGCCGACATCGCCCGCCTGGTCGAGTATGCCCACCGCTTCCACGCCCGCATCCACGTCACCCTCAACACCATCCTGCGCGACGATGAACTGGAACCGGCGCGCCGGCTGGTCTGGCAGCTGTTCGAGGCGGGGGCGGACTCGCTCATCATCCAGGACATGGGCCTGCTGGAGCTGGACCTGCCGCCGATTCAGTTGCACGCCAGCACCCAGTGCGACATCCGCACCCCGGAGAAGGCGCGTTTTCTGCAGGATGTGGGCCTCTCCCAGCTGGTGCTGGCGCGCGAGCTGACCCTCGAGCAGATCAAGGCCATCCGCGCCGCGACCACGGTGCCCTTGGAGTTCTTCATCCACGGCGCGCTGTGCGTGGCCTACTCCGGGCAGTGCTACATCTCCGAGGCCCACACCGGCCGCAGCGCCAACCGCGGCGAGTGCAACCAGGCCTGCCGCCTGCCGTACGAGGTGCGGGATGCCGAGGGTCGCATCCTGGCGCACGACAAGCACGTGCTGTCGATGAAGGACAACGACCAGAGCGCGAACCTCGCCGCCCTGATCGACGCCGGCATCCAGAGCTTCAAGATCGAGGGTCGCTACAAGGACATGGGCTATGTGAAGAACATCACCGCCCACTACCGCCGCCTGCTGGATGCCATCCTTGAAGAACGTCCCCAGCTTGCCCGCAGCTCCAGCGGCACCACGCGGCTGTTCTTCACCCCTGATCCCAAGCAGAACTTCAACCGCGACGCCACGGACTACTTCGTCAATGGCCGCCAGATCGACATCGGCGCCTTCGACTCGCCCAAGAACCCAGGCCAGCCGATCGGCTGGGTGGTGAAGGTCCACAAGGACGCGGTGGAGATCGAGACCGAGGAGGGGATAGAACTGCACAACGGCGATGGCCTGTGCTACTTCGACCTGCAGCGCGAACTGGTCGGCATGGCGATCAATACCGCCGAGCGGATGGCGCCCCACCGCTGGCGGGTGGTGCCGAAGGACCCCATCGGCGAGCTTAGGCACCTGCGCCCAGGGCTCACCATCAACCGCAACCGCGACATGAGCTGGGTGCGCGGGCTGGAGCGGAAATCTGCCGAACGCCGCATCAAGCTCTGGATGCGCCTGGCCGATACCGAGGACGGTCTCACCCTGACCCTGGTCGATGAGGACGGTCACCGCGCGACCGCCCATCTCCTCCTCGCCAAGGAAGCGGCCCGCGATGCCGCACGCGCGGAGGCCAGCCTGCGCGAGAACTTAAGCAAGCTCGGGGCGACGATCTTCGAGGCGGTGGAGATCGCGTTCGATCTGCGCGAACCGTGGTTCGTGCCCGCCTCCCTCGTCAATCAGCTGCGGCGCGAGGGGATCGAGGCGCTGGAAGCCGCGCGTCGGGCCGCCCTGCCGCGCCTTGAGCGCGCCAAGCCGGTCGAGCCGCCCGTGCCCTATCCTGCGGAGCACCTCACCTATCTGGCCAATGTGTTCAACCACAAGGCGCGCGACTTTTACGCCAAACATGGTGTCAAGCTCATCGACGCCGCCTTCGAGGCGCACGAGGAAGAAGGCGAGGTGTCCTTGATGATCACCAAGCACTGCGTGCGCTATTCCTTGAGCCTCTGCCCCAAGCAGACGCGCGGGGTGCTCGGCGTGCACGGCACCATCAAGGCCGAACCGCTGTGGCTCATGAACGGCAGCGAGAAACTCAAGCTGGTGTTCGACTGCAAGCCCTGCGAGATGCACGTGGTCGGCAAGCTCAAGCGCAGCGTGGCCCGCGAGCGGGCGCGCGAGGTGCAGGCCGTACCGATGCAGTTCTACCGCAGCCGGCCGTAGGCCGCCCCAGACGACTGATCGCGACGAGGGCGTCGCTCCTACACGCGGCTGTAGGAGGCCCGCCCCCGGGCCGAGCTTCTGTGGGCGGGGAGCGTCGTGATTTCCCGGCTTGCCAAGCCCAAGCCCTCCCCGCCTACAATGCCCCCATGACCCGCGCCACCTCCGCCCCGCCGCCCGTGACCGCCCTCAAGGGCGTGGGCCCGGCCTTGGCCGCACGTCTAGAGGCGCTGGGGCTTTCCACCGTGGTCGATCTTTTGCTGCATGCCCCGCTGCGCTACGAGGACCGCACCCACGTGAGCCTGATCGGCACCCTGCGCCCGGGGGAGACGGCGCAGGTGGAGGGCGAGATCCTTGCGGTGGAGTCGCGTAACGGCCGCCGGTTGCAATACCGCGCCGTGCTGGGGGATGGCAGCGGCCGGCTGACGCTGTGGTTCTTCAACCCGCCGCGCGGGCTGGCGGAGCGGCTCAAGCGCGGCCAGCGCCTGCGCGCCTATGGCACGGTCAAGGGCGGGCTGGCGGGGCTGGACATGGCCCACCCGGAGATCACGCCCCTCCCGGCGCCGCTCGACACCGCGTTGACGCCCATCTACCCCACCACCCAGGGGCTGATGCAGGGCACCCTGCGGCGGCTGATCCGCGAGGCGCTGGGCCTCTGGGCGCGCCAGTCGGAACTCTTGCCCGACCTGCTCCCGGCCCGTGTGCGCGAGGCGCTGGGCCTGCCCGATCTGCGCACGGCGCTGGAGGACCTGCATCGCCCGACCCAGGCGGCGGCCACCCCGCTGGCGACCCCTGGCGGGGCGCGGCTGGTGTTCGAAGAGCTCTTGGCCCAGCAGCTCGCCATGCGCCGCTGGCGGGCGCAGGCCGAGCAGTGGCGGGCCGAGCCGCTCGGCATCGGTGGGGCGCTGGCGGAGCAACTGATGGCGGGGCTGCCGTTCAGGCTCACCGGGGCGCAGCAGCGGGTGCTCGGGGAGATCCGCGCGGACCTCGCCCGCGACCGGCCCATGCGCCGCCTGGTGCAGGGGGATGTGGGCTCGGGCAAGACCATCGTCGCCGCGCTGGCCGCCTGCGCGGCGCTGGAGGCCGGCCGGCAGGTCGCCCTGATGGCCCCGACCGAGCTTCTGGCCGAGCAGCATGCGCGCAACCTCGCCCAGTGGTTTGCCCCGCTCGGCATCCCGGTGGCCTTCCTCGCCGGCAGTCAGAAGGGCGCGGCGCGACGGCAGGCCCTTGCGGATGTGGCCTCCGGTACGGCCCGGGTGGTCACCGGCACCCATGCCCTGTTTCAGGCGGGGGTGGCGTTCGCCCGCCTGGGGCTGATCATCATCGACGAGCAGCACCGCTTTGGCGTGCACCAGCGCCTGGCCTTGAGCGAGAAGGGCCGGCAGGGCGCGCTGCACCCGCACCAGCTGGTGATGACCGCCACCCCCATCCCGCGCACCCTGGCGATGACGGCCTACGCCGATCTGGACGTGTCGGTGCTGGACGAGCTGCCGCCGGGCCGCACCCCCGTGCACACCGCGGCGGTGCCCGACACCCGGCGCGAGGAGGTGATGGAGCGCCTCGGCCGCGCCTGCCGCGCAGGAAGGCAGGCCTACTGGGTCTGTCCGCTGATCGAGGCGAGCGAGAAACTTGAGGCCAAGGCCGCGGAGGAGGCTCACCTCGCGCTGACGGAGGCCCTGCCGGACCTGCGTATTGGCCTGGTGCACGGGCGCATGAAGCCGCGCGAGAAAGAGGCGGTGATGCAGGCGTTCAAGGCCGGGCAGCTCGACATTCTGGTGGCCACCACGGTGATCGAGGTGGGGGTGGACGTGCCCAATGCCTCGCTGATGATCATCGACAATGCCGAGCGGCTGGGGCTCGCCCAGTTGCACCAGCTGCGCGGCCGGGTGGGGCGCGGCGCGGTGGAGTCGAGCTGCGTGCTGCTGTTCTCCCCGCCGCTCTCCCAGGTGGCCAAAGAGCGCCTGGCGGTGATGCGCGAGACCAATGACGGCTTCCGCATTGCCGAGAAGGACCTGGAACTGCGTGGCCCGGGAGAGTTTCTCGGCACCCAGCAGACGGGCCTGGCGCGCCTGCGCTTTGCCGACCTTGCGCGCGACGCGGAGCTGATCCCTCAGGTGCGCGAGCTGGCGGACACCCTCCTGCGCGAGCATCCCGAGGCCGTGGAGCCCCTGATCGAACGCTGGGTGGGCGCGGGGATCGGCTATGCCAAGGTGTGAGTTGATCGGCCCGGGGGCGGGCCTCCTACAGGCGGCCCCTCTTCCCGTAGGAGCGCCGCCCCCGGCGCGATAAAACGCTGAATCAACCCTCCTTAATCAAGCAACGGCACATAATCGCGAAGGAACGTCCCCCCCTGGGCGAAGGGTTTGTCCTCGTCGATCAGGGTCGGAGTGATGCCCATCCCAAAGGTGAACTTGGCGGGATTCGTCTCGATGGGGCGGTCGGTGATCACCTCGCCCAAGACGTAGGGGCGGCCGTCCTGATGGGTAAAGCCGACCTCCGGGGTGCGGAAGTAGCGCAAGGTGAATGGGGTTTCGGCGAACACGTCCTTGCCGAAGTCGTAGCGCTGGGTGACGACCACCTGGCGGTAGCAGCGGGCGGCCTCCAGCGCCTCGCGGCGGGAAGGCAGGAACAGCTCGGGCAGGATGCGCCCTTCAGCATCCTTGTACGCCCCACGGGCGGTGAACTCACGCATGAGCTTAAGCCGTGTTTCCTGCGCGCTGCGGACAGACTCAGCCCGCCCGTCGGCCAGCGCGGCTGAGAGGCTCGGCCAGTCGGCCGAATAACCACGGGACTTGCGGATCTGGTCGGCAAGATAAGCGTCCATGCTCGCTGGCATGTCGCCATAAAGCGAGGCACCCACCACGTAGTCCAGGAAGACCTTGAACTCCCCCTGTCCCAAGGCGCGGTTATGCGGCTCAGGAAGGGTGAGTCTGCCCGGGGACTCATCCAGCACGGCCTGGGCCTTGGCGGTGTAGCCAAGGTAGTCCATCTCACGCCAGCCGGCCTCGCCTGCGAGCTTGCGCGGCAGGGCCCAGGTGCTGTCGATGGTGTTGCCGGTGCCCGAGGTGTAGACGGCGTTCTGGCCGATGTCCGGTTGACGCAGGTTCCCCGAGTGGCAGCCGACGCATTGGGTGAGTTCGGAGGGGCTTTGCGGGCGCAGGGCACCGCCTGCATCTTCGATCCAGCCACCCAGTAGCCAGCCGACGCCGTTATCGATCCAGCCTTGCTGGCGGTTGGCATAGACAGGGGCGGACTCGTCCTTGAGCCCCATGCCGAATTCTTCGGGATGCCATGGGTGCATCTTGTACATCCAGCGGATCTCCTTCACCCGGCGGGCGCGGGTGCCAGGATACGGGCTGATGCTGGGGTTGGCACCATCCGCCTCCACGTCCACGTAGTGCAGGGGGTGGGCGAACTCGGTGCCGAGCGGGTACTGGCCGCGCACGATGGCGATGCCGGCGGCGGCCCCCAGGTAATGGGTTTCGCCCTGCAGCCGGTCCTGGATATTGGCGGCTACCCGTTCGAGGTTGGCAGCATAGACGGCCAGGCTGAAGCGCCCTTCGGCGTCTTTCATGAACACTTCGGGCAGGCGGATGTAGATGCCCGAGACGCTGCCCGAGCGTGGGGTGAAGATGCCGTAGGGCATGAAATTCACCGCCCGCCAGCCGGTGATCCAGCCCTGGCCGTCCTGGAAAAAGCCGCGCTCGGCCACCGTGCTGCGGACGAAACCGTCGTTGCCGGCAGGGAGGTCGTCGGGCGCGAGGCCCGGGAAGAGGCGCAGGGGGTGGTCGATGCCGCTATCCCACTCCTTGGGCGAGCCGGGGCGCTGGGCAAAGGCCGCGCGCCAGTTGTCCTGGCGCACGTAGGCCTGCATATCCCAGTCTTCGAGTTTGAGCCCCAGGGCATCGACGGCCTTCTTCAGCACCTCTGGGCGCAGCGTGTTGATCCATGGGTTGATGCTGGAGTTGGGAACAAAGGGGTAATCGATGACCCCGAAGGCATACTCGGCCTGGAGATTGCCGACATTGGGGTTGAGCCCGGCTTGCGGGTTGTTGTTGCCGAGCCCGCGTTTCGCCACCCCGTCGGTGTGGCAGAACAGGTAGGCGTTCTGGGTGCCGAAGCTGGTTTCGATGTAGCACTGCGCCGGAATGTGGGCGTGCGGGTTCTGGAAGGTGGCGCGGCTGATGCTCTCGCCATTCAAGGGGGCGTAGGCAGGGGTCGCCGGGGGCGTTGAAGGGCTGTTCGTCTGGGTGCTGCTGTCGCCGCCGCCTTGGCAGGCGAGCAGGGCCAGCCCGACGGCAACGGCGAGGGCAGACAGTCCGAGGATGGTTTCGGTGCGCATGGTCGGTTCTTGCTTTTTCCCGAACCCAGGGATGCAAGGCTCGGGAAAAAGGGCAGGCCCGTAGGCCTGCCCGAGAGCTTCCTTACTTGCGGATCGCCGGCAGACCGCCGATGTAGCCCACATGAGCCTCCAGGCGGTAGTTGGTGACCCCATACTTGTTGCGGCCCAACAGCTCGGCGGCCTTGGCCTCCAGGCGCTGGGTCAGCGCGGCGGGCTGGGTGCTGATCCAGTCGCCCTGGTGCTGGTTGTTGCTCATGATGTAGGCATAGCCGTTCAGATCGTCCACGATCTGCAAGCCGGTGGACTCCGCACCCGCCGCGAGGTTCAGGATGCGGGAGAGTTTCTTGGTGTCCACGTTGTAGGCCCACAGGTAGTTGTTGACGTGCATGCCGGAGTCTTCGCCGATGAACAGCGTGCGCATGGCCTCGGAGTAGAACACGTTGTCGGTGTTGGCGATGCTGTTCACATCCGCGGTGTTGCCATTGGCATCGGCGGTGATCGGCTTGCCGAGCAGTGCAGTCTCGACATAGGCCTTGGTCGGCACATAGTCGGAGTTGATGGCATTGCCGGCGGTGTCCTTCTGCCCGGAGGCGAGGTCGAAGGTGTAGGTGGCGCCCGCCTTGTTTTCCTTCAGGCGCACGTGATCCACCGGCCCGCCATCGGCGGCCTTCATCGACTTCTCGATGCGGCTCATGGCGTAGTACATCTTCTTGTCGGCGTGGTTGAAGGCGACGCCCTCACCCTTGGTGAACTCGGTGGTGGCACCAAGGTAGGCGGCATAGCGGCGGGTCTCGAGGAAGGCGGCGGCCTTTTCCATGCCCGGCTTGAGCTTGACCCAGATGGTCTGCGACGAGCCTGCGCGGGTGGGAGTAAAGCCGGCCTGCTCGGTCAGCGAGGTCTCGAAGATGTCGCCGATGGTGATGCCGGAGTCGATCAGCTTCTTGATCTCGTCATAGGTGGCCGAGCCAAGCTTGACCCACTGGATGTTGGCCGTGCCGCCATCGGAACCATCCGCCGAGGTCTGGTTCCACTTGGCCGCGTACAAGGTGCCACCGGCCTTGGGATTGTTCGTCTCGTTGCCCACGAACATGAAGATGCCGGAGTACTCACCGTCATCCCCGAACACGGCGGTGCGGCCATCTTTGGCAAAGCGCGCCAGCTCCCAGGTGCCGCGGCCCATGTTGTAGAGCTTCTGCACGGCATAGGTGCCGTCCGCCTTCGGCGCGACCTCGGTGATGAACCCATAGTGGTAGGGGTTGGCGGTCTTCATGTTGTTGAAGTAGACCTCGGTCATGGCCTTCAGGCCCGCCTGGGTGGTGCTGTACTTGCTCTCGCCCGGCACGAAGTAGAGGTCGTAGTCCTCCTCGCCGCCGATGTGGGTGTTCCACGGGGAGGGGCCGCCAGCGCAGAAGATCCAGCCGCCGTTGACGGAGGAGAAGTCCACCGCGGTCTGCTTGACCAGGCTGAGCTTGCCGCTGCCATCTTGCTTGAGCTCGGTGAGGTTCATGCTCATCGGCATGCGGGAGTACCAGTTGGCGACCTTGTAGGCATCCTGTCCGTCGGCCAGGACGTCGTCATACTCCCAGTGGTTGACCAGGAACAGCTTGTCGCCCACCTTGAGCAGCGAGTTGGCATCGGCCGTTTCGGAGATCACAGGGTCGCCGTTCGGATCCTTGATCGGGTTCATGCCCACGTCAAAGAGCTGGGCAGCGGCGTATTTCTTGCCCTTGACCTCGCTCGTCTGGTCGGTGTTCTTGAACAGGGTGTTGTAGGTGAGCGGGTATTCCTTCACCGAGCCGTCGGTGTAGGTCACACGGGCGACGGAGGTGGTGTAGTTCTTGATCATCTGCTCATCGGTCGCAGCCGCCGGAGTGGCGGTGAACTCGACGCTGGAGACGAGGGGCTCGCCATCACCACCGCAGCCGGTGAGGGCGAGACCCACCGCTGCGGCGACGGCGGTGAGAGGGAAAAGGGTAAGAAGGCGCTTGTTCATGGAGGCTCCGTGGATGTGCTTGCAGAACGGAGCCGCCATGCTGGCGCGGGGTTGTGACCTCGGGGTGTCGGTAGGGTTACGTTTGTGTGAACACGTCCAGGGGCGGCGTGGCCACGGACAGGCCTAGGACTGGCCGCGGAGGCAGACCCAGCGGGCGATCAGGCTCCCTGCAAGCCAGCTGGCGATGAAAAAGACGTTGTGCGCCAGCAGGGTGAGGTCCCTTTCGAGATGGAAGAGCGAATTCTCCGGGAGGATATGCGGGGAGAGGTAGTAGAGCGCGGCCAGCGCCGCGGTGAAGGACAGCCCCCATGAGAGGGTGGCGCTCATGGTGAGGAGGCAGACGACGCCGAAGATGAGCATCCCGGCCAGTGCGGCGTAAAGGAAGTATTCATTGGGCATGGCGCGCATCCTCCGGTGACTGGCGGCCTCCACGATGGGGTGGAGATATCAGCAGTTTAGTCGCGTTCTCTGGCTTTTACTTAAGATAGGATGTGTGTCTTCCGACCTCAGGATGGCCCCTGTCCCCATGCTTGCCGTCAGACCCCGTTCCCGTCCCCCCCTGGCCTGGCTGCGCGCTCCGGGCTCGCTGACCCGACACCTGGCGCGCGTCTGTCCGGGGAGACTGGTCGTCGAGGTGCTGGGCGAGGGGTGGGCTGAGGCCGACCCCGCCAGCGCACGCCTGCTCGGGCTGCGGATCGGCGCGCGGGTGTGGCGGCGCGAGGTGCGTCTGTCCTGTCGGCATGCGGGGGCGTGGACGCCCTACGTGCATGCCATCACCCTCGGCTCGCCTGCGGCGCAGCGCAGGCTCGGTCTTGCGCGCCTCGGGCGGCGTCCGCTCGGCTCGCTGCTGTTCCGCGGTGGCGCCCGGCGACTTGAGCTTGCGGTCCTGCCGCCGGGGCGCAGCGGCCCCCGGTGGGCGCGGCGCTCGCTTTTCCTCCTGCGCGGCCATCGCCTGCTGGTGTGGGAGGCGTTCCTGGACGGCCTGCCGCCCTTCCGCCGATGAGGCTCGAAGCCCCCCATCGTTGGGACGTGACGCCCGCCGAGGCGGTGGAGATCCAGCGCGAGCTGGCCGCCCGGGTGCTGCGCGAGGGCCCTCCGATCCTCGCCGGGCGGATTGCCGGGGTGGACGTGGGCTTCGAGGCCGAAGGTCGCACCACCCGGGCGGCGGTGGCGGTGCTCGACATGCCTGCCTGCCGGGTGGTCGAGACCGCCCTCGCGCGGCTGCCCACCCGCTTCCCCTATGTCCCCGGCCTGCTCGCCTTCCGCGAGCTGCCGGCCGTGCTCATGGCGCTCGGCCAGTTGCGGCAGACGCCCGAGCTGCTGATGTGTGACGGACAGGGCATCGCCCACCCGCGCCGTCTCGGCATTGCGGCGCACCTCGGGGTGGTCACCGGTCTGCCGAGTGTCGGCGTCGGCAAGACCCGCCTGTGCGGTCGCCATGCTGAGGTGCCGAACGTGCGCGGGGCGTGGGTACCGCTCGAGGATGAGGACGAGGTGATCGGCGCCGTCCTGCGCACCCGTGCGGGGGTGAAGCCGGTCTATGTCTCGATCGGTCACCGGCTGGGTCTTGAGGCCGCGATCGCCAGCGTCATGGCCGCCGTGACCCGCTACCGCCTTCCCGCGCCGATCCGCGCCGCGCACCGGCTGGCCTCGGATACCGGCCCCCTGGGGCCCGGGATGGTGATCCGCTAACCGGCTGTCATCCCCCTGAAGTCCAGGCGGGCTATGCTCGAACGATATGTCGCGAACCACTCCCGAGGTGGATATGCTGACCCTCGACGATCTCCAGCGCCCCGTGGCCGATGTGTGTCTGACCATCCTGCACCAGCGTTTGCAGGAGGTCCTGACCCAGGGGGCGTTGCTGCGCAAGACCCCTTCCGCCGAAGAGGCCCTGCACGATACGCGCGTGGCGGTGCGGCGCGCCCGCGTCTGGCTCAAACTCTGCGCACCTCTCGTCGATATTCCCCGCAAGGCGCGCCGTGCCCTGCGCAGTTTCGCGCGCGAGAGCGGGCCTGTGCGTGACCTGGAGGTGCAGGAGGCCTGGCTGGCCGGTGTGCAGCTCCGCGGGCGTGAGCGTCATGGCTGGCAGGCCCTGCGCGAGCGGCTGGCGGGCGAACATGCGGCCCACCGGGCGGCCCTGTTGGACACCCTGCCGGAGATGCTGGAGGGGGCGCAGCGTGCGTTGGAGCGCATGCGCCCGCTCGAGGGGGCGGACAGGGAGTCGTTCGGTGCCTGGATGGCGGAACGCTGGATGGACGCCGCCACGCCCTATCTTGCCGACATGCACCACCTGCCCGAGGGATTGCACCCCTTGCGCCTGGTTGGCAAGCAGCTGCGTTACATGCTGGAGCCGCTGGCGACGGCCTTGGAGGCGAAGGACGTGCTGCGCCACCTGCGCCAGGGGCAGGATGCGCTGGGACGGGTGAACGATGCCGGCGTCCTCGCCGCTGCGCTACCGGCCCATGCGGCGGCCCTGCTGGCCAGACGGTTCGAGGAGGACATCCACTACGCCCTCGAGCAGGGCGAGGCCCCGCGCTGGCAACGCCCCGCGATCTGGCCGGGCCTGCGCGCGGTCAGCCAGGCCCTGCTCGACGAGCGCGGCGAAGCGCTCGCCGCGGTCCATGGCTGGCGTCTGAGCGCGGGTGACGCCTTGGCCGAGGGCTTGCCGCGGATCGGAGTGCAACTGGCGGGATCGTCCGCCTTCGACGGCTTCGGCAACCCCCGCTGAGCGCCCCTCAATCCGCTGGATGAGCCTGCGGCCTCTTGCTCATCAGGAAGCGGCTTTCGAAATCGGCAGCGGGCAGCGCCTTGCCGAACAGCCAGCCCTGCATGACATCGCACTCCCGCAGCGACAGCCAGGCGCGCTGGGCCTCCGTTTCCACCCCTTCCGCCACGACCCGCAGACCGAGGGCATGCGCCATGGACATGATGGCGTTGACGATGGCGGTGTTGTCCGGGTCGTCCGGTAGTGCGCGGGTAAAGGTCTGGTCGATCTTGAGACGGTCGACCTGGAAGGTCTTCAGATAGGCTAGCGACGAGTAGCCGGTGCCGAAATCGTCCACCGCGATCGCCACGCCGAGTGCTGCCAGTTCCCGCAGGGCGCTGGCGGCTTCCTGCGGCGCCTCCATGATCATGCTCTCGGTGATCTCCAGCTCCAGCCGTGCGGCAGGCCAGCCGGTCTCCTCCAGAACCTGGCGCACCTGTTCGACGAAGTCGTGCTGACGGAACTGGCGGGCGGAGACGTTGATGGCCATGCTGCCCAGCGTCAGGCCCTCGTCCAGCCACTGGCGTGCCTGCCGGCAGGCCTCGCGCAGCACCCAGGCGCCCATCGGCACGATCAGGCCGTTTTCCTCGGCCAGCGGAATGAAACGATGAGGCATGACCAGCTGGCCCTCGTTGCGCCAGCGCAGCAGGGCCTCTGCACCCACCAGCTGGCCATCGGCGCGGACCTGGGGCTGGTAGTGCAGCTCGAGGCCCGTGTGCAGGCCGGTGGCCATGGCCTGCGGCGAGGCCGTCTGGGTGATGGCGATGGCCCGGCGCAGTTGCGTCTCCAGGGTCAGCCGCTCCTGGGCCTCGCGATCCATCTCGCGCGAGAAGAAATGGAAGGTGTTACGCCCTGTGGCCTTGGCCTGGTAGAGCGCAAGGTCGGCATTGCGCAGCAGGGTTTCGCCTGCCTGGGCATCGTCGGGGTAGAGGGTGATGCCGATGCTGGCGCCGATGTACACGTCCTGCTCGCCGAGCCGGAAGGGCTGCCCGAGGGCGTTGAGGAGGTCTTCCGCCATCCGCGAGGCATCGGCCCCGCTTTCCAGTCCCGCGCGCAGGATGACGAATTCGTCGCCACCCAGGCGGGCCAGCGTATCATCCTCGCGCAGCACACTGCTCAGGCGTTCGCTGACCTGTTTCAACAGCAGGTCGCCCTGCTGGTGGCCGAGGCTGTCGTTAATCCTCTTGAAGTAGTCGAGGTCGAGGAACATGACCGCGAATGGGGTGCCGCTACGCTGGGCATACAGCCGGGCCTGCTCCATGCGGTCGAGCAGCAGCACGCGGTTAGGCAGGTCGGTGAGGGCATCATGCATCGCCTGGTGGACGAGCTGGCTTTCGAGGCGCTTGCGTTCGGTGACGTCTCGCATGATGCACATGGCCGCGAGGTCATCGGCATCGGAGTGTTCCAGCGGCACCAGCTCGACCTCCATGGGGAAGTGGCTGCCCTCCCGCCGCTTCCCAGTCAGTTCGGTGCCCTTATCGACCGTCAGCGTGTGCAACGACCGCAGGGGCACATGGTCGTCGTGCAGCCGTGGCGAGCCCTCCTGCCCATCCCAGGCGATGAGGCTGTCGAGGGGGCGCCCGAGCAACTCTCCGTCGGCATGCCCGAACATGCGCGTGATGCTCGGGTTGGCCTTGCGGATCCTGTGATCGGCATCGAGCAGCAGGATGCCGTCCGGCGAGGTCTCGAACAGCTGCCGGTAACGCGCCTGGCTCTCTGCCAGCGTGCGTTCGGAGTCGGCCATGCGCTGGTAGGGCAGCTGCACGCCATGCACGAACAGGGCCTGGTAGACCAGCAGGAAGGCGGTGATCCGGTAGAAATGGCCGAGCAGGGCGACCCAGTCGCTGACGCCGCTGTAGAGCGTGAAGGCCAGTTCGCCGATCGACAGGATCAGGGCCGCCCAGGCCAGCAGGGTGGAGGCGGTCCGTTCCTCGGCGGAGGTGTCGCGCCAGGCACGCAACACCAGCAGCAGGGTCGCCCCGGCAAAGGCGATGGCGATGAGGTATTCACCCAGGACCTTGGCGGAGGTGAGGCCACTGCCCGCCACCCACCACACCGGCAGCCAGTCGGGCCGGAGGAACTCCAGCCCCAGCATCAGGCCGCTCGCGACCAGCGTAAGGGTGCCGCTCAGCCTGATCAGGTTGCGTGCATTCCCCACAGCGGAGGGCAGCAGGGCCGCGGCGAGCAGGGCGGCGGCCGTCATGGCCTGGGTGGGCATCCAGAAGCTCAGGGAACGCTGCAGGCCGGAGTGTTCGTCGACGCCGGGCATGCCGGGAAAGGTCAGGAAGTGCGCCATGTTGAGCATGGCGATCCCGGCCCCGCGGGTACTCCAGGCGAGCATGAAGATCATGACCGAGAGGGCGACCGTGAGCCCCTCCAGCACCGCGTGGGCCTGTGTGTAGGTGACGAAGGGCATGGCGCCGGCGCTCGTCTGCCCCAGCACGACCAGCGGCAGCAACAGGATCACCGCGCCGATCAGGAACCTGTTGGTGGCCGCTGCCGGGTTGGCCGGGATGGCCAGCACGGCGGGTAGGCGGAGGACGGTGGATTTCATCGCTTCAAATCATCCCGTGACTACCGCGGATGGACGGCCTCGTCTCTCAACGGGGATCCTTCAGGGGGGTGGAGATAGTGTGATGCTAGATCGCGCGCCATGAAATGGCCAGCAGCCCGTCCTGTGTGCGCCGGCGGCGGCCTGCAGCAAGGCTTGCCTGAGGGTGCGGAAATCGGCTTCGCCCAAGGGGTGGTTGCCATAGCAGGCCGCGTCCAGGCGCTGGACCCGTGCCTGCGTCTGGGCATCGACCAGCATTTCGGCCCCCCCTCGCCAGGCCCTGCGCAGGGCCGCGGGGGTGTCGGCTTCACGCAGTGAGCGCAGCCATGCCCGTCGTGCGAGCCAGCGTCGTCCGCAGCGTTGCAGGGGGATGACCAGGACGGCCAGCAGCATTGCGCCCGCGAACCACGGTAACCAGGGGCGCAGTGCCAGCCACAGCGGGTGTTGTACGCGCAGCTCGGTCGCGGGCAGCGAGGTCAGGCGAACCATGCCGTCGGTCGGGTCGATATAGGGTAGGCGGATCTGCGGCAGGCGCACCTGGCCGCTGTCGCGCGCCTCCAGCGTCAGCTGCATCTCGACCCGCTGGCGCAGGGGCTGGGTTGGGTCGATGCCGTCCCGCAGCTTGATGTCCGGTGGGTAGACACGCAGGCTGCCAGTATCGCGCAGGGCCTCCTTGAGCCAGCGTTCGATGCCGCGCGCGCTCAGCCCCTGGCCCTCGATGGCGAGGCTCCAGGTGAAGGGGCGGCCCCTCGGCACGGCCTCGGGCAGGGGGGCGGCCGTGAGCTGCAGGGGGCTGACCGGGATATCGACCGGCAGCAGCGGGTCGAGCGGGCGGGCGGTAAGCTCGAGCTGCGGCGGGGTCAGGGGCAGGCGCTTGCCGCCGGTGACGCGGGCCTCGACGGTGGGCGGCTGGAGCGGAAGCACGCCGGGATAGAGCGGCATGACCGCCCACAGGTGGCGGTGGCGGATGCGCACCCCTTCAGGCGTCTGCAGGCGCTCCTGACGGCTGCCGAGCGGGCGGACGATCACCCCCGGCGGGGTCCAGGGGGCGATGATCTGCTCGACGATGCTGCGGTCGTCCAGCACCTCGACGGTGAGCAGGACCTCCTCGCGCAGCCAGGGGGTCGGGTTGGCGAGGTGGGCGTCGATGCCAAGCTCGGCGTGAGCCTGGGGGCCGAGCATGAGCAGCAGGGCCAGAAGGATGGCGGTGAGGGGGGGGGGCCGGACTCCTGCGCCTATCGCCGCGGCACGCGGCTCCCACAGCCCAAAGCAGGTTCGGTGGGCGCGGCGTGTCGCCGCGATGGAGGCGTTCGGTACGCGTTTCACCATGGCAGCCCCTCGCTCACCCGCCCGGGCGTCTCGCTGCGCATCATCGCGCGCCACAGGGGGGCGGGCGCGTCGCGCAGCAGTTCCATCTTCTTCTCTGCGGCCTGGCGGTCGGCCTCCGTCAGGGTAAGTAAGCCGGTCGCCTTGCCTGTCGGCTTGCCACCACCCGGGCCGCCGGCAGAGAGGTCGCCGCCGGAAGCGGCCTCCTCGGTGGGAAAGTCGGCGGTGACGTCCTCGTCGTAGCGCGCGTAGTCGGTCGGCCGGCGGCCGGGGGGGCTCTCCGGGCGGGATCGCTGCATCGACCGCTCCTCGGCCTGCTGGCGGGCGAGCCACAGGTTGGCCTGTGCTGCCTCATCGTTGGGGCGCAGGCGCAGCACGGACTCATAGGCGGCCACCGCGCGCTCCGGGTGGCCGGCCTTCAGCTCGGCGTTGCCCAGGTTGTAGAGGGCGTCGGCGCGGGTCGTGTCATCCGGGGCCAGCAGCCAGGCGGTGGTGAAACTCTGGGCGGCGTGGTCGAAGTCGCCGCGCCGGTAGGCGGCCGCGCCCTCGCCAAGGCGCGCCTGGGCCCCCGGCTGGTGGGCGTAGAGCAGCTGGGCCTGGACGAAGTCGCCGCGGGCCCAGGCCGCGTAGGCGGCGGCAAGTGCTGGGTCGGCCCAGGCGTCCGTGGGGCCGCTGAGCAGGCCGCCGAGCAGGAGGGTGGGCAGCAAGGCCGCAAGGCCCGGCCTGCGTAGAGCGGGGGCATAGGCCAGCAGAAGCAGGATGAGGCCCGCCAGCAGCGGGATAAGGAACAACTCGCGCCAGGCGCGTGCGGCGCCGGGGTCGGGATGGCTGGGCAGGGCCCGCAGGCCGGCCGCAAGCGAGTGCAGATCACCGTCGCCGTCCGCAACCCTCACGAACTGGCCGCCGGTTCGTTCGGCCATCTCCGCAAGCCGCATCGCATCCATCCGGCTGACCCAGGCCTCGCCATCGACCATGCGGACACCGCCGGCACCGTCCGGGATGGGGGCCCCTTCTTCGCTCCCCACACCGAGGATGAACAGGGGGAGGTCGGCCTCGCGTAAGGCTTCCACCGCCGCCAGCAGGGCATTGCCCCGCAGGGCCTCGGCCTCGCCGTCGGTGACCAGCAGGATGGCCCGGCCGTGGCGCGCATCGCCCTCACCGAGGGCGCGCCGGGCGACCTCGAGGGCGGTGGCGAGTTCGGTGCCGGGGGCATCCTCCAGCATCGTAAGACCCTGCTCCAGGCCAAAGCGGAAGACCCCGGCATCCCGGGTCGGAGGGATGACCAGTCCGGCGGTGCCGGCAAACACCGCAAGGCCGAGCGACTCGCCGGAAAGCTGCTCGGGAAGCATAGACAGCTTCAGCCCGGCGCGGGCAAGGCGCGAGGGGGCGATGTCGGTCGCCTGCATGGAGGCGGAGACATCGAGCAGGACCAGGACCCGCACGTCACTCCGGGCGGGTACGGCCGCCCCCGCCTGCTCCACCGGCAGCCGTGGACCGGCCAGCGCGAGGGTCAGCATGAGCCAGGCGAGCGCGTGCACAAGCGCACGGCCGTGACCGGCTCGGGCCTGATCCGTGAGCGCCCAGGGCCGCAGGGTGGGGTCGGCATAGTCCAGCAGGCGGGCGCGGCGCATAAGGCCCGCCAGCCAAAGCAGGAGCGGGACGAGCAGCAGGCCAAAGGCCCAGGGCCAGTGCCACTGGATGCTCAGCAGGGTACTCATGCCGCCCTCCCCGTGCGCAGTTCGCGCCACTGGCCCAGGGTGAGCAGGAGCAGGGCCAGACCGAGAGGAAGGGGATACCACTCGAGCTTCACCCGCTCCGTGGGGGGCGGGCGGGTGGTCGCCTCGCGCCGGTCGATCTCGGCCAGGATGCGGGCCAGGCTGTCGGCATCCCCGGCCCGGTAGGCCGCACCCCCGGTGAGTTCGCTCATCTCCGCGAGGGTCGGCTCCCGAAGCCCGCCCGCATCGGTGGTCGGCAGGGCAGGCTCCGGCGTGACGGCGACGGTGTACAGGCGCAGCCCCAAGGCTTGGGCATAGGCCAGCGCCTCGCGCGGGCGCAGGATGCCGCCGGTGTTGTCGCCGTCGGTGAACAGCACGATGACCGGGGGCGGGGTGCGGCCCTCGACCTGCCGCAGCGCCACCCCCAGCCCCTCGCCGATGGCCGTGGCCGCGCCCGTGCTGCCTGGGGTGAGGCGGGCAAGCTGGGCCGCGACCACGGCGCGATCGTGCGTGAGCGGCACGAGGGTGGCGGCCGCGTCGCTGAACACGATGAGCCCTAGGCGGTCCTGCAGGCGGGCGTCGATGAAGCTCCTTGCCGCCTCTTTGAGCACCGCCATGCGCGGCACGGTCTTGCCGTCCAGCGTCATGTCGTGGATGGACATGCTGGGCGAGGCGTCGATCACAAGCAGGATGTCGCGGCCCTCGCCCGCCGGTGGCAGCCAGCCCCCTTCGCTCTGCGGCCGGGCGGCGGCGAGCACCAGCAGGGCCAGCACCAGCGGCAGCCAGCGCCGCACGGCGGGCGCGGTGCGCGCGGTGCCGAGCCCCAGGCGGGCGAGGGCGGGGTGGCGCAACAGCACCGGGGCGCGGCTGAAGGCTGCGGGGGCGGCGGCACGGAAGCGCCAGCCCAGCCCCAGGACGACGGGCAGCAGGAGCAGCAGCCAAGGATGGGCGAAGGCGATCATGGGTGCAGGCCCGCCTGTTCGCCCTCTCCCCCGGGGGGAGAGGGTTGGGGTGAGGGGGCCGGTGTGACGCCGGCCACGCGCTCATCACCCCCTCCCCAGCCCTCCCCCCTCGAGGGGGAGGGTGAAAAGACCGCGTTGAGTCGAGGCTGGAGTGCGGCCAGTGGGGTGGCATGGGCGCCAAAGCGTGCCGCATGCAGGCCCTCGACCAGGGCGTGCCAGGCCTGGGCGTCGATGGCGGCGGGCGGCCGCCCGGGGTGGAGGTGGGCCAGGCCAAAGTGGCGGCGAATCAGGCCCTCGACCCGATCCAGCCTGCCTGCGCGCAGGGCGCGCCGGGTCAGGGCGAGGCGCAGGGCTGCCCGCAGGCGGTGGCGCAGGAGCCCGAGGGCGAGCGCAAGGAGTACGAGCAGGCCCGCCAGCAGGGCAAGCAGCACAGGGTGGGACAGTCCGCCCTGTGCCATGAGGCCCGTCAGTCCACCGCTCACCGGGGCGGGGGGGATGATGTCGTGCATCCCTTCCATCAGGCGCCTCCAGCCAGGCGGGTGGCGATCACGGCGAGCTCCTCATCCGCACCCACGGGCAGCAGACGCGCGCGCAGGCGGCCGGCCAGGGCCTCCAGATGTTTGAGGCGGGTGGCGCGTGCCTCGGCATAGGCCGTGCGCAGCGCGTGGGATGCGGTATCCAGCTCGACCGTGCCTGCAGCCGTTTGCAGGTGCACCCGGCCAAGTGGGGGCAAGGCGCGCTCGCTGGCATCCTCGATCGGACAGAGGGTCAGCTCCGCGCGTGCGGCCAGGCGCTCCAGCAGGGCCTCATCCTCGCGGGTGAGGCCGAGGCAGTCGGAGATCAGCCACAGCCGCGCCCCGTGCGGCAGGGTGAGTTCCAGCTCGGCGAGGACCTCGCTCCAGCGGCTTGGGGCGGTGTCCTGGGGCGGGGGGCAGGCGGTGCGCAGGGCCTCAAGGGCCGCGTGCAGCGGCGCACGCCCGCTGCGCGGGGGCTGGGTGGTGTAGGCGTCGCCATCCAGCAGGGTCAGCGCCAGCGCATCCAGCGCCCGCCCCGCGCCGCCCAGGACCAGGGCCGCGAGCCGCGCCGCCTGGGCGGCCTTGAGCCGCGCACGGGTACCGAAGCGCATGCTCGGTCCGCGGTCGAGCACCACCCAGGTCACGGCCTGACGGGTCTCGGCATAGACACGCACGAAGGGCTTCTGCAGACGTGCGCTGACCCGCCAGTCGATCCGCCGCACATCATCGCCCGGCTGATACGGGCGCAGGTCGGAAAAGTCGAGGCCGGGGCCCTGGTAGGGCGAGGCCTGTTCGCCGCGCTGCAGCCGGGGACTCAGACGGACCGGCTCGGGTAGGCTGGTCGTCAGGGCAGCGATCTCGGCCAGCGTCGCATCGTCAAGCAGGGGGGCGTGGAGGTCGCCCCGCGCCTGATGCCGATGCAGCCAGCGCTCAAGGGGTGGGAAGCGCATCGCAGAGCTTGGCGATCAGGGTGTCGCGGTTGAGGCGTGCGAGCTGGCCGGCCGGGCTGAGCAGCAGGCGGTGGCGCAGGGCATCCGGGGCGATGTCGAGCAGATCCTCCGGGGTGACGAAATCGCGCCCGCGCAGGAAGGCGAGCGCCTGCGCGGCTTGGGCGAGGGCGAGCGAGGCGCGCGGCGAGGCGCCACAGTCGATCATGCCGGCCGCTTCGGGCACGAGCTCGGCCAGACGGCGGGTGGCGGCCACCAGGCGCACGATCCAGGCCTCGAGCTCGGGGGCCACGTGGACCTGCTCGACCTGGCGGCGGGCCGCAAGCACCCAGGCGACGTCGATCCGCGGCGCCGCAGGGCGGGCGGCCTGCCCTGCGGCACGATGGCGACGCAGGATCTCGAGCTCCTCCGCCTCGCTGGGGTAGTCCAGCACCACGTGCAGCAGGAAGCGGTCGAGCTGGGCCTCCGGCAAGGGGTAGGTGCCGGCCTGCTCCAGCGGGTTCTGGGTCGCCATCACCATGAACAGCTCGGGCAGCTTGTGGGAGACACCACCGATGGTGACCTGGTGCTCCTGCATGGCCTCCAGGAGGGCGGCCTGGACCTTGGCCGGGGCGCGGTTGATCTCGTCCGCGAGCACGATCTCGTGGAACAGGGGACCTGGGCGGAAGCTGAACTGGTGGCTGTCCGGATCATAGACCTCGGCCCCGGTGAGGTCGGAGGGCAAGAGGTCCGGGGTGAACTGGATGCGCTGGAAACTCGCGTGCACCCCCTCGGCCAGGGTCTTGATGGCGGTGGTCTTGGCCAGGCCCGGCAGGCCCTCGACCAAAAGGTGACCACCGGTCAAAAGGCTGATCAGGAGGCGGTCGAGCAGCGCACTCTGGCCGACGATGACGCTGGCAAGGTAGGCGCGCAGCTGCTGGAGCGGGGTCGTGTCGTTCATGGTCGTCTCACTGTGGACCGGCTTCAGTCGGAAGGCCGGCGAGTTTCCATTCGGGGTAGCCCTGCTCCAGCCGCCGCGCCTTGAAACCCTGCTGCCGCAGGCGGGCGACGGCCTCGAAGGAGAGCACGCAGTAGGGGCCGCGGCAGTAGGCGATCACCTCGCGGTCGCGCGGCAGGCGATCCAGCTGCTTCTCGAGCTCCGCCAGGGTGAGGTTGATCGCACCGGGCAGATGACCGGCCTCGAACTCCTCAGGCGGGCGCACATCCAGCACCGTGACAAGGCCCAGGCGGGAGCGTTCGAGCAGTTCGGCGGCCTGCACCGGCTCCAGGCTGTCGCGCGCGGTGAGCACCTTGGCGACCATCTCGCGCACCTCGGACAGGCGGCGCTCCGCGACCGTGCGCAGCACGTCCAGCAGTTGTACCACGTCCTCGCCTGCGAGCGAGTAGAGGATGTGCTTGCCCTCCCGGCGCGCTCACCAGCCCCGCCTGGCGCATCTGCTGCAGGTGCTGGGAGGTGTTGGCCACGCTCAGGCCGCTGACCTTGGCCAGCTGCTCGACGCTGCGCTCGCCCTGGGCAAGGTATTCCAAAAGCTCGAGCCGGCGCCCGTTGGAGAGCGCCTTGCCAAGGCGGGCGAACTGGTCGTTGAGGTCCTGCTTGAAGCCGCTCATGCTCGTTCAATTGATTATTTGAGTCTGACGATTCTAGCCGTTCCCTGGCGCCGGGCAATCCTGAGCGGGGGTGGACGCTTCGCAGCCGACCGGGGCGCGCTGGCCAAGCAGGGATTCGAGCTTCAGTGCACTCCACGCCCCGGCCAGGATCGCGGCGAGTCCCACGAACGAGCCGAGCGCAAGGGTGGCGATGCCGCTTAGGCCATGGCCGACGGTGCAGCCCATGGCTAGCACGCTGCCGACCCCGACCAGCACCGCACCGCCCAGGGTCCGTGCCCATTCGCGCGGCGCGCCGAACCGCTGCACGGCGAACTCGCGGCGCACGACGGCGCTTAGCAGGGCACCGAGTAGTACGCCCGCTACCGCGACCACGCCGAAGGTGATGGCGGAAGTCGCGGTCGGCTGGCCGAGGTAGTGCACCACGTCGCCGAGTGGCGCGGCGAAGGTGAAGGACTGGATGCCGAGCCCCTCGGGTGGGGTCTCCATCATCTCCGCGGTCTCCAAGGCCTTCTGGCCCAGCGGGCCACCCGTCAGCCAGTACGCGGCCGCGACGGTCGCGCCGATCAGGACGCCGCCCAGCCAGATCGCACTCCGGCGCGCCGCGGAGGGGGGCAGTGAACGTGCCGCAAGGGCGAGGAAGGCGAGGCCGACGGCGAGAGCTAGGGCCAGGGCGAGGCCCGCCCCGCCGCCGAGCAGGCTGGCGAGGTCCTGATGGGCGATGCCGAACGGGGTCAGGTTGAGTGACAGTCCGCCGACCCAGGGCAAGAACCACTTGGCATAGAGGGATGTACGGGTCATGGCGTAGGCGGTGACCGCCATCACCACCAGCACCGGTAGGGACTGCAGGTTGCCCTGTCCGAGCTTGACCAGGTTGCGCACCGGGCAGCCGCGCGCCAGCACCATGCCCACGCCGAACAGGAAGCCTCCGATGGCATAGCGGCCCCAGGCGAACTCCGGGCTGCGGTAGGGGGGCTTGGTGTCGTTCAGGTCGATGCCCGCCAGGGCTTGCAGCAAGCCGGTGCCGATGACTGCCACGCCGATGGCGATGAAATAGGCGGCCAGGCGACCGTGCTCGCCCCGGAACATCCAATCGCTCAGCCCACTCGGCACGCAGACGCGGGAGAACTGCGCGGCGGCGCCAAACACCAGGGCCAGGCCGAGGACAGCCAGCAGCAGGATCATCGTCGGTTCCATCATGTCGCTCTCTGTGGCGTGCTCAGGCCGGGATCTCGGCCGCGATGTTGGCGGCGATGATGTCGCGCATGCCCTCGGGCTCGGGCAGGGCGAGGGCGGTCTCGAGGATGGCCTCGACGAAGGCTTCCCGGTTGCGGATCAGGCCTTTGTTGTAACGCTTCTCGAAGGCCAGGGTGGAAACCGGCTTGCCGCTGATACCGCCACCGCACACGCTGCCCGCCTGCGCACCCGGCAGGATCTCGAGGTGGTCCGGCAGGCTTAGCAGCTTGCCGAACAGCGAGTCGTACAGCTTTTCCGCCATCTCCCGTTCGCGGCCCTTGAGGTCGGGGCGGCCGACCGCGCCGACGAAGAGGGTGTGGCCGGTCACCAGGAACCAAGGCTCGTCGCAGCGTGAGCGGTCGGTCACCAGCAGGGTGATGCTGTCCTCGGTGTGGCCCGGGGTGTGCAGCACCTGCACGCTGACGTTGCCCGCCTCCAGCACCTGGCCGTCGCGCAGCCCCATGAAGTCCCAGGGCACCACACCGGTGTTGCTCTCGTGCAGGGCGTAGTGTGCGCCGGCGAGCTGCGCGAGCCTGCGGCCGCCGGAGACATGGTCGGCGTGGATGTGGGTGTCGATGACGTAGCGGATATCGACATTTTTCTCGCGCGCCATGGCGAGGAAGGCCTCCTCGTCGCCCGCGTGCACATCGACAGCGATCGCCGCGCGCTTGCCGGTACAGCCGAACAGGTAGGCCAGGGAAGACAGGGGGCTGGGATGCTGGACCAGGAACATGGTGGGCTCCTTCTGTGGGAATGGGCGGCGTTCAAGATGCGCATTCATTCAATCAATCAATTGATTGACATGTCAACAGCCGCTAGGATGTTTCCCATCGACATCCACACGAGAAGCTCTCCATGGACATCCTGCACGGCATCCGCGCCAACCTCGCCCAGTTCACGCTCCAACTGCTGCAGGTGTTCTTCGTCGGCGCGACGATCGGTATGACCCGCACCGTGTTGCCGGTGCTGGCGGAGTCGGACTTTGGCCTGGCCAAGGGCTCCTTCCTCGCCCTGACGTCGTTCGTGGTGGTGTTCGGGCTGGCGAAGGCCCTGCTCAACCTGTTCGCGGGGCGGCTGTCCGACCGCTGGGGGCGCAGACCTGTGTTGATCGCGGGCTGGCTCGCCGCGTTGCCGGTGCCGTTCCTGGTCCTGTACGCGCCGGGCTGGGGCTGGATTGTCGCCGCGACCGTGCTGCTTGGCGTCAACCAGGGCTTGTGCTGGTCGATGGCGCTCAACAGCAAACTCGACCTCGCACGCGCCGAGCAGCGCGGGCTGGTCAACGGGCTGAACGAGTTCTCGGGGTATGCGGGGGTTGCTCTGGCGGGCCTGTTTACCGCCGCCCTGGCGGAGCTGTACGGCGCGCGGGAGGGACTGTTCTGGTTTGGCACGCTGACCGTGTTGGTCGCCCTGGCGCTCGGGCTGTGGGGGGTGCGCGAGACCCGTCCCTGGGCCCTCGCTCATCAGAGGGTTCACCCGAAGGGAGGAACACCCGCGCCCATGTCGCTGCGCCCACTGTTCTGGCCGGCGACCTGGCACGATGTGCGTTTGCGCGCCTTGCACCAGGCGGGGCTGGTGGAGAAGTTCACTGATGCCATCGTCTGGCTGTTCTTCCCGGTGTTCTTTGTCACACGGGGGGCGAGCCTGGTCGAGGCTGGCGGACTGGTCGCGGTCTACGGCCTGGTGTGGGGCGCGGGGCAGCTGGTCACGGGCCCTTTGTCCGACCGCATCGGGCGCAAGGGCCTGATCGTGTGGGGGATGGGGTTGTGCGGGGTGGGGGTGATCGCGACGGGGCTGACCGCCTCCCCCCTGCTGTGGGCGCTGGAGGCCGCCGTCATTGGCGCCGGCATGGCGATGCTCTACCCCACCCTGGGGGCGGCGGTGGCCGATCTGGCCGAACCGGCTCAGCGCGCCTCTATCCTCGGCATCTATCGCTTCTGGCGCGATCTCGGCTATGCCATCGGCGGCCTTGCCCTGGGCCTTACGGCGCAGTGGAGCGGCGGTCTGGGCGCGCCGTTCTGGCTGGTCGGCGTGGCCATGCTGCTGTCTGGGGGCTATGTCGCGTTACGCTTTGTTCCCAGCCGCTGAGGGGCGATCCACAGCCGGGTGTGCTTTTTTCGGGGGCGGTGAATTATCCCCAACGGTTGTGGATAACTCGGTGGATGAATCGTGGGTGTTCCTTCCGGGGGCGCATGGCGATGTGGTTGCTGCTGAGTTGGTCAGCATTTAACCACATTGCGCGCCCCCTTTAAAATCAATGGGTTAGCTTGTGTGCGTGATCGTGCGTGAGTCGCGTGACAGCAAATCAATGACTTACGCGGTCCTGCACCTGATTTGTGCATAACTCCTTGCATCCGTCATGCGATTGTGCCTCCGATCAGGGCAAGGCCCGTGGCGATGGTGACCCCCTCGAAGGCCCGCTTGATGAAGCGGTTGCCCTTGATGATGGAGAAGTGCGCGCCGAGGTAGCCGCCCATCAGCGATCCGACGAACAGGGCAGGCAGCCAGTCCCAGCGGATCTCGCCAAGCCAGCCCAGGGTCAGCGCCCCCGCGCCGTTCCAGAACAGGCCGACCAGCACCAGGGTGTAGGCCACTGCGCGCTTGTAGTCGAGGCCGAACCAGCGCACCAGCCACAGGGTGACCAACAGGCCGGTGCCCGAGGTGAGCGAGCCGTTGAGTAGCCCGATGGCAAACAGCACCGCACCGCCGATGAGGAAACCGTGCAGGTCGCGGTGGCGCGGGGCATGGTCCTGCCCAAGTCCAGGATTGCGCCAGGAATAGACCCCCATGGCGATGGTCATCAGCCCCAAGGCGATGCGTGCCGGCGTCTCCGGCACGGTGAGGATCAGGCTGGAGCCTGCCACCACCCCCGGCAGGCCGCAGGCGAGGATGAACAGGGTAAAGCGTCGATCCAGCGTGTTCTGGCGGGCATGGCGCAGCGTGGCGCCCACGCCGAGGGCCACGCTCGCCACCTTGTGCGTCGCCAGGGCGACGCCGAACGGCAGGCCGAGGAAGATCAGCGCCGGCAGCTGCAGCAGCCCCGCCCCGCCACCCGCCAGGGCGGAGAGCAGATTGGCGGCTAATGCCACAGTCAATAAAAGGAGATGATCGAGCCATTCCATCGTGGGCCTCTTCGTGCTTAACTCTTCAGGAGCATTCGCTGGGCCAGGGAGGAGACATGATGTTGCTGGGCGCGGTGATCATGGGTGGGTTCCTGGCGCTGGGGGCGTCGGGCGTGGATGCGGCTGAGCTTTACCGCTGGAAGGAGGCAGGAGGAGCGGTGGTGTATGCCGACACCCTGCCGCCGGACAAGGTGCGCGATGGACACGCGGTGCTCAACCCGCAGGGGCGCGAAGTGCGCCTTCTCGCCCCCGAGCCGACGCCCGAGGAGCGCGAGGCCCTGCGCCGTGAGGAGGCTCAGCGCGAGGCCCTGCGGCGCGAGGCGCAGAAGCAGGCCGAGCGGGATGCCATGTTGCTCAAGCTCTATGCCAGCGAGGCCTCCATCCTCGAGGCCCGGGATGCACGGCTGGCGGCGCTGGATGCCCAGCGCGAGGTGCTGGAGCGTCAGTTGGATGATCAGCGTGCCCGCCTTGCCATGCTGGAGGGCCGCGAACCCGGCCATGCGGAGATCCCCGAGCTGAAGCGCCGCATCGAGGAGGGGGGGCAGGCGATCGAGCGCCTGCAGCAGGAGCGCCGACGTACGGTCGACGCCTTTGCCCAGGACCTTGCGCGTTGGCGCGCCCTCAAGCTCGTCTCCAGCAGCGCGCCCCGCTCCCGGCTCAACCCCTGATCAGGGTGCCCACGCCCTTGTCGGTCAACAGCTCCAGCAGCACCGCGTGCGGCACGCGGCCGTCGATGATCTGCACCGTCTTCACCCCGCCGCGCACGGCGTCCAGGGCGAACTCGATCTTCGGCAGCATGCCGCCGTAGATGGTGCCGTCCTCGATCAGCCCGTCCACGTCCTTTGCGGTCAGGCCGGTCAAAAGCTTGCCCTGCTTGTCGAGCACGCCCGGGGTGTTGGTCAGCAGCAGCAGCTTTTCGGCCTTCAGCACCTGGGCCAGCTTGCCGGCCACCACGTCGGCGTTGATGTTGTAGGCCGCGCCGTCCTCACCCACGCCCACCGGCGCGATCACGGGGATGAAGTCGGAGCGGTCCAGGGCCTCGACGATGGCCGGGTCGATGCGGTCCACCTCACCCACGTGGCCAAGGTCGATGATCTCCGGCTCGGCCATCTCCGGTGTCTGGTGGGTCATGTGCAGCTTCTTGGCCCGCACCAGGCCCGCGTCGCGCCCGGTGAGCCCCACCGCGCGTCCGCCGTGGCGGTTGATCAAGGCGACGATGTCCTTGTTCACCAGGCCGCCGAGCACCATCTGCACCACGTCCATGGTCTCGCGGTCGGTGACCCGCATGCCCTGGATGAACTCGCCCTTCTTGCCGAGCTTTTCCAGCACCTGGTTGATCTGCGGCCCACCGCCGTGCACCACCACCGGGTTGAGGCCCACCTGCTTGAGCAGCACGATGTCCTGCGCGAAGGCGTTCTGCAGCGCCTCGTCCACCATGGCGTTGCCGCCGAACTTGATGACCACGGTCTTGTCGTGCAGGCGCTGGATGTAGGGCAGGGCTTCAACGAGGACGTTGGCGGTATTCAGGGCGGTCTGGTTGTCCATGGTGGGCTCGCTTCAGAACGGGGTGGAGAGGCGCGGGGCCGAGTCGGGCCAAGCCTGGCTCAGGCGCGATTTTAACCGGGCGAGGGCCGCTTCGTCCTCGCCCTCGATGCGCAGCGTGAGCAGCGGCTGGGTATTGGAGGCGCGTACGAGGATGAAGCCATCAAAGGATTCCAGCCGAAGCCCGTCGATACGCAGCAGCCGTTCGCCGGGGCGGGGCAGGCGGGCAGCCAGCGTTTCGAGCAGGGCTGGAAGGTCCAGATCGGCAGGGCGTGGGATCAGCAGCTCGGGCGTGGCGTGGGCACGCGGCAGGGTGTCAAACAGCGCCGTGGGCGATTCGGGGTGCGCGGCTAAGAGCCGCAGCAGCCGCACCGCGGCATCCAGGCCGTCGTCATAGCCGTTGTCGGCGAAGAACAGGTGGCCGGACAGCTCGCCGCCCAGGAGCGCGCCGGCGCGCCGCAGCGCGGCACGCATGTTCGCGTGGCCGCTTGGGACGATCTCGACCGAGCCGCCGGCGGCCTCGATGGCGCGGCGGCTGGCGTGCGAACCCTTCACGTCGAGCAGGACGGTGGCGCCGGGCTGGTGTTCGAGGATGGCTTTGGCGAACAGGACCAGCAACCGGTCGGGGGCGATGACCTCGCCGCGCCCGTCCATGACCACCAGGCGGTCGCCATCACCGTCCAGGGCGAGGCCGAGGTCCAGCCGCTGCTCCACCACCGTGCGCGCCAGCAGGGTGAGGTTTTCCGCCCGCGAGGGGTCGGGTGGGCCATCGGGAAAGCGGCCGTCCACGGTGCAGCGGAGGGCCGCGACCTCGACGCCGAGGCGTCGGAGTGCGTGGAGGGCCAGAGGGCCGGCGGCCCCGTGCATGGCGTCCAGGCCGACCCGCAAGGGGCGGGGCAGCGGCTGATGGATCTGGAGGTGGTCGAGGTAGGCGGGGGTGGGGTCGGGCTTGTGATGACGGCCGGGTGGGGCGTCATCGGGCGCATCGCGCCGGGCCTCTTCAACGATGGCGGCGAGTGCCTGCCCGAACACCACCTCGCCGCCCAGGACCAGCTTCAGCCCGTTCCAGTCCGCGGGGTTGTGGCTGGCGGTGACGATGGCGACACCGTCGGCGTCAAGGTGGCGCTCGGAGAAATAGGCCAGGGGGGTGGGCGCGAGGCCGAGGTCGAGCACGTCGACCCCGCCCGCGAGCAACCCGTCGAGCAAGGCCCGGGCAAGATCCGGGCTGCTCAGGCGGCCGTCATGCGCCACGACCAGCGACCGACGTCCCTCCGCACGCATGTGGCGGGCGAGGGTGCGGCCCAGGCGGAAGAAGTCGTCGGTCGAGAAGTCGATGCCGACCCGCCCGCGCAGGTCGTAGGCGTGGCGAAGGCGGGTGGGATCGAGCATCGCTCGGCTCAGCCGCGGCCGGTGGAGCCGAAGCCCCCGACCCCCCGGTCCGTGGCCTGAAATGCGTCGACCACTTCGAAGTGGGCCTGCACCACAGGCACGAACACCAGCTGCGCCATGCGCTCGCCGATGGCGATGGTGAAGGGGGTCGGGCCACGGTTCCACACCGAGACGAACAGCTGGCCCTGGTAGTCGGAGTCGATCAGGCCGACCAGGTTGCCGAGCACGATGCCGTGCTTGTGGCCGAGCCCCGAGCGCGGGAGGATCACGGCGGCAAGGCCCGGATCGCCAATGTGGATGGCGATGCCGGTCGGCACGAGCTCCGTCTGGCCGGGGGCGAGGGTGAGCGGGGCGTCGATGCAGGCGCGCAGGTCGAGGCCGGCGGAGCCGGCGGTGGCGTACTCAGGCAGGGGAATGTCCGTGCCTATGCGCGGGTCGAGGATCTTGAGCTGGATGTTATGCACGGGGGGTGATTCGCTGGTCGATGAGTTCGATGAGCTGGCGTGCGAGCTGGCGCTTGTCTGCCTGGGGCAGCTCGGCCTGGCCGCCGGCCCAGAGTACGGTGAGGGCGTTGTCCGGCTGGTCGAAGGCGAGGCCTTCCCCGACGCGGTTGGCGGCGATCAGGTCGAGGCGCTTGCGCACGAGCTTGTCGCGCGCGTGCTCGAGGACATGCTCGGTTTCAGCGGCGAAGCCGACCACGAAGGGGCGATCGAGGCGGGCGGCGACTTCGCTGAGGATGTCGGGGTTTTTCACCAGGGTGAGGTTGAGCTGGTCAGCGGTCTTCTTGATCTTTCCGGGGGCGGGCTCGAGCGGACGGTAGTCGGCCACCGCCGCGGTGCCGATGAAGATGTCGCAGGGCATCTGTGTCATCACCGCATCGCGCATCTGCAGGGCCGTCTCCACGTCGATGCGCGTCACGCCCTCAGGAGTGGGCAAGGCGGTGGGGCCGCTGACCAGCACGACCTCGGCGCCGGCATCCCGCGCCGCCTCAGCCAGGGCGAAGCCCATGCGCCCGGAGCTGCGGTTGGAGAGAAAGCGTACCGGGTCGAGCGCCTCGCGCGTGGGGCCGGCCGTGATCACGACCCGTCGGCCCGCCCACGGCCGATTCTGTTCCGGGGCCAGATGGCGCGAGAGCAGGGCAACCAACTCCAGCGGCTCCAGCATCCTCCCCTCGCCGGTCTCGCCGCAGGCCTGCGTTCCTGCGGCCGGGCCGAAGAGCGTGGTACCGCGCGCAGCGAGGGTCTGCACATTGGCCTGGGTGGCCGGGTGGGCCCACATCACCCGGTTCATGGCCGGGGCGAGGAACAACGGGACCTCGGTGGCGAGGCACAGGGTGGTTAAAAGGTCGTCCGCCAGGCCGGCCGCGAGGCGCGCCATCACATCCGCGCTGGCCGGGGCGATGAGGATGGCGTCCGCCCAGCGGGCAAGCTCGATATGGCCCATGGCCGCCTCGGCCGTCTCATCCCACAAGGACGCGCGCACCGGATGGCCGGAGAGGGCCTGCAGGGTGAGCGGGGTGAGGAAATGGGTCGCGCCTTCGGTCATCACCACGCGCACCTCGGCGCCCGCGTCCCGCAGACGGCGGACGAGGTCGCAGGCCTTGTAGGCGGCGATGCCGCCGGAGAGGCCGAGCAGGATGTGCTTGCCGGAAAGGTTCATGTTGGCAGTTTATCCTGCCGTGCGGCTTTTGGGGCAGAGGTGGCCTACACTCGTGCCCGTCGGCCAAGGACAAGGAGTACAGGCATGGCGATCACGGACTGGCCCGAGGACGAGCGTCCGCGGGAGAAGTTGCTCAAGCATGGTCCGGCCACGCTGTCGGATGCGGAGCTGTTGGCGATCTTCCTGCGCACGGGCGTGGCGGGGAAGTCCGCCGTGGACCTGGCGCGTGAGCTGCTGGCGAGCTTCGGGGGCTTGCGGCCGCTGCTCAACGCCTCGCGCACGGAATTCTGCGCCGGGGTTGGGCTGGGCGATGCCAAGTACGCCCAGCTGCAGGCGGTGCTGGAGATGGCACGCCGCCACCTGCGCGAATCGCTCGTGCGCGGCGACGCCTTCAGCTCGCCCGGGGCGGTGCGAGGCTACCTCGCCGCCCGCCTGCGCGATCAGCCACGCGAGGTCTTCCTTGTCCTTTTCCTCGATGCCCGCCACCGCCTGATCGCCGCCGAGGAGCTGTTCCTCGGTACCCTCGGCGAGGCCGCCGTGCACCCGCGCGAGGTGGTACGCCGTGCCCTGCAGCACAATGCGGCGGCCCTGATCGTGGCCCACAATCACCCCTCCGGGGTGGCGGAGCCGAGTCGCGCAGACGAGCTCATCACCCTGCGCCTGAAGGAGGCGCTGGGATTGGTCGACGTGCGCCTGCTTGACCATTTCGTCATCGGCGATGGCGAGCCGGTGTCATTGGCCGAGCGGGGGGTGATTTGATGTCTCATCGCTGTGGGAGCGGCGCCCCCAGGCTGTTTCAAAAGGGCTGTCCTGCCCTTTTGAAACTCGCCTGGTCCTCCTCTCACGCCCTTCCGGCATCCATGCCGGAAGCCCCTGCGGGGTTCGGCCTTCGAGAACGTCGCGGTACACGCCCGCGACGGACTCCGAGCGTCAATCACTTGCTGTGATTGACGCTCGGGCGAGCCATCCTTGGCTCGCATTCCCAGGCTGTTTCAAAGAGTTTTGAAACGACCTGGAGGGCGGGCCTCCTACTGGTTTGGGATCACGATGATCTCCACCCGGCGGTTCTGTGCACGGCCCTCGGCGGTGGCGTTGCTGGCGATCGGGCGGCTCTGGCCGTAGCCCACCGCGTACATGCGCTCGGGTGCGACACCGCGGCTGGCCAGGTAGCTGCGTACGGCGTTGGCGCGGTTCTCGGACAAGCGCTGGTTGGCTTCCATGCTGCCGGTGCTGTCGGTATGGCCGGCGATCTCGATGCGGGTGCGGTCATACTGGCGCAGGGTCTGGGCCACACTGTCCAGGGTGCGCATGAACTGCGGCTTGATGTCCGCGCGGCCCACGTCGAAGCTGATCTGGTCCGGGAAGCTTAGGACGATGTTCTCGCCCTGACGGGAGACATCGATGCCGGTGCCTGCCGTCTGCTGGCGCAGGGCGCGCTCCTGCTCGTCCATGTAGTTGCCGATGGCACCGCCGGCCAGGCCGCCGACTACCGCGCCGAGGATGGCGCCCTCGGTCTTCTGGCCTCGCCCGGCGATCGCGCTGCCGAGCACGGCCCCGGTGACCGCCCCGATGCCGGCGCCGGTGGTGGTCTGGGGGCGTTCCTGATAGGTCTGGCAGCCGGCCAGGGCGACGGCGGCGGCGAGCAGGGGCAGGGCAAGGATGCGAGTATTCATGGCGAGACTCCTGTGTCGTTGTGAGCGCCTTTCCTGAGATTAGGACGCAGGACGAAGGTTCTCAAGGGCGTGTTTGGGTCCAGTACCTTTGGCACTCAGGGTGGTTTTGAAGGAGCCATTGTACGGGAGAGAGGAGGCCCAGGCTGTGGTGGGGGATGACGGTGTTGTAAGCGATGCACCACTCGGCGAGTTTTTTGTTGAAGGCGTGGATGTCGGTGAACAGCAGGTCCTCGTGGTAGTCCACGAACTGCTCCTGCACGGTCCGGTTGAAGCGCTCAACATGGGCGTTCATCTTCGGTGAGCGCGGATAGGTCCAGAAGTGGGTCAGGCCATGCTTTTCAAGCAGGGCATGGAAGTGTTTCTTGAACTCCGGGCCGTTGTCGGAGAGGACGTAGAGCACACGCGGGGCGCTCATCGGCTGCTGGGGTTCAGAGAGGCCAAGGATCAGGGCCTCCAGGGCTTGCGCGGTCGCCTGGGTGGTCTTGCTGGGCAGGGCCACCGCAAAGCCCATGCGGGAGACCGGATCAAAGAGCGAGAGGATGTAACGCCGCACACCATCGAGCACCCGCTCGATGGTGTCCAGCGCCCAGAGGGTCATCGGGGCGGCATGCAGGTCTTTGGGCTTGCGCGCCTTCTTGAGCTTCTCCTGACGGGGCTTCTTGGGGCGCCCGCGGGCATCGAGCTTTTGCGGCGCAAAGCGCATCTTGTCCGGCTCCCGCGCAATGATGCGGCCGATGGTGGAAACGGAGGGAACAGGCAGCCCCCGGGCCTCGCACCAAGGGGCGATCAGCACATGCAGCTTGGCCTTCCCCAGGTTGGGGTGGGCTTGCCGTAGAAGGCGAATCTGGCGTTTAACGCAGGTGGGCGTGGTCGGTGCACGGCACGTCTTGGGGCGGCTGGAGCACGCTGCCAGGGCCGCTGGGTTGCTCGAAGCATCCTTCACGGCCTTCTTCCAGCGGTAGAGCGTGCGCCTGGATACCCCAAAGGCCTCCATGGTCGCCTCGAGCCCGTGTTTGTCCCAAAACTGGAGAATCTTGAAACGTTCTTGAGCATCTTTCGGAGTCATCGCCCAAAGATGACCAAGTTCAGCGATCCGGTAAAACCCCCGGATCCCGTAACCTACTCGATGGATTTGCATGGCTCTCCTCCCGAAGGTGAGGAGTGCCAAAGGTTTCTGAACTTACACAGGGCGGTAAGCAGGATGTCCAAATCCTGCAGGCTATGGGCGGCGCTGAAGGTGACACGGAGGCGTGCCGTGCCTTGCGGCACAGTGGGCGGGCGGATGGCGGTGACCTGAATCCCGGCATCCCAAAGTCGCTGACTCAGGCCCAGGGCCTCGCCTGCATCGCCGACCAGGATCGGCTGGATCGGCGTGTCCGAGGGCATCAGGCGCAGGCCGAGCTGCTCGGCGCCCGCCCTGAAACGGGTGATCAGGGTGCGGAGGTGCTCGCGCCGCCAGGGTTCCTCGTCGACCAGGTGCAGGCTGGCGCGGGTGGCCTCGGCCAGCGCGGCGGGCATGGCGGTGGTGTAGATGTAGGGGCGGGCGGCCTGGATGAGCCATTCGATCAGGTCTGCATCCCCAGCGACGAAGGCCCCGGCGGTGCCGAGCGCCTTGCCGAGAGTGCCCATCAGCACCGGGACCTCCATCGCGCCGAGGCCGAAGTGCTCGACCGTGCCGCGCCCGCGCGCCCCGAGCACGCCCAGGCCGTGGGCGTCGTCCACCATCAGCCAGGCATCGTGTTGATGGGCGAGGGTGGCAAGGGCCGGCAGCGGGGCAAGATCGCCGTCCATGCTGAACACGCCGTCGGTGACGACCAGCCGCTCGCCGGCACCGGACTCGGCCAGCAGGCCCGCCAGCGCGTTAGCATCGGCATGGGGGTAGCGTTTGAAGCGTGCGCCGGAGAGCAGGCCGCCATCCAGCAGCGAGGCGTGGTTGAGGCGGTCCTCGAACACCGCGTCGCCACGACCGACGAGTGCGCCAATGACCCCAAGGTTGGCCATGTAGCCGGTGGAGAACAGCAGCGCCCGCTCGCGCCCGACAAAGTCCGCAAGCTCCTCCTCCAGGGCCTGATGGGCGCGGGTGTGGCCATTGACCAGGTGGGCGGCGCCGCTGCCCACCCCGTACTGCTCGGCGCCCTGCTTGAAGGCTGCGATGACCTGGGGGTGGCTGGCAAGGCCAAGATAGTCGTTGCTGCAGAAACTGAGCACCGGCCGGCCGTCCACGACCCGGTGTGGCGTGGAGGGACCCTCCGCCATGCGCGGGCGGCGGTAGAGGTGGGCGGCGTGGCGCTCGGCGAGGCGCTGGCGCAGGCGTTGGTCTTTCATGGGCGATCGACAAACGAAGGTTGGCTGAACACCCCCTCTCCCGCAAGCGGGAGTTCTCGACGGCCTCACCCCGCAGGGGCTTCCGGCATGGAAGCCGGAAGGGACGGAGAGGAGGGATCATGGGTCGGGGGAGAGGGAAACATCCCCCGCAAGGCCGCCCTTCGGGGTTCCCGTGCCGAGACCGCCTCCGGGAGGCCGGTTCGACGCCACATCCTGTGGCGGCGAACCTCAAACGGCCCTCCCTGGCCGTTTGACCTCCCTCCGGTCGGCCTCGTCACGGCGCGGCCGAGGGGGATTTTCCCTCTCCCCCTGCCCCTCTCCCTGAGGGAGAGAGGTGTCCAGCCAGCCTTGTTGTTCAACTCATCCAGCGCCCCACCCCTCAGGCACACAGCGTATCCATCGCCCCGCAGCTTGCGCAGGAGCCGCCATCGTGGTGGGCCTCGATGCCCTTCAGGCCCAGGCGGCGGAACAAGGCGCTGTCGTGGTCCTCATCCGGGTTGTCGGTGGTCAACAGCTTGCCGCCGAAGAAGATCGAGTTGGCGCCGGCGTGGAAGCACAGCGCCTGCAGCTCGTCGCTCATCTCGGTGCGGCCGGCGGACAGGCGCACGTAGGACTTGGGCATGAGGATGCGGGCGACGGCGACGGTGCGCACGAACTCGAACGGGTCGAGCTTCGCGGTGCCGTGCAGCGGGGTGCCCTCGACCTGCACCAGGTTGTTGATGGGCACCGATTCCGGATGCTTCGGCATATTGGCCAGCTGCTGCAGGAGCCCCGCCCGGTCGCGGCGGGACTCGCCCATGCCGACGATGCCGCCGGCGCATACGTTCAGGCCCGCTTCGCGCACGTGCTTGAGGGTGTCCAGGCGGTCCTCGTAGGTACGGGTGCTGATGATGGCACCGTAGAACTCGGGCGAGGTGTCGAGGTTGTGGTTGTAGTAGTCCAGTCCGGCTTGCTTCAGGCGCTGGGCCTGCTCGGCCTTGAGCATGCCGAGGGTGACGCAGGTCTCCATGCCGAGGTCCTTGACCGCGCGCACCATCGCCTCGACCGTCTCCAGGTTCTTGTCGGTGGGGTTGCGCCAGGCGGCGCCCATGCAGAAGCGGGTGGCGCCCTTGGCGCGCGCCGCGCGGGCCGCCTCCACCACCTCCTCCAGCGGCAGCAGGCGCTCCTTCTCAAGGCCGGTGTCGTACTTGGCGCTCTGTGGGCAGTAGGAGCAGTCTTCCGGGCAGGCACCGGTCTTGATCGAGAGCAGGGTGGAGACCTGCACCGTGTTCGGGTCGAAGTGTTCGCGATGCACGCTTTGCGCTCGGAACAACAGGTCGTTGAACGGCAGGTCGAACAGGGCGAGGATCTCCTCGCGGCTCCAGTCGTGGCGGATGACGCTCATGGGCTCAGTGCTCCTCAACGCGGGCGGGGACCTGCAGCGGCCGCCAGTCGTCGCGCTGGATCCTGCGCAGGTCCAGGATCGACCAGGGGATCAGGATGGCGGCGGCCACGGCCCAGAAGGCCTGGTAATAACGGATGTCGGCGGGGAAGAACGCGCCGATCACCACCAGGCTGCCGGTGATGGCGTAGAAGCGGTAGGCCGCCCACTGGGTGTAGTGGCCGACCTTGGGGTTGGGGTGGTGCTTGTTCAGCGCATACAAAAGCATCGAGCCGCCGAACCAGAGGATGATGGGGATGATGGCCGCGGCGGTGGCGAAGATCATGGTCCGGCCGCTGGCCGAGCCCGCGAGCAGCAGGGGGATGCCCGCCAAGGTGATGACGATCAGGTTGCCGTAGTTGAACCAGGAGGCCGCGCGGCGCTGGTTGGCTGCCGGAAGAATTTCGCCGCCAGTGCTAGAGTCGGATGGATGTTCGTGCATGGAGGGCCCCCGCAATGCGCATGGAATGGAACAGGGCGTTCGGCAGTATAACGGATTGGCTCCTGCCCCGCCGCTGCCTGCTGTGCGATGCCCCGGCGGGGGGCGACAACCTCTGTCCGGCCTGTTCGGCCGAATTGCCGCGGGTGCCGCTGGCTTGCCCGCACTGCGCCCTGCCGGTGGTCACGCCCGGCGTGTGCCCGGCCTGCCTGCGCCAGCCGCCGCCCTTCGATGCCGCCCTCGCGCCCCTGGAGTACAGCGGGGCGGCGCGGTACCTGCTCACCCAGTTCAAGTTCCACGGCCGCCTCAGCCACGGTATGCCGCTGGCCTGGCCTCTGCTGGCGTCCGTGCGGGAGCGAGGGGACCGCCTGCCGGAAGCGCTGCTGCCCGTCCCCGTCCACGCCCGGCGCCTGCGTGAACGCGGCTACAACCAGGCGCTCGAGCTGGCCCGGCCCCTTGCCCGTGTGCTGGGCCTGCCCCTCCTGCCTCACAGCCTGCGGCGAATCCGCGTGACCTCACCGCAAATGAACCTGCCCGAGGCGGCGCGCGCAGCCAATGTGCGCGGGGCCTTCGCCGTGTTGCAGCCGCCACCTGCCCATGTGGCGCTGGTGGACGACGTGCTGACCACCGGGGCGACGGCGGGGGAACTCGCCCGGGTGCTCAAGGCAGCCGGGTGTGCGCGGGTGGAGGTGTGGTGCGCCTGCCGGGCGGTGTAGAGGGCGCGAGGGGCTCAGCGCGCGGGGAGCGGCAGCCTCACCTCGACCCGCAGCCCGCCCAGCTCAGGGCTGGGGCCGAAGTGCAGGCTGCCACCGTAGGCCGCGACGATCTGCCGCACGATGGACAGGCCCAGCCCATGTCCGGGACGGCTCTCGTCCAGGCGCTGGCCGCGCGGGGTGTCCTGGTTGAGGCGTTCGGTGTCGGCCCCGGGGCCATCGTCCTCGATCAGGGCCGTCAGCTGCCCCTCCGCGGGGCGCAGGGTCAGCCGCACTCGTGTTTGTGCCCATTTGCCGGCGTTGTCGAGCAGGTTGCCGAACAGTTCGAGCAGGTCCTCCCGGTCGAGGGGGAGCAGGAGGTGCTCCGGTGCCCGCATCTCGAACGCGAGTTCCCGGTCGCGGTGGACCAGGCGCATGGTCTGCAGCAGTTCCTCGAGCGTGGGCGCGGCATCCAGCAGGGTCAGGCCGGTGGTGCCCGGCTCACTCCAGCGGGCATGGCGCAGCTCGCGCTGGATGATCTCCTCGATGCGCTGCAGGGCGGCCTCCGCCGCGGCAGGCAGGGGCGAGGGCAGGCTTTGGCGCAGCGCGGCCAGGGGCGTTTTGAGCGCATGGGCGAGGTCAGCCAGGGCATGGCGGGAGCGCTCGATCCGGCGCGTCTGGCGCTCGAGCAGGGCATTGAGTGCCCGCACCAGCGGGCGTAGTTCGTTCAGCCGGGGATGGGGCAGCTGCTGCAGCTCGTTGCGCTCGAGCCGCTTGGTATCCCGCTCCAACTGCTTGACCGGCTGCAGCAGCCAGCGCAGGAGCAGGAACTGGCCGCCGAGCAGCAGCAGGAACAGGGCGAGCGAGAGGGCGATGAAGCGGGTGCGGAAGGTCGCAAGGTGGGCCTCGAGGTCGTCCAGGCTCTCGGCCAGCAGGAGTGTGCCGCCCTCAGGAAGGTCGCGGCGCAGGATCAGAAGCGGCTCCTCGCCATGACCCTGGGCGGTGTGGCCGTGCCCGCTGCTCTCCGCTTGGGGGGCGCGCGGCATGGCGGCCTCGCTCACTCCGGAGGTCTTCGGCATGGGCAGGGCGCGCCCGCTGCTGGAGGGCGAGGTCAGGGTCTGCCCGCCCAGCACCAGGGTGTAGTAATGCCCGCTGCCCGGACGCTGGTAGATGGGCGGGATCAGTCGCGCCTCGAGCCAGGGGCGCCCGGCCTCGATGTGCAGGGCATCCGTCAGCCATTCCGCATCATGTTCCAGGCGGGTGGCGATGTAGTCCTCCGTGGTCAGGCGCGGGGCGCGTTCGGTGACGAATCCGTGCAGCAGCACCAGGAGCGCCAGGCTCGCCCCCAGCCACCAGGCCAGCCGGGCATACAGGCTCATGCGCCCTCTCCGGGGAGGAAGACATACCCCTGGCCGCGGCGGGTCTGGATGCTGTCACGGCCGAGCTTGGCGCGCAGGCGGTTGATGTAGACCTCCAGCACATTGCTGCCAAGCGCGTGGCCTTCGTCGTACAGCCGCTCCTCCAACCAGGCCTTGGCCAGCACCTGGCCCGGGTGGAGCATGAACAGGCGCAGCAGGCGGAACTCCATTGCGGTCAGCGGGATGCTCGAACCATCAGCTCGTTGCGCCTCCTGGCGGCCCTCGTCCAAGGTGAGACTGCCCGCGCGCAGGGGGCCGGGGGGGAGGCCGTGTGCGCGGCGCAGCAGGGCCGTCAGGCGGGCAACCAGCTCCTCGGGGTGGAAAGGTTTGGTCAGGTAATCGTCCGCCCCGGCATTGAAGCCATCCACCTTCTCGTGCCAGGCATCGCGTGCGGTCAGGATCAGCACCGGCAGACGCACCCCGGCTGCACGCCAGGCGCGGAGGACCTCCAGGCCGGAGCATCCCGGCAGGCCGAGATCGAGGATGACCGCATCATGCAGGCCCTCCTGGCCGAGAAAGCGTGCCTCGGGGCCATCACGGGCACGGTCCACGGCGAAGCCGGCGCGCTGCAAGGTCGTTTGCAGCGCGGTGGCGAGGGTGTCGTCGTCTTCGGCCAGCAGGATGCGCATGCCACGGATGGTGGCGCAAAACGGGCGTCAGGTCGATGGGGTGGCGCTTCGAGCTTCACCGAAACGCTCGTACAGCACCGGCAGCAGGATCAGGGTCAGCAGGGTGGAGCTGATCAGCCCGCCGATCACCACCACCGCCAGCGGGCGCTGGATCTCGGCCCCCGGCCCCTGGGCGAACAGCAGCGGCACCAGCCCCAAGGCGGCGATGGTGGCGGTCATCATCACCGGCCGCAGGCGGCGGCGGGTGCCTTCCAGCACCGTGCTGCGCAGATCCAGCCCATTCTCGCGCAGGTGGAGGAAGGTGTTGACCAGCACCACGCCGTTGAGCACGGCAATCCCGAGCAAGGCGATGAAGCCCACCGAGGCCGGGACGGAGAGATATTCCCCGGCAAGATAGAGGGCCAGGACGCCACCGATCAGGGCCAGCGGCACGTTGACCATGACCAGCAGGGCCGGTCGCAGGCCGCCGAAGGTCGCCGCCAGCATCCCAAGGATCAGCAGCAGGGCGGCGGGCACCACGATGGAAAGACGCTGCATGGCGCGCTGCTGATTCTGGAACTCGCCACCCCAGGTCAGGCGGTAGCCCGGCTCCAGGGGTACGGCCTGCGCCACCTTCTGCTGGGCTTCCTGCACGAAGCCGGCGAGGTCGCGGCCGCGCACATTGCAGAGGATGACCACGTTGCGCGCCGCCTGCTCGTGCTGAATCAAGACCGGGCCATCGATGTTTTCCAGCCGGGCGAGCTGGCCCAGGCTCACCTGCTGCCCATCCGGCAACACCACGGGCAGGGCGGCCAAATCTTCGGGCGTCTGCCCCGCCGGGGCCTTGAGGATCAGCGGGATGCGGCGTAGCCCCTGCTGGATTTCGCCCACCCGCAAGCCTTCCAGCTGGGCGCGCAACAGGCTCGCCACCTCGTCCACCGAGAGCCCCAGGCGGTTGAGTTCCGGGCGGTTCAGCGTCACCGTCAGGTAGCGCACGCCCTCGGCCTGGGTGGTGAACACGTCCTCCGCGCCAGGGATGCCCTCTAGGGTGGCGGCGATGGCGGCGGCCTTCTCGTTCAGCACGGAAAGCTCGGGGCCGAACAGGCGGATGGCCACATCGCCGCGCGCGCCGATGATCATCTCGGAGACGCGCATCTGGATCGGCTGGGTGAAGCCATACGTCACCCCCGGGAAATCCTCCATCACCGTGCGGATGCGGTCCATCAGGGCATCCTTGTCGGGCACGCTCCAGGTGTGACGCGGCTTGAGCACCAGGAAGCTGTCGGTCTGGTTCAGGCCCATCGGGTCGAGGCCCAACTCGTCGCTGCCTGCGCGGGCGATGATGGCCTCGATCTCCGGCACCCGCGCAAGCAGTGCCTGCTGCACGCGCTGATCCAGGGCGAGCGAGGCATCCAGGTCGATGGACGGGTGTTTTTCCAGCTGCAGGATCAGTGAGCCCTCGTCCATGGTCGGCATGAAGGTCTTGCCCGCCTGGGCGAGGGCCAGGGCCGCAATCACCACACCGATCAGCACTCCACCCATCAGGCTGCGTGGATGGCGGAGGGCCCAGTGCAGGGCGGGATCATGCACCTTGTGCAATCCCCGCACCAGGCGGGATTCATGGTGTGCGCCCGGTTTGAGTAGCCCGACCGAGAGTGCCGGGATGAAGGTCAGGGACAGGAGCAGCGAGGCGCCTAGGGCGATGATGATGGTCACCGCGACGGGGGAAAACAGCTTGCCCTCCAGCCCCTGCAGGGTGAGCAGCGGCAGGAACACGGCGGCGATGATGAACATGCCGCTTACGACCGGCTTGGCGACCTCAAAGGTGGCGGCACGCACGGTGTCGGTCAGGCTGCGCCCATTCTGCTGACCGAGCTGAGCGACGATGTTCTCCACCACCACCACCGCGGCGTCGACCAGCATGCCGAGCGCGACCGCAAGCCCCCCGAGGCTCATCAGGTTGGCGCTCATGCCAAGCTCACGCATGGCGAGGAAGGTGGCGAGCGCCGCCAGCGGCAGGATCAGCGCGACGGCCAGGGCGGCCCGTGCCTCGCCCAGAAACAGCACCAGCATGATGACCACCAGCACCACCGCCTCGATCAGGGCCTTGCTCACGGTGTGGGTGGCTTGATCGACCAGATTGCCGCGGTCGTAGAACACCTCGATGTGCACGCCCTCCGGCAGGCTGGGCGCCAGCTCGTCGAGGCGTGCACGGACCCCCTCGACCACCGCCCGGGCGTTCGCCCCCCGCAGCCCCAGCACCAGGCCCTCCACCGTCTCGCCCTGACCATTGCGGGTCACCCCGCCGTTGCGGGTGAGGCTGGCCAGGCGCACCTCGGCCACCTCGTCCACCCGCACGCTGCCGCCCTCGCGGGTCGGCACGCGCAGGCTGGTCAGATCCTCCAGGCTGCTGGCGCGGCCGATGACCCGTACCAGCAGGGCCTCCTCGCCTGCGGTCAGCCGGCCGGCGCCATCATTGCGGTTGTTGCTCATGAGGGTGGTGCGCAAATCCTCGATGCGCACCCCGCGCGCGGCCATGCGCGTGGGGTCGGGGGCGACCTCGAAGGTCGCCACCCGTCCGCCGAGGGCGTTCACGTCCGCCACCCCGGGCACGGTGCGCAGGGCGGGGCGGATCACCCAGTCAAGCAGGGCGCGGCGCTCCTCCAGCGACTGCGGCCCCTCGATGGTGAACATGAACATCTCGCCAAGCGGCGTGGTGATCGGCGCAAGCCCCCCCTCCACGCCCTCCGGCAGGCTGCCCATCACATTCGCCAGCCGCTCCGCCACTTGCTGGCGGGCCCAGTAGATATCGGTGCCATCGGCGAAGTCCACGGTGATGTCGGTCAGGCCATACTTGGCCACCGCGCGCAGCATGGTCTGTTTGGGCAGGCCTAAAAGCTCGGTCTCGATGGGGATGGTCACCCGCCGCTCGATCTCCTCCGGCGTCAGCCCCGGCACCTTGAGAATGATCTTCACCTGCGGCGCGGAGACGTCCGGAAAGGCGTCGATCGGCAGGTTCAGCATGGCGTACGTGCCCAGCGCCGCCAAGACCGCCCCGAGGATCAGGGTCAGCAGGCGCCGGCGCAGGGCGAGGTCAATGAGCGCGTCGAGCATCATTTCGCCTCATGCTGGGCCTGCCAGGCGGCCTTGAGCGCCATGGCCCCCAGGGTGACGACGCGATCCTCCGCCGACAGGGCACCCTCGACCAAGGCGGCCTCCCCGCTTCGGCCGCGCAGCACGACGGGCCGGGGCAGCAGGCCTTCCCGGCGTTGCACGAAGACCACCTCGTTGCCATCGAGGTTCACCAGCGCGCTGCCCGGCACCCGCCAGAGGAGACCGGTTTCATCGAAGCGCACCTGCACGCGCTGGCCCGGGCGCAGCGTGCCGCCCTGATCGAGTTCGATGCGTACCCGCACGGTCTGGCGCTGGGCCTCGGCGGTCAGGGCCACGGCCAGGACCCGGCCGGCCATGGCTCCGGGCTGGATCTCGGCCCGCTGCCCCGGCTGCACCTGCCCCACCTGCTCGAGCGGCAGCTCGGCCTCCACCCAGCGGCGTTCGGTGTAGCCCAGTTCGGCGGCGGCCGCCCCCTCGTCCAGCCAGGCGCCGGGGGTGGCGTGCAGCAGCAGCAGGCTGCCCGCACGGGGGGCGCGCACGACCAGCTCGGAGACGACCTTGCCCTGAAGGGTCTGGCGTGGGTCGAGTCCGGCGAGCTTCAGGCGCGCGGCCAGACCCTGGCTTTCCGCCTGGGCCTGGCGCAGCCCGATCTCGGCCTCCCGCAGACGGCGCTCGACCCCGATCCCCTCGCGCACCAGGCGCTGCTCGCGGGTCAGGGTCTGCCGGGCCAGATCCTCGCTGGCCTGCGCGCGCAGGTAATCCTGCACCAGTTGCACCAGCGTCGGACTGTAGAGGGTCAGAAGCGGCTGCCCGGCCTGCACCACCTCGCCGCTACTTGCGTGCACGCGCACCACCCGGCCGGGCAGGGGGGCGATCAGCAACTCGTGCCCATCTGGCGGCAGCAGCACCGTCCCCGGCCAGGCACTGCCCGAGGCCGAGGTGGCCGGGACGGGGGCGGCGAAGCGCAGCCCAAGGGATTCGATCTGGGCGGGGGTCAGCTCGAGCTCGAGGGTCTCGCCCGCCAGGGCAAGGGCCGAGCAGCCCAAGAGGGCCAGTCCGGTGAGCAGGGAGCGAAGGTTCATGGCAAGACGCCTTGGGCCTGGTTGAAGCGTGCAATCCAGCGGCCGACCTCAAGCTGGCCCAGGCGCGCCGCGCGCTCGGCCTCGAAGGTCCGCCGCATTACGTTGACGTAATCGAGGGTGTCCATCTCCCCCTCCTCCAGTCGCCGCCCGGCAAGCCGCAGCTCCTCGCGCGCGGACTGGGCGCGGCGCTGCACCAGCTCGGCCTGCTTGCGCGCGGCTTCCAGCCCCAGGGCGGCCTGCTGGCGTTGCCCCTGCCATTCCCGCGCCAGCCGCTCGAGACGCACCGCCGCCTCTGTCTCGGCATAGCGCAGGGCGGCCTCGGCGGCCTGGCGGTGACGCTCCCACGGCAGGGGCAGGCTCAGGTTGAGGGCAAGGGCCTCCCGCGTCGGACTGTCCGGGGATTGTTCATGCCGGGCCATGAGGCCGAGCGCGGGCGTGCCCTTGGCCGCCAGCACGCCGGTTTCCCGTTCGGCGCGCGCGCGCTCCAGGCTTTGGCGGGCCTGGGTCCACGGGGGGAGCTCATCGAGGGGGCGTTCGGTGGTCAAGGCCTCCGCCGTCACGGTCGGCGGGGCCTCCTGCCGGCTGACCCGCCGCCAGGTCGCCAGGGCCTGACGCAACTCGGCATGCGCCACCTCCAGCTGGGTGTCGAGCTCCAGCAGCACGCCGTCGAGGGTGACCAGGTCGGCGCGTGGGCGCTCGCCCAGGGCGACCAGCCGGGTTAACCGCTCCTGCCCCTGGCGGGCCTCCTGACTTGCCGCCTCCTGCGCGGCCACCGCCGCCTCCGCCAGCGCGACCTGCCAGGCCGCCTCGCGCAGCTGGCCGGCCAGTTCCCAGGCGATCAGGCGCTGATCCTCGCGTGCCTGGCCGTCGATGCGGCTGGCCAGGCGGCCTTGGGCATCGGCCTGGCCGGAGCGCCAGAGCGGCAGCTCGACCCCCGCGCTCCATTCGCGGTATTCGCCAAAGCCGCCTTGGTCGCGCCCGCCCTGCGATCCCAGGACGAGTGCGGGGGGCGCCGCGAGGGGGCCCTCGGCTTGCGCCTGGATAGCCTGCGCTTCACCCTGGCGAGCCTCCACCAGGGCCTGTTCGGGGGCCTGCGGCAAGGCCTGGCGCAGGGCGTCGGCCAGCCCGATCCTGTCCTCGGCCAGGGCGAGGGCGGGAAGGCTGAGCAGCAGGATGAGCAAGGCACGGTGTTTCATGCCTTGATTGTGGCACGCGCAGGCTTAATGCAAGCTGAATGCGCTGCTGCACGGTCACCGACGCGGGTGAATCGGCCCGGGGGGCGGGCCTCCTACACCCCAGGCCGTGGTGGCAACGCGCGCGCCACGAACGGGCGCCGGATCATCGGTCGGGGGACTCCTACCCCGTGGCGTAGGAGCGCCGCCCCCGGCGCGACCCCTCGGTTGGGGGCGCCCTCAGGCGGTGTGACTGGCGCCCAGGGCCTGGCGCACCGGGGCGGTATCCGGGCGCACCCCGCGCCAGCGGTAGAAGCTCTCCGCCGCCTGCTCGACCAGCATCCCCAGTCCATCCAGCGCAAGCCGGGCGCCGTGGGCCTGCGCCCAGCGCTGGAAGGGTGTGGGCTCGCTGCCGTAGGCCATGTCGTAGGCCACCGCCCCTTTCCCCAGAAGGTCGTCGGGCAGCGGCGGCAGCTCACCGGTGAGGCTGGCTGAGGTGCCGTTGATGATGAGATCGAACGGCCCCGCGAGGGCCTCGAACCCGCAGCCGTGCACCGGCCCCAGGTCGGCGAAGTCGGCGGCGAGCTGCTCGGCCTTGTCGGCGGTGCGGTTGGCGATGACCAGCGCAGCGGGCCGCTCGGCCAGGAGTGGGGCGAGCACGCCGCGCACCGCCCCGCCGGCACCAAGGATCAGCACACGCTGGCCCTCAAGCGGTACCCCATGGCCGAGCAGGTCGCGCACCAGGCCCGCGCCGTCGGTGTTGTCGCCCTCGATCGTCCCGTCCGCATGGAAGATGAGCGTGTTGACCGCCCCGGCGCGGGCCGCGCGCCCGCTCAGGCGGTCGCAGAGTTCAGCCGCCTCGAGCTTGAATGGCACGGTGACGTTCATCCCCCGCCCGCCTTCGGCACGAAAGCGCAGCACCGTCTCGCGGAAGCCATCCAGGGGGGCGAGGATGCGCTCGTAGGTCATCGCCTGTCCGGTCTGCTCTGCGAACAGGGTGTGGATGAAGGGGGACTTGCTGTGGGCGATGGGGTTGCCGATGACGGCGTAGCGGTCGGGCGTCATGGAGGGCTCCATAAAAAACCCCGGCCAGGCCGGGGTCGTTTTCCAGAAGGGGCGGAAATTACTTGCCGCGGCCTTCGATCAGCTGATGGATCATCGGGGCCAGGATCAGCTCCATGGCGAAGCCCATCTTGCCGCCCGGAACCACGATGGTGTTCGGACGGGACATGAAGGAACCCGGGATCATGGACAGCAGGTACGGGAAATCCGCGCGCTTCGGGTTGCGGAAGCGGATCACCACGAAGCTCTCGTCCGGGGTCGGGATGTCGCGGGCGATGAACGGGTTGGAGGTGTCCACAGTGGCCACACGCTGGAAGTTCACGTCGGTGCGCGAGAACTGCGGGGTCACGTAGTTGATGTAGTCCGGCATGCGACGCAGGATGGTGTCCACGATCGCTTCGGCGGAGTAGCCGCGCTCCTTGTTGTCGCGGTGGATCTTCTGGATCCACTCCAGGTTGACCACCGGGACCACGCCCACGCCCAGGTCGACGTGCTGGGCGACATCCACCGTGTCGGTCTTCACCAGGCCGTGCAGGCCTTCATAGAACAGCAGGTCGGTGCCTTCGGGGATGTCTTCCCACGGGGTGAACTCGCCGGCCTTGAGGCTGGTGCCCAGGCGGGCGTTGTGCTCGGCGGCTTCCTCGTCGCTGTGCAGGTAGTAGCGCTTCTTGCCGGTGCCATCCTTGCCGTAGGACTTGAACAGATCGGCCAGCTTGTCGAAGTGGTTGGCTTCCGGTCCGAAGTGGCTGAAGTTGTTGTTGCCCTCGGCCTCGGCCTTCTTCACGGCCTCGCGGAACTCGACGCGGTTCAGGCTGTGGAAGCTGTCGCCCTCGATGATGGCGGGGTTGATCTTCTCGCGGCGGAAGATTTGCTCGAAGGCGCGCTTGACGGTCGTGGTGCCGGCGCCGGAGGAACCGGTCACCGCGACGACGGGATGCTTCTTGGACATGGAGGGGTCTCCCGGGACAAGGGTGAGAAATGGAAAAAATCCGGCCGATTCTAAGCCCTTGTTCCCCGCTTGACAAAGACGGTGGCGAAGGGGGACGGTCAGGCCCTGCGTGTGTAGAGCAGATCCCAGACGCCGTGTCCAAGCTTGAGGCCGCGACGCTCGAACTTGGTCTCCGGCCGCCAGGCCGGCCGGGTCGGGGCGAAGGCGCCAGGGCCGTGCACGTTCTCGAACGCGGGGGAGGCCTCCAGCACCTCACGCATGTGTTCGGCGTAAGGCTCCCAGTCGGTCGCCAGGTGCCACAGCCCGCCGGGTTTGAGGCGCGAGGCGACCAACTCGGCAAAGCCCGGCTGCACGATGCGGCGCTTGTGATGGCGGCTCTTGTGCCAGGGGTCGGGGAAGAACAGCAGCAGGCGGTCGAGACTAGCCTCGGGGATGCGCTGCTTCAACAGATCCACCGCATCCGTGTTCGCCACGCGCACGTTGGTCAGGCCCTTCTGCTCGATGAGTTGCAGCAGGTGGCCGACGCCGGGGCGGTGCACCTCCACGCCAAGGAAGTTCAGCTCGGGGGCCGTTGCGGCCATGGCCGCGAGCGACTCGCCGTTGCCGAAGCCGATCTCCAGCGTCACCGGGTGGTCGTTGCCGAACAGGGCGGCAAGGTCGATCGGCCCCTCGCCTGCGGGCAGGCCAAAGCGCGGCAGAAGCTCGTCCAGCGCGCGCTGCTGGCCGACCGTCAGGCGGCCTTCGCGGCGGACGAAGCTCTTGATGGTTCGCCGGGGGGGCGTGTGCTCGGCCGCTTCGCTCATCAGAAGAACAGCCCCTCGGTCGGCGAGGAGGCCGAGGCGAAGCGGCGGCGCGGCATGCGCCCGGCCTTGTAGGCCAGCCGTCCGGCGATGATCGCGTGTTTCATCGCCGCGGCCATCATCACCGGGTCCTTGGCCTCGGCGATGGCGGTGTTCATCAGCACGCCGTCACAGCCAAGTTCCATGGCGATCGCCGCATCCGAAGCGGTACCCACCCCGGCATCGACGATGATCGGCACCTTGGCGTTCTCGACGATGGTGAGGATGTTGTACTTGTTCTGCACCCCGAGCCCCGAGCCGATCGGCGCGGCCAGCGGCATGACCGCGACGCAGCCGATCTCCTCCAGGCGCTTGGCGATGATGGGGTCATCGGAGGTGTAGACCATGACCTTGAAGCCGTCCTTCACCAGGATCTCGGCGGCCTGCAGGGTGGCGGTGACGTCGGGGTAGAGGGTCTTGGGGTCGCCCAGGACCTCCAGCTTGACCAGGTCGTGTCCGTCCAAAAGCTCGCGCGCCAGGCGGCAGGTGCGCACTGCATCGTCCACGGTGTAGCAGCCGGCGGTGTTGGGCAGCAGGGTGTATTTCGAGGGCGGCAGCACGTCGAGCAGGCTGGGCTCGTTCGGGTTCTGCCCAAGGTTCACCCGGCGCACCGCTACGGTGATGATCTCCGCCCCGGCGGCCTCGGTGGCCAGGCGGGTCTCCTCCATGTCCTTGTATTTGCCGGTGCCGGTGAGCAGGCGGGACTGGTAGGCGCGGCCGGCGATGATGAGCGGGTCGTTGAAGGCGGTCATGCTGCGTCGTCCTCAAGGGCATAGGGCAGGGGCAGGCGCGCAAGCTCGGGGCCGTCCACGGCGCCCAGATGCAGCGCACCTTCCGTCAGGGCGGGCAAGCGTACCACGGCGAGCAGCACGATGCCGCCGTCTGGGTGGGGGGCGGCTCGCACCACCGTGCCGACGGCCGTTTCGGGGTCATCACCAAACACAGCCTGGCCGGGCTGGGCATTCTCCGCCGCCTTGGCCCGCAGCAGGGCCATGCGCCGGTTGGGTTTGCCCAGGTAGTGCATGCGCGCCACCACCTCCTGGCCGGGGTAGCAGCCCTTCTTGAAGCTCACCCCGCCGACGCGCTCGAGGTTCGCCATCTGCGGCACAAAGGCCTCCACGGTCTCGGGGTAGACCTCGGGCAGGGCGGCGAGGGTGTCCAGAAGCTCCCAGCACGCCGCGCCCGCCGGCACGGCATGCACGTCCAGCCGTTGCCAGAGCTTCTGCATCGGCTCCAGTTCGCCGTAGAGTTCGAAGCGCGGGCTGGGGCCGGGGATGCGGAGCACGGTCACCCCACCCTCGGTGCGCACCTCATCGATGGCCGCCGGCGGCTCGCCCCAGGCTTCGCGCAGCAAGCCTTCCGCCCGCTCGCCGGCCAGGCCAAAGCGCACCAGGGCCTCGCCGGCGGACTCCAGGGTCACCTTGCTGCGCAGCACATACATGCGCAGGCGCTTGAGGGTAGGCTCGACCAGCGGGCGGGGCAGGCTCAGGTAATACACCCCCTCGCGCCGGAACAGCCGCATCAGGGCCAACATGCGCCCCTTGGGGGTGTTCAGGCTGGTGAGCTGGCTGCGGGTGGCGCTCACCTGGCGCACGTCGTTGGAGAGCATGTTCTGCAGGAAGCCTTCCGCCTCCTCCCCCATCACCGCGATCAGCCCGCGGTGACCGAGGTCGGCGATGATCTCGCCGGTGAGGCTCAGGGCAAGCTCCTGGTCGGGGTTGCCGAAATGGGCGACGCGGGCCTGGTCCGCATCCCACTCGGCGCCGCGCTGCTGCAGAAAGGTTTTCCACTCGGGTTTCATGGGGCTCTCCGGAAAGCGGTGCGATCTGGCGTGAACGGGCTGTTCGCGGCATCTTAGCACCACGCCGGGCGGGTGCAGCCCGGCAAGGTTCAGGGAGAGCAGGCAAGCGCATGAGCCTGGTTCATCGCTCTGAATACCCGCGTAGGAGCGGCGCCCTCGCCGCGACAGGCATGTCGAGCTGGAGCGATCGGCCCGAGGGCGGGCCTCCTACACCCCAATAGCCCCCCTTTGCAGGCTGGGTTTTCGCCTGTTGCGCGCGCTCCAGAACCTTCATGCGATAGCCCTGTGCAGGGAGAACAACGATGCGCAAACACTCGCCCATCCTACTGCTCAAGCCCCGCCGCTCGCCCACGCTGGTGGTGGCCATCCTGCTCGTCCACGGACTGGGCGTGCTGGCCCTGGGGCTGTCCGCCCTGCCGGGGCCGGCGGCCTTCGGCCTGAGCCTGACTCTGGCCGCCAGCGCCGTACTTGCCCTGCGCGGCATGCTGCCGGTGCGGGAGATGCAATGGGGGGACGGGGCCACCTGGCACCTGATCCTCGCCAACGGCCAGGTGCGCCGGGCGCTGCTCGATGTGCAGGCCAGCCGCAGCCTGCCGTGGTGGGTGAGCCTGGCCTTCCGGCTGGAGGATGGAGGGCGTCTGCATGTGCCACTGCCGCGCGATGCCTTGCCGCCGGATGATTTCCGCCGCCTGCGCGTGCGTTTGCGGGTGGAAGCAGGGGCGCTTGTAGGAGGCCCGCCCCCGGGCCGATGAACCAGCGCCCGGTCGCGCCGAGGGCGGCGCTCCTACAACCGGTCTGTAGGAGGCCCGACCGCGGGCCGATGGATCATGGCGCCTTTTCTTGAGCCAACCACACCGCGTCCCAATGGGAATAATCCCCAACCCGCTGAACCAAACCCGCGCGGACAGGATTGAGGATCACATAACGCGCCACTGCACGCAGGTCTTCATCCCGGCGCAAGGCATGATCATGAAAGCCTGCCTGCCAACGTAACCCTGCAATGCGGCGAGCACTGATGGATTTGATGGTGCCGACGACGGCACTCAGCGGGCGCCGCTCCCCAAGCTGCATGAGCCAATGCACATGGTCTGGCATCAGCACGTAGGCCAGGGTCTGTGCGTCGCCCAAGGATGCGGCTGAGCGCAGCACCTGCACCATCGCCCGGGCCTTCATCAGGTCCTGGAATACGCGCAGGCGCTGGGCCGTGACCGTGGTCACAAGATAAATCCGTCCGGCTTCGGAGCATCGCCCGTATCGTAAGCGGCATCCATGGGGTCCTTCCATGTATCCCTTTTCCTCCGTGGGGTGCGATGTTTTTGTGCCAAGCGATCTCGGGCGCCCGGTCGCGCCGAGGGCGGCGCTCCTACAACCGAGGGGTAGAAGGCCCGCTCCAGGACGATGAGCCGACGTTCCTTCGCGCCGAGGGCGGCGCTCCTACAGCCACGGGTGTAGGAGGCCCGCCCTCGGGCCGATAGCTTAGGCGGCCAGGCCGGCGTATAGCCGGTGGAGCCTTTCCACCTGCTCCATCAGGTCATCAGGCGCACCCCGGTTGTTGATCACATCGTCCGCACGTGCAAGCCGGGCCTCCCGGCTGGCCTGGGCGGCGAGCATGGCGCGGGCAAGGGGTTCCTCCACCCCGTCCCGCGTCATCAGCCGCTGAAGCTGGAGGTCTTCCGGCAGGTCCACCACCAGCACCCGGTCGAGCAATGCATCGTAAGCCCCGGTCTCGACCAAGAGGGGGATGACCACCAAGGCATAGGCAGGGGGCGGTGTTTGCAGGCGCAGGGCCTCAAGCCGCCGCTGGACCTCGGCACGAATGCGGGGATGGAGGATGGACTCAAGTACTTTGCGCGCGGCCTCGTCGGCAAAGATGCGCTGGCGCAGCCAGGGGCGGTTGAGGGTACCGTCCGTGCTCAGGGCGTCGGGCCCGAAGCGTGCGGCGATCTCCGCCAGCGCCGGCTGGCCGGGGGTGACCAGCTCGCGGGCGATCAGGTCGGTGTCGATGACCGGCACACCGTCGGAAGCGAACAGGCTAGCCACGGTGGACTTGCCGCTCGCCACCCCCCCGGTCAGGCCGACCACCAGCATGGCTTACGGCCGGAGGCCGCCGCCGAGGTAGAGCGCGGTGATGGCGTCGCCCCAGAAGAACCAGATCAGGCCGGCGATGGCGAGGTAGGGGCCGAACGGGATGGGCGTGTTTTTGTCGCGCCCGCGCAGCAGCATCAGACCGATGCCGATGACGGCGCCGACCAGGCTCGAGAGCAGGATGACCCCTGGCAGGGCCTGCCAGCCCATCCACGCCCCGAGCGCGCCCAGGAGTTTGAAGTCGCCGTAGCCCATCCCCTCCTTGCCGGTGAGCAGGCGAAAGCCGTGGTACACCGCCCACAGCGCAAGATACCCTGCCGCCGCGCCGATCACCGCATCCGGCAGGGACGCGAACAGGCCGCCCACGTTGAGCAGCAGCCCCAGCCACAAGAGCGGCAGGGTGAGCTGGTCCGGCAGGAGCATGGTGTTGAGGTCGATGACCGTCAGCGCCAGCAGCACCCAGACGAACACCAGCGCGAGCAGTAGGGGCCAGCCGAACGGGACCTGGCTGGCGGTCAGCACCGTCAGGCCCGCCGAGGCAGCCTCGACCAGCGGGTACTGCGGCGAGATGCGCGTCTTGCAGTGGGCGCAGCGCCCGCGCAGCCAAAGGTAGCTGATGAGCGGCAGGTTTTCCCACCAGCGCAAGGCATGTCCGCAAGCTGGGCAGTGCGAGGCCGGGATGGCGAGGTTGAAGCGCTGGCCGTCGGCCTCGTCCACCGGCTGGCCGAGGAATTCCTGGCACTCGGCCTTCCAGCGCGCCTCCAGCATCTTCGGCAGGCGCAGGATGACTACGTTGAGGAAGCTGCCCACCATCAAGCCGAGCACGGCCAGGCTGGTGTAGAGCAGGACGGGGGAGGTTTCGAGGGCGTGGAGCAGGGCGTCCATGACCTTACACCACCGAGCCGAGCTTGAAGATCGGCAGGTACATGGCGATCACAAGACCGCCGACCACCACGCCGAGGAAGGCCATGATCATCGGCTCCATCAGGCTGGAGAGCGCGCTGACCATGTTGTCCACCTCCTCCTCGTAGATGTCGGCGACCTTGCTGAGCATCTTGTCCAGCTCGCCCGTCTCCTCGCCGATGCCCACCATCTGCACCACCATCATGGGAAACAGGCCGGACTGCTGCATGGAAATGCGCATCTGCTGGCCCTGTGCGGTCATGTCGCGCATCTCCAGCACCGCTTTCTCGTACACATGGTTGCCGGTGGCCCCGGCCACCGAGGACATGGCCTCCACCAACGGCACGCCGGCGGCGAACATGGTCGAGAGGGTGCGGGCAAAGCGCGCGATGGCCGCCTTATGGGTCAGCGGGCCAACCAGTGGCAGGCGCAGCACCAGCCGGTCCAGGGCCTGATTGAAGGCCTGGGAGCGTTTCTTGAAGAAGAAAAAGGCATAAATCGCCACGCCGATGCTGCCAAAGATCACCCACCAGTACTGCTGGAAGATCTCCGAGAGGCCGATCACCATCAGGGTGAAGGCCGGCAGGTCGGCGCCGAAGCTGGAGAACAGGTCCTTGAACTGCGGGATGACAAAGATCAGCAGGATGGCGGTGACGATGAAGGCCACCACCAGCACCGCGGCCGGATAGAACAGGGCCTTCTTGATCTTCTTCTTCAGGCTCTCGGTCTTCTCCTTGTACACCGCGATGCGCTCGAGGATGGCCTCCAGCGCGCCGGCATCCTCCCCGGCCTTGACCAGGCTGACATACAGCTTGTCGAAGTAGAGGGGGTGGCGGGCCAGGGCATTGCCTAGCGAGATACCGCCCGCCACGTCGTCCTTGATCTCATTGACCAGCTTGGCCATGGCGGGCAGCTCCGCGCTCTGGGCGATGATCTCCAGACCCTGCAACAGCGGCATCCCGGCCTGGAGCATGGTGGCGAGCTGGCGGGTGAAGGCGGCGATGTGGGCGGGCTTGATCTTCTTGCCCTTGCCGCCGATCAAGGGCTTGGGCTTTTTCTTGATCTTCAGCGGCAGGGTGCCCTGCTGGCGCAGGATATTGCGCGCCTGCATCTCGCTGATGGCGAGCACCTCGCCCTGGATGCGCCTGCCGGTCTTGTCCTTCCCTTCCCAGACGAAGGTGATCTTGTTCTCGCCTGCCTGTGCCATGGCTTGCCTCATGCTTGTGTGCCCGCTGATTGTAGGCCCAGTGTCTTGGCCCTGATAGCGCGGTGTTTAGGATGCCCTGTCTCACCCGAGGCTTCTCCCCTCCCCCTTGATGGGGGAGGGGTTGGGGGAGAGGGTGATAACTCGTTGCAACGTGCTCCCCTCTCCCTAACCCTCCCCCGCCAGGGGGGAGGGGACGCGCCACATCCGGGAGGGTTCGGCGTTTCTCAGTCCTTCGTCACGTTGTTCAGCTCTTCCAGGCTGATGATGCCCGCCTTCACCTTCAAAAGCCCCGCCTCGCGCAGGTTGGGGATGCCTTCCTTGCGCGCCTGGTCGGCGAGGTCGATGGAGGTGGCGCCGGACATGATCAGGCGCTGCATCTCCTCGGAGATCGGCATCACCTGATAGATGCCGGTGCGGCCCTTGTAGCCATTGTTGCACTGCTCGCAGCCCACGGCCTTGTAGATCGTCATCCCCTTGTCGATGTCGACTGGAGTAAAGCCCTCACGCAGCAGTTCATCACGCGGCACCTTGTCCTCGGTCTTGCAGATGGGGCACAGCTTGCGCGCCAGGCGCTGGGCAATGATGAGGATGACCGAGCCTGCGATGTTGTAAGGCGGCACCCCCATGTTGGCCAGGCGGGTGAGGGTCTGCGGCGCGTCGTTGGTGTGCAGGGTGGAGAGCACCAGGTGACCGGTCTGGGCCGCCTTGATCGCGATCTCGGCGGTTTCCAGGTCGCGGATCTCGCCCACCATGATCACGTCCGGGTCCTGGCGCAGGAAGGCGCGCAGCGCCTCGGCAAAGGTCAGGCCCGCCTTCGGATTGACGTTCACCTGGTTGACGCCCGGCATGTTGATCTCCGCCGGGTCCTCGGCGGTCGAGATGTTGCGATCCTCGGTGTTCAGGATGTTCAGGCCCGTGTACAGACTCACCGTCTTACCTGAGCCCGTCGGGCCGGTCACCAGGATCATGCCGTAGGGCTTCTTCAGCGCATTGAGGTAGAACTGCTTCTGCTCCGGCTCATAACCCAGCGCGTCAATGCCGAGCTTGGCGCTGGACGGGTCGAGGATACGCAGCACCACCTTCTCGCCAAACAGGGTGGGGCAGGAATTCACGCGGAAGTCGATGGCGCGGGTCTTGGACACCGCCAGCTTGATCCGTCCGTCCTGCGGCACGCGGCGCTCGGCAATGTCCATCCGGCTCATCACCTTCACCCGGGCGATGATCCGCTCCGACCAGCCCTTGAGCTGGGGACCGGAGGCGATCTCCCGCAGCTCACCGTCGATGCGAAAACGCACGCGGAAAGTGTGCTCATAGGGCTCGAAGTGGATGTCGGACGCCCCCTTCTGGATCGCCTGCATGAGGATGCCGTTGACGAACTTGACCACCGGGGCGTCGGAGACATCCGCCTCGGCAACCTTGCCTGCCTCGGCCTCCTCCACCACGTCCAACTCACCGAGGTCATCATCCAGCCCATGCATCATCGACGCCGAGCTGCTGCTCTCCAGCAGCTTCTCGAGCAGGGTGGCGAGCTTGTCCGCCGGGGCAATGACCGGCTCGATGGCAAGGCCGGAGGCGAAACGGATCTCGTCCAGCGCCTGCTGTTGGGTGGGGTCCGCCGCCGCCACGAACAGCTTGCGTCCGCGCTGATGCAGGGGCAGGACCTTGTGCTTGCGCAGCAGGTCCTCCTTCACCGCCTGCAGCGGCAGTTGCGCGGGGTCGAAAGCCTCCAGCTCCACCAGCGGTAGGCCGAACTCCAACGCCACGATCTCCGCCGCTCGGCCAAGATCAACCTTACCCTCGGCCGCCAGCACGTGCAGGAAGGACTGCTTGGTTTTCAGCGCCTCGGCAAAGGCCCGGCTGGCCGCCTCCTCGGCGAGAAGACCCGCTTGCACCAACTGCCTGGGCAGACCCGTCAATACGGGGGCTTGAGCCATGAGATCATCCCTATGCAAAACCCGACAAAACCACAGGCAACCTTAACGTAAGGCGCGGCGGGGTGGTAGGGTGTTGAGGGCCTGGACAATCGCATGAACCCGATCCATCGTTCGGAACCCCCGTGTAGGAGCGGCGCCCTCGCCGCGACAGGCCTATCAAGCGCGGGCCATCGGCCCGAGGGCGGGCCTCCTACCCCGCAAAGTCCAAGTGAGGAGCACGAGCCATGCATGCCCTGGTGCAGAAACTCCAACTAAGCGTTGAAGAATACCTCGAAGGCGAACTCGAAAGCCGCATCAAGCACGAATACCTCGCCGGCGAGGTCGTGGCCATGGCCGGCGCGAGCGACCGGCATGGCCTGGTCGCGATGGCCCTCGGAGCCCAGCTCTACCCCCACGCCCGCAAGCGCGGCTGCCAGCTCTTCATGGCCGATATGAAGGTCAAGGTCATGGACGATGGGGATACCTATTTCTACTACCCCGACCTTGTGCTGACCTGCGACTCGAATGACCGCGAATCGCCCTACTACCGCACCAACCCCTGCCTGATTATCGAAATCACCTCCGGGTTCTACCCCGATAGCACGGACACTTCAGAGAAGTCCCATAATGGGGGCGAGG